>JBKHDP010000008.1:0-31239 GCA_046541255.1 Paracoccaceae bacterium | reverse complement strand
GGAAGCCTCCGAGACCGTGCGCTCTTCCGCACCGCTCGGCCGGGCGATCCCCGGCGACGCGGCCCAGGGGGACACGGACGAGGCGACCGCCGAGCCCGGCTCGATCGAGGAGATCGCCGCAGCCGCGCTGCGGCCGGAGCAGACCGAGGAGTCGGGCGCGACGGACACGCCCGATCTGTCGGACGAGAACGATTTCGAGGCGGTCTCCGAGCGGCGCGACATCGAGAGCGATGCCGAGCGGCTGGCACGCGCGCAGGCGCAATACCAGGTCATCGAGCCCGCCCCGCTGCCGCCGCGCACTGCCGAAGGCAGCCCCAATATCGTGCGCTACGCGTTGCAGACCTCCAACCCGGTGGGGCAGCAGATCTACCGCCGGCCGGGCTTCAACAAGGCCGAGCGGCAGCGGCGGGCCTGCGCGCAATTCGCCTCGTCCGACCTGGCGCAGAGGGAATTCCTGCGCCGCGGCGGGCCCGAGCGCGATCGCCTCGGGCTCGACCCGGATGGCGACGGCTATGCCTGCGACTGGGATCCGGCACCGTTCCGTCGGGCGGTGCAGGGCTAGCCCCATGTCCACGCCGGGTTGCGCGGCGCGGCCGGGCTGGCATCCTTCGCCAAATCACGGGCCAAGGCGCGACGGCGCGCGCCCCGACCTGGTGGTGCTGCATTACACCGCGATGGCGGATGCCGAGGCGGCGCTGGCACGGCTCTGCGATCCGGGGGCCGAAGTTTCGGCGCATTACCTGGTGGGCCTGCGGGGCGAGGTCTGGCACCTGGTCGACGAGGCACGGCGGGCCTGGCACGCCGGCGCGGGCGCCTGGGGCGGCGTTACCGACGTGAATTCGCGCTCCATCGGGATCGAACTGGCCAATCGCGGCGATCATCCCTTTCCCGTGGCACAGATGGCGGCGCTGGAAACGCTCCTGCGCGGGGTTCTTTCGCGCTGGGAGATTCCGCCGGAACGGGTGATCGGCCATGCCGACATGGCGCCGGGCCGAAAGATCGATCCGGGCCCGCGCTTCGACTGGCGCGGGCTGGCGCGCGCCGGCCTGTCGGTCTGGCCCGACCCCGCCGAGGGGGGCGCCTTCCTGCGCGATGCGGCACGCTTCGGCTATCGCTGTCCCCGGGGCGGCGAGGCGATGCTGCTCCAGGCGTTCCGCGACCGTTTCCGCCCCGGCGCGGAGGGGCCGCTGACGCCCGAGGATTCGGCGCTGGCGGCCGGGCTGGCCCGGCGCTGGCCGGTGCGGGGCTGAGGCGGTCTGGAAATCTGCCTTGCGCCACGCGGGCGCGATTGACGCGGGCGGCCCGAACCCCTACCTCGGACACGCGCGGAGGGCTGGATGGCCGCGGCCTGCAAGGGCCGAGGAAAGTCCGGACTCCATGAAGCGACGGTGCCGGGTAACGCCCGGGCGGGGCAACCCGACGGAAAGCGCCACAGAGAACAGTCCACCCCGGTTGCGGCCGGGGCCAGGGTGAAACGGTGGGGTAAGAGCCCACCGGGAGGCCGGCAACGGCCTTCGCACGGCAAGCCCCACCGGGAGCAATGCCGAATAGGGATCCCGCGCGGTCTTCGGGCCGCAGGGCAGCTTCGGCCCAGGGATCCGGGTTGGCAGCTCGAGGCGCGGGGGCAACCTCGCGTCCAGACGAATGGTCATCCAGGGGGCGGCGTGCCGTCCCCGGACAGAATCCGGCTTACAGGCCCTCCGCGCATGGCCTGCGGCCGAATCCCGGTTGACACGACGGGGCGGGCCGGTAAAAGGCAGGCCTCAAGGATTTCACGGGGCGCCCGCGGGGCCTCCGGTGCAGGAGACGACACATGGCGAAGCCGACCACCATCAAGATCCGCCTGAACTCGACCGCGGGCACGGGCCATTTCTACGTGACCAAGAAGAACGCCCGCACCATGACCGAAAAGATGACCATCCGGAAGTACGACCCGGTTGTGCGCAAGCATGTCGAGTACAAGGAAGGCAAGATCAAGTGATCTGACCTGTCCTCTCGGGCACGGCTTGGGCCACGCATCGCGCGTGGCCCTTTTCATGTCCGGGGGTCTGCAAGTGACTTTCAGGAGCAGCGGCCATGCCGAAGGAGGGCCATTACGTCACGCGCACCGGCTGGCTGCGCGCGGCCGTGCTGGGCGCCAATGACGGGATCGTGTCCACCGCCAGCCTGCTGGTGGGGGTGATGGCGGCGGGCATGGCGCCTTCCACCGTGCTGCTGACCGGACTTGCCGGGCTGACCGCCGGCGCGTTCTCGATGGCGTCGGGCGAATATGTCTCGGTGGCCGCGCAGGCCGATTCCGAGGCGGCCGACCTGGAGCGCGAGCGCCGTGCCCTGGCGGATGATCCGGATTACGAGCTGGAGGAACTGGCCGACGGTCTGGCGGCGCGCGGCGTCTCGGAAGGGCTTGCGCTGAAGGTGGCGCGCCAGATGACCGAGCATGACGCGCTCGATGCCCATGCCCGCGAGGAGCTGGGCCTCAGCCCGGTCGCCTCGGCCCGGCCGTTCCAGGCGGCCTGGGCCTCGGCGGTCAGCTTTGCCGGCGGCGCGGCGCTGCCGCTGGCCGGGGCCGCGCTGTTCGGCGGCATTCCCGCGGTGGCGCTGGTCTCGTTGGTGGCGCTGGTGCTACTGGGGGCGCTGGGCGCGTGGTCGGGCGGGGCGCCCTTGGGGCGCGCCGTGCTGCGAGTTCTGTTCTGGGGGGCTCTGGCGATGAGTGTGACCGCGGCAGTGGGGCGGCTGTTCCACGTTGCGGTCTAGGCGCCGCCCGCGCGGATCCGGCCATGAAAAAGGGCCGGTCCCCACGGGGCCGGCCCTTGCTCGTGTCAGGTGGCGGATGCCGTCATTCCTGCTGTCCCATGAACATCAGCAGGAACTGGAACATGTTCAGGAAGCTGATGTAGAGCGCCAGCGCGCCGTCGTAGGCGGCCTTGTCCAGCCATTCCTGATCGCCATGCGCGGCATGCGCGACATAGTTGCTCTTGATCTCCTGGGTGTGGAACGCGGTCAGCCCCGCGAAGATCAGCACACCGATCGCCGAGATCGCGAACATCATCGCCGGGCTGGCCAGGAAGATGTTGATGATCATCGCCACGATCAGGCCGATCACGCCCATGATCAGGAACGACCCCCAGCCCGAAAGATCCCGCTTCGTCGTGTACCCCCAGAGCGACAGCCCCGCGAAGGCGATGGCGGTCACAAGGAAGGTCTGCACGATGGAGAAACTGGTGAAGACCAGGAAGATCGAACTGAGCGACAGGCCGATCGCCACGGCGAAGGCGAAGAAGCCCAGCTGCACCCCGGCCGCCGAGGCCCGGCGCATCAGCGCGCCCCAGCCGAAGAAGATGAAGGCCAGCGGCAGCAGCATGATGACCCAGCGCAGAGGCGACAGGTAGATCGCGGCCCCGAGATCCGACAGCATCGTGCCGTTCGGAAGCTGCGCGGCCGCCGTGGCCGGATCGTTCGCCGTCGCCAAGCCCGAAATCGCCCAGGCCGCGCCCGCCGTGATGAGCATGCCCACGGACATCGTGCCGTAGACCTTGTTCATGTGGGCGCGCAGACCCGCGTCAATCTCGGATGCGCGGGCGCCCGCCGCCGTCCGGATCGTGTTGTATTCAGCCATGTCCTGTTCAGCCTCCGACTATGAAACCTTTCGGTTGACCCTGTTCAACCGGGCAGGCCCGATACCTGCGGGCCAACCCACTAGCGGAATATTGGCAGCCGACCGCCGGTTTTCAAGCTTTTCCCAGGCGTCGCCCGACCGATTTCGCGCGCTTTCAACACATCGAGATCACCACCTTGCCGGTGGAGCGGCGCGCGCGCAGCAATTCGAGCCCTTCCGCCGCGCGTTCGAGTGGCAGAACATGGCTCACATGCGGGCGGATCCGGCCTTCGGCATACCATGTCATGAGCCGGGCAAGGCTGTCGGTGACGACCTCGGGGCGGAACTTCAGATAGCCGCCCCAGTACAGGCCCAGAACCGAGATGTTCTTGACCAGCAGGTGGTTGGCCCTGATCTGCGGCACCTCGCCGCTGGCGAAGCCGATGGTCAGGATGCGCGCCTCCGGGCGGCAGGCACGAAAGGCGGCCTCGAACTGTTCGCCTCCCACCGGATCATAGACCACGTCCGCGCCGCCAAGGGCCCGGATTTCCGCGCGCAGATCGGCCGTGGCCGCGTCGATCAGGTGATCGGCCCCGGCCCGGGCGGCCACGTCCAGCTTGTCGGCGCCGCGGGCGCATGCGATCACCCGCGCGCCCATCAGCTTGCCGATCTCGACCGCGGTCAGGCCGACACCGCCCGCCGCGCCCAGTACCAGAAGCGTCTCGCCGGGTTGCAGCCGGGCGCGGTGGTCGAGCGCGACATGGCTTGTCCCGTAGGCGACCGGAAATGCGGCCGCGTGTTCGGCGGGCATCGCATCGGGCAGGGGAACGCAGCGCCCGGCCGGGAAGACGCCGAACTCGGCCAGCCCGCCCTGGCCGCCGAATATGGCCACCCGCGTGCCGGGGGCAGGGGCCTGGGTGTCCGGGCCGGCGGCCTCGACCGTGCCGGCGACTTCCATCCCGAGGGTGAAGGGTGCCTCCGGGGTGTCCTGGTAGGTGCCCTTCTCCATCAGAAGATCCGCGAAGTTGAGCCCGCAGGCCTCGATCCGCAAAAGCACCTCGCCACGGGCCGGTTCCGGGCGGGCGATTTCGGCCAGCCCGGCCGGACTGCCGATTTCGGAAACCTGAAAGGCGCGCATGTTCCCTCCACGGTCCGAGATATGGGCGCAGGAAATTACGGCCGCAAACAAAGGGTCATGGCGCAACATGAGTCAAGGTTGACCCTACGGCACTTGAAATATTCGACTCCTTTCGGTTCGATTTCTGTTAACCATCGCGCATATTCGAAACATGCGACAGCTTGCCACGAATGCGGGAATCGGTAAGGAACGGGCTCGCGGCATGGCTGTAACCGAGGCAGTATCCGTTTCAGGCGTGAGGCCCGGTCTTCGAGTGGTCGGTCAAGAGTAGGGAGCAGTGGTATGACGCATCCTGTGGACGTTCATGTGGGGCGACGCATCCGGCACCGCCGCTGGCTTGTCGGAATGACCCAGCAGCAGCTGGCCGAACGCGTCGGAATAAAGTTCCAGCAGATCCAGAAATACGAAACCGGCGCCAATCGTGTGAGCGCGTCCCGGCTGTGGGACATCTCGGACGCGCTGGAGGTGCCGATCAACTTCTTCTTCGAGGGGCTTGAAGGCGCGGTCTCCGAACCGGCCACCGCGGCCGGGGCCCCGGTCGACCTGATGGGCAACAAGGAGGCGCTGGATCTCGTGCGCTCCTACTATGCCATCCCCGAGAATCAGCGCAGGCGCCTGTTCGAACTGGCGCGGGTGCTGAGCGACGTCGCCTGAGCCGGGCCGGGCGGCGGATCGGCGCGTGATGCGGCTGGACGAGGCGGAGCGCGCCGAGATCATCGCCACGGCCGACGCGCTCGCCGATGCGGCGCGCAGCGCGATCCTGCCCTTCTTCCGGGGGCGTGCTCTCGATACCCGAACCAAGCTCGCCGACGGGTTCGACCCGGTGACCGAGGCGGATCGCGCGGCCGAACAGGCGATGCGCGACCTGCTGGCGCGGCGCCGCCCGCGGGATGGCGTGCTGGGCGAGGAATTCGGGCATCAGGAGGGAAGCAGCGGACTGACCTGGGTGCTGGACCCGATCGACGGCACCCGCGCCTTCATCTGCGGCGCCCCGACCTGGGGCGTGCTGATCGCGCTGTCGGGGCCGGACGGCCCGCTTTACGGCGTGATCGACCAGCCCTACACGCAGGAACGGTTCTATGGCGGTTTCGGCACCGCCCGGATGCACGGTCCGCTTGGCGGCAGGGCGCTGGGCACGCGCAGCGCCCCGGGGCTTTCGGCGGCGCTGCTGGCGAGCACCTTCCCCGAGATCGGCACCCCGCAGGAGCGGCTGTCCTTCGAGGCTGTCGCCCGCGAGGTGCAGCTGGTGCGCTACGGAATGGATTGCTACGCTTACGCGCTGCTGGCCGCGGGCCAGATCGACCTTGTGATCGAGGCCGGGCTCAACCCCTATGACATTCACGCTCCGATCGCGGTGATCGAGGCCGCCGGCGGGATCGTCACCTCGTGGGAGGGCGGTCCGGCTCATGCCGGGGGGCAGGTGCTTGCCGCCGGATGCCCGGCGGTGCATGATGCGGCATTGCGCCTGCTCGGAGCGGCGCTCCGTGGCGGGCACGAGGGATGAACGAAAATCTGCAACCATCTGAAATGACAACGATCGGCGCGCGCGCCGTCCTGTTGCCACAACCGGCTGAAAGGCTTGGGCCTCGGTTGCGGGCAGGCATCGGGCCGGCCGTGGCGCGGCGCGCGGGCGTGCTGCTGGCGCTGCTGATCGCGGCGCCCCTGTCGGCACTTTCCGCCTCCGATCCGGTGCCCGCTGCCTCGATCGCGATCAACGCGCTGCGGATGGAGGCCGGGCGCGAGCCGCTGCGCGCCGATCCGGCATTGCAGCGCGCGGCCGAGACCCATGCCGACGCGATGGCGCGCGACGGCTTCTTCGCACATCAGGGGCCGGGCGGGGACACGGTGGCCGAGCGGGTCCGCGCCGAGGGCTTCGGGTTCTGCTTCGTGGCCGAGAACATCGCGCGCGGCCAGCGCGACCTGGCAGAGGCATTGGCATCCTGGATGGCCTCCGCCGGGCATCGCCGCAACCTGCTCGCGCGGCAGGCGGAGGCCTTCGGGCTCGCCCGCTCCGAGCGCGATCACTGGGTCCTGGTGCTGGGCCGGGACGGCTGCTAGCGCCACGCCGGGGCCAGAGCAGCCGGCTGGTTCCGGTCTGTTTCTTTTCACGACGCTGTTCTATGGTCCGACCCGTCGACAGACGGGGCCCGCCATGACCGACCAGACCGACCGCTCCACCCAGGACGCCGAGACCGAGGACGATGCCTACGCGCTCGACCGCAGGACGGTTGCGGCGATCCTGGATGTTCTGGACTCGCAGGACCGGGACGCCCTGCTGGAGCTGATGGCGCCGCTGCACGCGGCCGACATCGCCGACCTGCTGGAGCAGATCAACCCCTTCGACCGGCACCGCTTCGTGGATCTGGCGGGGGACGGGATCGGTGGCGAGATCCTGTCGGAACTGGACGAGACGATCCGCGAGGAGATCATCGGCTTTCTGCGCCCCGAGGTGCTGGCCGAAGCGGTGCGCGATCTCGACAGCGACGACGTGGTGGATCTGCTGGAGGATCTCGAAGAGCCCCAGCAGGCGGCGATCCTGTCCGCGCTGCCCTTGTCAGACCGGGTCGCGGTGCAGCAATCGCTGACCTACCCGGAATATTCGGCCGGGCGGCTGATGCAGCGCGAGGTGGTGATGGCGCCCGAGCATTGGAATGTGGGCGCGGCGATCGACTTCATGCGCGAGCGCGAGCATCTGCCCGAACAGTTCTACCATGTCATCCTGGTGGATCCGCGGTTGCGTCCGGTGGGCAACGTGACGCTGGGCAAGATCATGTCCTCGCGCCGCGACGTGCCGCTGAAGGACCTGGTGGAGGACATGTTCCGCGTCATCCCCGCGACCCAGCCCGAGGCCGATGTGGCCTATGCCTTCAACCAGTATCACCTGATCTCGGCCCCGGTGGTGGACGAGAACGGGCGTCTTGTCGGGATGATCACCATCGACGACGCCATGGCCGTGCTGGACGAGGAACACGAGGAAGACATCCTGCGGCTTGCCGGCGTGGGCGAGGGCGAGAGCCTCAACGCCCGGATCCTCGACACCACGAAAGCGCGTTTTCCCTGGCTGGCGGTGAACCTTGTCACTGCCATCCTCGCCTCGCTGGTGATCGCCCAGTTCGAGGAGACCATCGCGCAATTCGTGGCGCTGGCGGTGCTGATGCCCATCGTCGCCTCGATGGGCGGCAATGCGGGCACCCAGTCGCTGACGGTGGCGGTGCGCGCCATCGCCACGCGCGACCTGACCGGATCGAATGTCTGGCGCGTGATCCGGCGCGAATGCATCGTGGGGCTGATCAACGGTGTTCTCTTCGCCGTGGTGATGGGAGCCGTGGGGGTGATCTGGTTCGGCACGCCGCTGCTGGGCGTGGTGATCGCGGCGGCCATGGTGATCAACCTTGTGGTGGCGGGTTTCGCGGGAACGGTGATCCCGGTGATACTGGAACGCGCCGGGGTGGACCCGGCGCTTGCCTCCGGCGCCTTCGTGACCACGGTGACCGACGTTGTCGGGTTTTTCGCATTTCTTTGGCTCGCAGGGGTGGTCTTGCTGTGACGGATATTGCGAAAGTGAAAGCAGAGGCCCGCAAGGCCGCCTTTGCCCGCCGCGCCGAGGCGCATGCCGCGCAGCCTCCTGGCGCTGCGGCGCATCTGTCGGCGGTGCTGGCGGGGCATCGCGGCGTGGCGCTGGCGGGCTTCCTGCCGATCCGCACCGAGATCGATCCCCGCCCGGCCATGGCGGAGGCCGCAGCCCATGGCCCGGTCGGCGTGCCGGTGATCCGCGGTCCGGGCCAGCCGCTGGTGTTCGCGCGCTGGGAACCCGGTTGCGCGCTGGTCGACGGCCCGTTCGGCGCGCGGGTGCCGGCGGTCGAGCGGCTGATGGAGCCCGAAATCCTGATCGTGCCGCTGGTGGCCTTCGACGCCCGCGGCGGCCGGCTGGGCTATGGCGGCGGCTTCTATGACCGGACGCTGGAGCGGCTGCGCGCCCGTCGCCCGGTGCTCGCGATCGGTTTCGCCTTCGCCGCGCAGCAGGCCGACTCGCTTCCGCTGGAACCCACCGACCAGCCGCTCGACATGGTGGTGACCGAACGCGGCGTGCTCCGCTTCTGACGCGGGCGCCCGCGCTTGTCCCTTGCCGAACCGCCTCAACCGCCCTAGGCCATGCGCATGAAACTGCTTTTTCTTGGCGACGTGATGGGCCGGGCCGGCCGCAAGGCGGTGACCGAGCGGCTGCCGAAGCTGCGCGAGGCGTGGCGGCTGGATTTCGTGGTGGTGAATGGCGAGAATGCCAGCCATGGCGCGGGGCTGACCGGCCCCCATGCCAAGGCCCTGCTCGAGGCGGGGGCCGATTGCATCACCCTGGGCGATCATGCCTTCGACCAGAAGGACATGCTGTCCTTCATCGAGCAGGAGCCGCGCGTGTTGCGGCCGCTCAACTTCGCCAAGGCCGCACCGGGCAAGGGCGCGCGGGTCTTTCAGGCCCGTGGCGGGCAGAAGGTACTGGTGGCGCAGGCGCTGGGCCGGGTCTTCATGAACCGGCAGTTCGACGATCCGTTCTCGGCGGTGGATGCGGTGCTGCGCGCCCATCCGCGCGGCGGCATGGTGCAGGCCGCGTTGATCGACATGCATTGCGAGGCCACCTCCGAGAAGATGGGGATGGGCCATTTCTGTGACGGGCGCGCCAGCGTGGTGGTGGGCACCCATACCCATATCCCCACCGCCGATGCGCAGATCCTGCCCGGCGGCACCGCCTTCCAGTCCGATGCGGGGATGTGCGGGGATTACAACTCGGTCATCGGGATGCAGAAGGAAGAGCCGATGCGGCGCTTCGTCACCGGCATGGCCAAGGGCCGCTTCACCCCGGCCGAGGGCGAGGCCACCCTGTCGGGCCTCTATGTCGAGACCGACGACCGCACCGGTGCCGCCACGCGGGTGCGGATGGTGCGCGAAGGCGGCCGGCTGGACGAGGCGCTGCCATGAGGCGCGCCAACCCGGCAGGGCTGATCGCCCTGTTGGCGGTGCTGGGCGCGGGCTGGGGCATGACCCAGCCGCTGGCCAAGATCGCGGTGTCGGAGGGCTATCGTCATTTCGGGCTGGTGTTCTGGCAACTGGCGATCGGGGCGGCGGCGCTGGGCCTGCTGAACGCGCTGCGGGGCAGGGGCCTGCCGGTCTCGGCCCGCCACATGCGGCTTTACCTCCTGATCGCGCTGATCGGCACCGTGCTGCCAAATTCGGCCAGCTACCAGGCGGCGGTGCATCTGCCCTCGGGCGTGCTGTCGATCCTGTTGTCGCTGGTGCCGATCTTCGCCTTTCCCATCGCGCTGGGGCTGGGGATCGACCGGTTCAGCGCAAGGCGGTTGGCCGGGCTGGCTGCGGGGCTCATGGGCGTGGTGCTGCTGGTCGCGCCCGAGGCCAGCCTGCCCGACCGCGCCATGGTGGCCTGGATCCCGGTGGCGCTGATCGCGCCGTTCTTCTACGGGCTCGAAGGCAACGTGGTCGCGAAATGGGGCACGGCCGGGTTGGACCCGATCCAGCTGCTTTTCGGCGCCTCGCTGGTGGGCATGGGGCTTGCCGCGCCGCTCGCACTCGCCACCGGCCAGTGGATCGCGCCGCCCGCTCCGGCGGAGTGGGGCGCGCCCGATATCGCCCTGGTGGCCTCCGCGTTGATCCATGCCAGCGTCTATGCCGGCTATGTCTGGCTGGTGGGGCGGGCGGGCTCGGTCTTCGCCGCGCAGGTCAGCTATCTCGTCACGGCCTTCGGCATCCTCTGGGCAAGGCTCCTGCTGGGCGAGAGCTATTCGCCCTGGATCTGGGCATCGCTGGGGCTGATCATGGCGGGACTGGTGCTGGTGCAGCCGCGCCCGCGCGGCGGGCTTGCCCCGCTGCCGCCGATCCCCGACACTGCCCCGCGGACCTGATAGCGGAGCGTGCCGGTGATGGACTTGCTGGATCTGGGCCCCCTGGCAGAGGCCGTCACGGCGCTGGCGGTGGTGGGCGTGATGTTCGCGCTGTTCGTGCGCGAGGTCTATCCCACCGAGGTGGTGGCCATCGCCGGGGTGGCGGTGCTGCTGGCGCTCGGGGTGCTGCCCTACGCGGCGGGGCTGGCGGTGCTGGCCAACCCGGCGCCATGGACCATCGCCGCGATGTTCATCGTGATGGGGGCGCTGGTACGGACCGGCGCGCTGGATGCCTTCACCGCGCTGGCCGACCGCCATGTCGCCGCCCGCCCGCGCCTGGCGATCGGGATGCTGCTGGCCTTCGCGCTGGTCGCCTCGGCTCTGGTGTCGAACACGCCGGTGGTGGTGGTGATGATCCCGGTCTTCGTGCAACTGGCCCGCTCGATGGGCATCGCGCCCAGCAAGCTGCTGATCCCGCTCAGTTACGCCGCGATCATGGGCGGCACGCTGACGCTGATCGGCACCTCCACCAACCTGCTGGTGGACGGGGTGGCGCGCGGCCAGGGGCTTGCCCCCTTCAGCATCTTCGAGGTCACGCCGCTGGGCCTCGTCCTGGTCGGCTGGGGGATGCTCTACCTGAGGTTCATCGGCCCGCGCCTGCTGCCCGAACGCCAGAGCATGGCCAACCTGCTCTCCGACAAGAGCCGGATGAAGTTCTTCACCGAGGCGGTGATCCCGCCCGAAAGCAATCTGGTCGGCCGCGAGGTGCTGGGCGTACAGCTCTTCAAGCGCGAAGGCGTGCGGCTGGTCGACGTGGTGCGGGGCGACGAATCGCTGCGCCGCAACCTGCAGGGGGTGACGCTGCAAGTGGGCGACCGGGTGGTGCTGCGCACCCAGATGACCGAGCTGCTCAGCCTGCAGCGCAACAAGTCGCTCAAGCGGGTGGACCAGATCTCGGCGCGCGAGACCACCACGGTGGAGGTGCTGATCACGCCCGGGTGCCGGATGGTGGGCCGCCGGCTGGGCAGCCTGCGGCTGCGCCGCCGCTACGGGGTCTACCCGCTGGCGGTGCACCGGCGAAACCAGAATATCGGCCGCCAGCTCGACGAGCTGGTGGTGCGGGTCGGCGACACCCTGCTGCTGGAAGGCGCGCCCGAGGACATCCAGCGCCTCGCCGCCGACATGGAGCTCGTGGATGTCTCGCACCCTTCGGCGCGCGCCTTCCGCCGCGGTCACGCGCCGCTGGCGCTGGCGGCCCTCCTGGGAATCGTCGGGCTCGCAGCCTTCGGGGTGGCGCCGATCTTCCTGCTGGCGGTGCTGGCGGTGGCGCTGGTGCTGGTCACCCGATGCATCGATGCCGAGGAGGCGTTTTCCTTCGTCGATGGCCGGCTGCTGGCGCTGATCTTCGCCATGCTGGCGATCGGCGCGGCGCTCGAGGCCTCGGGCGCGGTGGCGCTGATCGTGCAGGCGGCGGCGCCGCAGCTGGCGGGATTGCCCGGCCCGCTGGTGATCTGGGCGGTCTACCTGCTGACCTCGGTGCTGACCGAGCTGGTCTCCAACAACGCGGTGGCGGTGGTGGTCACGCCCATCGCCATCGGCCTGGCCGAGGCCATGGGGATCGACCCGCGCCCGCTGGTGGTGGCGGTGATGGTCGCCGCCTCTTGCAGTTTCGCCACGCCGATCGGCTATCAGACCAACACGCTGGTCTACGGGCCGGGCGGCTACCGCTTCACCGATTTCATGAAGGTGGGCATCCCGCTCAACCTGTCCATGGGGGTGCTTTCGGCACTGGTGATCCCGCTGATCTGGCCGCTCTGACCTCAGCGCACCGGCCGCCGCTTCTTCTTGGGTGAAATATCCCGGGGGTCCGGGGGCTGGCCCCCGGCCTGCGCCGCGCGACAATGGGCCGTGGTCTCAGATTGCCGCGCGGCGCGCCCTGCCGCTGCCCGCCAGCAGCACCAGGTTCGACACCGCGAGCGCCCCCAGCACGATGGCGCCGCCCGCCAGCGTCCAGCCGCCGGGCCATTCTCCCAGCACCGCCCAGACCAGCAGCGGCCCGAACACTGCCTCCAGCAGCATCAGCAGGCTGACATCGGCCGCCGGCAGGTAGCGCGGCCCGGTGGAGATGCAGATGAAGGCCACCGGCACCACCCACAGTCCCATCAGGCCCATCCAGATCCAGTCCTGGCGGGGCAGGGCCACGGCGCCGCCGGCCACGCCCCAGGCCACTGCGCCGCTCAGCAGCGTGCCCAGTGCCAGGAAGGGCACCGCGCTCCGGGCGCGCTTGACCCGCGCGATGGAGAAATTCGTGGCCATCAGCACCGCGACGCCCAGCGCGGCCAGGTCGCCGGCCAGCGATCCGCCGCCTGCGCCCCGCGCGCTGCCGAACGCGATCACGCCGATCCCGCCCAGGGTCACGGCGATGGTGATCCAGGTGCGCGCGCCCACCGTCTCGCCCAGCACGAAGCGCGCGATCAGCGCGGCGAAAACCGGCATCGTGGCCAAAATGAACAGCGTGTTGGCCACCAGCGTATGGGTGACCGAATAGACGAAGAGCAGGTTGCCGAGGCCGAAGCCCAGGGTCAAGGCCACGGCGGCCCAGCCGAAGCCGCGGAACGGCGCGAGCACCCGGCCGCGCGCCACGACAATGACGAAGACCAGCACGGTGCTGCCCGACAGGATGCTGCGCCAGAAGGCCTGCGCCCAGTGATCGGCATCGATCAGCCGGATCAGCAGCGTGTCCGGCGCGATCGTCAGCACCCCGAACAGGGTGATCAGCAAGCCCTTGAGGTAGATCGGCATCGGCCTCACGCCCAGATCAGCATGATCATCGGAACCGAGGCGGCGATCACGATCGCCTCCAGCGGCAGGCCCATGCGCCAGTAATCGCCGAACCGGTAGCCGCCGGGGCCAAGGATCAGGGTGTTGTTCTTGTGCCCGATCGGGGTCAGGAAGGCGCAGGACGCGCCCACCGCCACCGCCATCAGGAAGGCATCGGGCGAAACGTCCAGGCTCTGGCCCATCTTGATGCCCACGGGCGCCGCCACCACCGCGGTGGCGGTGTTGTTGAGCATGTCCGACAGCGTCATGGTCACCACCATCAGCACGACCAGCACCGCCCAGAGCGGCCAGCCCTCGGTCAGCCCGACCAGCCCGTTCGCCACCAGCGCGGTACCGCCCGCGGCGTCGAGCGCGGCCCCCAGCGGGATCATGCTGCCCAGCAGTACCACCACCGGCCACTCCACGTGGCTGTAGAGCTCCGACAGGGACAGGATGCCGGTCAGCACATAGGCCACCACCACCAGCCCCAGGGCGATCGGCAGGTAGAGCAGCCCGGTGCTCGCCGCCAGCACCGCAGCGCCGAACAGGCCGATGGCGAGCCATGTCTTGCTTTCCTGCGTCACCGTGAGACCGCGATCGGCCAGCGGCAGCGCGCCCAGCCATTCCACGACCTGGGTGGCGTTCTCCTTGGGCGCCAGCAGCAAGAGGATGTCGCCGGGGCGGATCACCGTCTTGCGCATGCGTTCCGTGATCCGGCGTCCTTCGCGGGAGATGCCCAGCAGCACGGTGTGATGCCGCCAGGCAAGGCCCACCGCCTGCACCGTCTTGCCGGTGATCCGGGCGTTTTCGGGCACCACCACCTCGACCAGGCTCAGCCCCTCGCCCTCGGTCTTCAGCAAGTCCTCGCGCTGGGTGTCGGTGAATCGCAGCGAAAGCGCGCTGCGGAAGTCGTCCAGCGCGTCGGGCCTGGCCTCCAGCACCAGCGCGTCGCCGGCCCGCAGCCTTGTGTCGCGCGCGGTGCCGAAGCGGCGCCGGCCGTCGCGGATCAGGCCGAGGATCGCCACGTCGGCCTCGTCCGCATCGTCGTAGAGGTCGCGCACCCGCTTGCCGATATGGTCGCTGTCTTCGGGCACGGTCAGCTCGGCCACATAGGCCTTGTGAGTCCCCACCGTCGCGTTCTCGTCGCCGCGATGCGGGATCAGCCGCCAGCCCAGCAGCGCGATGAAGGACAACCCCGCCACCGCCGCGGCAAGTCCCACGGGTGCGAAATCGAACATCCTGAAGGAGGTGCCAAGTTCGTTCTCGCGGATCGCCGCGATGATGATGTTGGGCGGCGTGCCGATCAGCGTGACCATCCCGCCCAGGATCGTGGCGAAGCTGAGCGGCATCAGCGTACGCGCCGGCGTCCGGCGGGCCTTGCGCGCGGTCTGGATGTCCACCGGCATCAGAAGCGCCAGTGCCGCCACGTTGTTCATGAAGCCCGACAGGGCGGCCCCGATCCCGCCCATCACGACGATATGGCCATGGATCGACCGTCCCGAATCCACCAGGGTCCGGGTGATGAGCCCGATCGCGCCCGAGCGGACCAGCCCCGCCGACACGATCAGCACCAGCGCCACCACCATGACGGCCGGGTTGCCGAAGCCGGAAAAGGCCGTGTCCTGCGGCACCACGCCCAGCACCACGCCCACCAGCAACGCGGCGAAGGCCACGAGGTCATAGCGCCAGCGGCCCCAGAGCATCAGGCCGAACACGGCCAGGAAAAGGGCGAAGAGGATGGCCTGTTCTGTCGTCATGGGCGCAGGTTAGCGGCTCTGCCGGGGAGGTGCGATCCGAAAACGCCGTGGCGCGCGATGCGCATCAGCGGGTCTCGCTGTCGCGGTCGCGGCGGCGGGCCAGCAGAACCGCCGTGACCAGTGCCAGCGCCATCAGCAGCAGCCCGACGGGATGGTCCAGCAGCCGGGCGGGCTCGCCGTTCAGCAGCGCCAGGGTCTGCGACAGAGAGATCTCCAGCCGTGGGCCCAGGAAGAAGGCGATGATGAACACCACCACCGACAGGCCGAAGGCCGTCATCACATAGGCCAGCAGCGCGAAGACCAGCATCACGCCGATGCCGAACACCCCGCCCGAGGACAGCGCCACGCCCACGAAGCACATCAGCAGCGCCGTGGCGAAGATGAAGCTTTCGGGCGCCGAGACCACCCGCACCCAGAGCCGCAGCCCCAGCTGGCCGACCAGCAGGTTGAGGATGTTGGCGACGATCATCGCACCGAACAATCCGTAGATCAGCCGGCCCTGCTGCTCGAACAGGAAGGGGCCGGGCTGCACCCCGTGGATCATGAAGGCGCTGATGATGAGCGCGGCGCTGACGCTGCCGGGGATGCCCAGCGTCAGCATCGGGATCATGTTGGCGCCCATCACCGAGGAATTGGCCGATTCCGCCGCGGCGATCCCGTGCAGGTTTCCCTTGCCGAAGCTTTCCGGCTGTCTCGACGCCTGCCGCGCCGAGGCATAGGACATGAAGGCCGCCGCGGTGGAGCCGATCCCGGGCAGGGCGCCCAGAATCGTGCCGATCGCCGCGCCGCGCGCCAGGGTGAAGCGGCAGCCCCAGTATTCGGTCCAGCTGACGCTGCGATCCGCGCGCGTCTGGTGGCGCGGCAGGTTGACCGCGGGCCGTACCGCGCGGGTGGCTTCGGTCAGCCGGCGCAACAATTCGCCGATGGCCAGCATCCCGATCGCGACCGGGGCCAGCGGCAGCCCGTCATAGATCTCGAACTGGCCGAAGATCAGCCGCGGCGTGGCGTGCTCGGGATCGGTGCCCACCATCGCCGTCAGCAGCCCCAGCGCGATGGCGAGGATGCCCTTGACCAGCGAGCGCCCCATCAGCCCCGCGATCACCGCGAAGGCCAGCAGCATCAGCCCCAGCACCTCGACCGGGCCCATGCGCAGCGCCAGCAGCGCCAGCGGCGCCGAGACGGTGATGAGCACGATGTCGCTCACCGTATCGCCCGTGACGGACGAGAACAGCGCCATCTTGGTGGCCTTGAGCGGCTTGCCCTGCTTCGCCAGCGGATAGCCGTCCAGCGCGGTGGCGGCGGCGTCGGGCGTGCCCGGCGTGTTCAGCAGCACCGCCGGGATCGCGCCGCCCACCAGCCCGCCCTTGTTCACACCCACAAGAAAGCCGATTCCCGTCAGGGGCGCCATCGCGAAGGTGAAGGGAATCGCGATCGCGGTGGCCATCACGGGCCCGATCCCGGGCACTGCGCCCACGAATTGTCCCAGGATCACCCCGAACAGCACGAAGGCCAGGTTGATCGGCGCGAGCGCATCGCCCAGCCCCGCGAGAACCACGCTCAGCTCGGGCATCGTGCCCTCTCCGGTCCGATGGCGCGGGTGCGGATCACGGCAGCGGACGCTCCAGCAACACCTCGACCGCCAGCCAGATCAGCACGGGCATGCCGCCCGCGCCAAGGACCAGCCAGAGCGGACGTCGTTCATGCGCCAGCAGCATGATCGCCAGCGCCAGCGGCGGGGCGGCCGGCAGAAAGCCGAACCTCCATACCCCGCCGAGCCCAAGGCCCAGAACGCCCGCGAACAGCACGGCGCGGCCCCAGTGCGAGGCGCCGGGCCGCGCGTCGCCCGGCGGGCGGATCAGCAGCGCCAGGCCGCACAGCCCGATCACCACCGACAGCGCCAGCGGCAGGGTGCGCGGCCTGAGCCAGCCATAGTTCACCTGCTCCACCTGCCAGGGGATCACCACCGCGAACAGCCCGGCGCCCAGGACGAGGAAGAACAGACCGGCCCAGCGATCGCTCGACATCCGCGATATGCGCCTGGTCATCGGTTTGCGCGCCCTACTGCTCGAACAGCTGGGCCACGTTGGCCAGGCCCTCTTCCAGCATCTTCCGGGTGCCTTCGGGGCCGGCATTGTGGACCGGCGCCTTCAGCGCGTTCTGGACCAGCCGCTGCACCTCGTCGCTGCTCAGCGCGTCGTCGATCGCCCCGGCGAGCGCGGCGCGGGCCTCGTCGGGCGTGCCCTTCGTGGTGGCGAAGAAGTAGAACGGATCGACATAGATGTCGAAACCCTGCTCGGGCAGGGTGGGGGTGTCGGGGGCGTAGCCATGCCGCGACTGGTTCATGCTGGCCAGCATCTTCAACTCGCCGCTTTCGAGAAAGGGCAGATGCTCACCCGCGAAGAATCCCGCGTCGGCCTGCCCGCCCAGCACCAGCTGGGTGACTTCGCCGCCGGCCTTGGTGGACAGGAACTGGAACTCCACATCCGCCTGGCGGGCCACGTAGCGCAGCGCCAGCTCCTGCGGTTTGGCATCGAAGGCCAATGCGGCGCCGCCTTCGGCGCGCGCGAAGTCCACCAGCCCCTGCACATCGTCATAGGGCGCGTCGGCGCGCGCGACGAGCGCGACCTCGGCCCGGGTTGCGGTGCCCAGATAGTCGAAGCTGCCGAGATCGAACCCCATCTGGTCAGGCCGATTCACCAGGTTCACGAGAATCGGCATGCTGACGCCCAGGCCGACGACCGAGCCGTCGGCGGGCCGGTTCGCGATCGCGGTGAACATGGCCAGGCCGCCGCCGCCGGGCTTGTTCTCGGCGATGATGTTCCAGCCGGTCTGCTCCTTCATCTTGTCGACGATGATGCGGCCCAGCGTGTCGGTGGAACCGCCCGCTCCGAATCCGATCTGCACCGTCAGCGTGCCCCTGGGCGCCCAGTCCGCATTGGCGGTGCCAGCCGCCAGCAGCGCCGCCGCGGTGGCGAGCGCCCGGATCATCTTTCCCGCTGTCATGTTCGGTCCTCCCTGGTTGGCTTGCGCGGGGTTTGCCCCCGTCATGGGCAGGGTTTAGATCACGGACCCGTCAATGTGACAACGATTTTGCCGCATCTCGGGGCCGTTCCGGGCCGTGCCGGGGGCGGCGGGGATTGAATACCCCCACGGCCCTGCCTTATAGGAACCGGGTTCCAACCATCCGAGCGGAGAGGATCATGGCCGGCCATTCCAAATGGGCGAATATCCAGCATCGCAAGAACCGGCAGGATGCCGCGCGTTCCAAGCTGTTTTCCAAGCTGAGCAAGGAGATCACCGTCGCGGCCAAGATGGGCGACCCGGACCCCGACAAGAATCCGCGCCTGCGCCTTGCGGTCAAGGAGGCGAAATCGAACTCCGTGCCCAAGGACGTGATCGAACGGGCGATCAAGAAATCCCAGGCCGGCGATGGCGACGATTACGAGGAAATCCGCTACGAGGGCTACGGGCCCGGCGGCGTCGCGGTGATCGTCGAGGCGATGACCGACAACCGCAACCGCACCGCCTCGAACGTGCGCGCGACCTTCTCCAAGAACGGCGGCAACCTGGGCGAGACCGGCTCGGTCGGCTTCATGTTCGAGCGCAAGGGCGAGATCGTCTATCCCGCCGCCGCGGGCGACGCCGAGCGGGTGCTGGAAGCTGCGATCGAGGCCGGCGCCGAGGACGTGGAAAGCTCGGAGGACGGGCATGTGATCTGGTGCGCCGATACCGATCTGAACGAGGTGGCCACCGCGCTTGAATCGGAACTGGGCGAGAGCGATTCAACCCGCCTGGTCTGGAAAGCCTCCACGACCACCGAGCTCGATCTCGACGGGATGCAGAAGCTGATGAAGCTGATCGACGCGCTGGAGGACGATGACGACGTGCAGCGCGTGACCACCAATTTCGAGGCCACCGACGAGGTGATGGCCCAGCTCTGAACCCGGGCGCAGGCCAAGGAAATTCCCGAATTTCCTTGGCAAGATCCTTCTCAAGGATCTTGCCGGCGCCGGGGTCGCGGCTTTCGCCTTGCCACCCGCCGCGCTTTGGTCTCATCTGCGGGCCATGGCGACAGGCACGACAGAAATGACCGAAAGTCGCCCGGTGGCGGGCGCGCTCTGGATGCTTCTCACCGGGCTCTGCTTTGTCGCGGTGACGGCGCTGGTGAAATACCTGGGCGACCGGGTTCCCGCGGCCGAATCCGCGTTCCTGCGCTACCTGCTTGGGCTCGTCTTCCTGCTGCCGATGCTGCGACCGCTGATGCGGGCGCGCCCCAGCCGGCGTCAGATGGGGCTGTTCGCCGGGCGCGGGCTGCTGCATGCGATCGGCGTGATCCTCTGGTTCTACGCCATGACCCGCATCCCCATCGCCGAGGTCACCGCGATGAACTATCTGGCGCCGGTCTACGTGACGGTGGGCGCCGCGCTTTTCCTGGGAGAGCGGCTGGCAATCCGGCGGATCGCCGCCGTGGGCGCCGCGCTGCTGGGGGCGATGATCATCCTGCGCCCCGGGTTCCGCGAACTGGATCCGGGCCATTTCGCCATGCTGGGCACGGCGGCGATCTTCGGCACCTCCTACCTGATGGCCAAGGTGCTGTCGGACGAGACGGGCCCCGCGCTGACCGTGGCGATGCTGTCGATCTGGGTGACGGTGGGGCTGGCGCCCTTTGCCGCGGCGGTCTGGATCACGCCCACCCTTTGGGAGATCGGTGTGCTGCTGACAGTGGCGCTGTTCGCGACGGCGGGGCATTACAGCATGTCGCTGGCCTTCCGGGCCGCGCCGATCACGGTGACCCAGCCGGTCACCTTCCTGCAGCTGATCTGGGCGGTGCTGCTGGGCATGGCGGTCTTCGGCGAGCCGCTGGACCCCTGGGTGGTGCTGGGCGGTGTGCTGATCCTGTCGGCCGTCAGCTTCATCACCTGGCGCGAGGCGGTGCTCAAGCGCCGCGCGATCACGCCGCCGACCCCGGCCACGAAATACTGAGCACGCTCAGGTCTGGCCGGAGCTGCGCGGGTCGAGCAGCCGGGCGAGAATGCCGTTGCGGCTGATCTTGCCCAGCAGCCGCCCTTCCTCCACCACGCCCACCGGCGCCTCGTGGCCCTGCATCGCGGCCATCACCTGCTGGATGCTGTCGCCGGGACCGACCTGTCGTTCGGGCGGGGCGCCGGTGGCGGGCTCCATGACATCCCGCGCGCAGAGCACGCCCAGCGGATTCATGTGCTGCACGAAATCCGCCACGTAGCCCGTGGCCGGGTCGGTGAAGATCTCCTGCGGAGTGCCGCATTGCACGATCCGTCCGCCCTCCATGATGGCGATCCGGTTGCCGATCTTGAAGGCCTCGTCCAGGTCGTGGCTGACGAAGATGATGGTGCGCCGCAATTCCTTCTGGAGATCCAGCAACTCGTCCTGCAGCCGGGTGCGGATCAGCGGATCGAGCGCCGAGAACGGCTCGTCCATGAGCAGGATCGGCGCATCCGTGGCGAAGGCGCGGGCCAGGCCCACGCGCTGCTGCATCCCGCCCGACAACTCGCTCACCTTGCGGTCGGCCCAGTCCGACAGGCCCACCAGCCGCAGCTGGCGCACCACCCGCTCGCCGAGTTCGGCTTTCGGCAGCCCCGCCAGTTCCAGCCCCAGCCCGACATTCTCGCGCACGCTGCGCCAGGGCAGCAGGGCGAATTGCTGGAACACCATGGCGACATGGCGCTGGCGCATCCGGCGCAGGGTGGCCGCGTCCGCATGGGTGACATCGATCATGCGCTGGCCGTCGTTCACGCGCACGCAGCCGCGCACCACCGGGTTGAGCCCGTTGACCGCGCGCAGCAGAGTGGACTTGCCCGAGCCCGACAGGCCCATCAGCACCACGATCTCGCCGGTCTCGACGGAAAGCGAGCAGTCATGGACGCCCAGCACCTGGCCGGTCTCGGCCTGGATCTCGGCGCGGCTGCGACCGGCGTCCATCAGAGGCAAAGCCATTTGCGGCCGGTCGCCGAAGACGATGGACACCCTGTCGAACTCGACGGCGACAGTCATTTGCGTTCCACCCGAAGCATCCGGTCGAGGATGATGGCAACCACCACGATGATGAAGCCCGACTCGAAGCCGAGAGACGTGTTCACCTGGTTGAGCGCGCGCACCACCGGCACGCCCAGCCCGTCGGCGCCCACCAGCGCCGCGATCACCACCATCGACAGCGACAGCATGATCGTCTGGTTCAGCCCGGCCATGATCTGCGGCAGGGCATAGGGCAGTTCCACTTTCCACAGCACCTGCCGATCGGTGCCGCCGAAGGCGCGCGCGGCCTCCAGCAAAGGCATCGGTGTCGAGGCGATGCCGAGATGCGTCAGCCGGATCGGTGCGGGCACCACGAAGATCACCGTGGCGATCAGCCCGGGCACCATGCCGATGCCGAAGAACACGATCGCCGGGATCAGGTAGACGAAGGGCGGCAGGGTCTGCATCAGGTCGAGCACCGGTCGGATCCAGGCATAGAGAGCGGGGCGATGCGCCGCGGCGATCCCGATCGGCACGCCCACCCCCATGCAGACCACGCTGGCCGAGGCCACCAGCGTGACGCTTTCCAGCGTCTCGTTCCAGTAGCCCTGGTTGAGAATGAACAGAAAGCCCAGCGCGGTGAAGAGCGGCGCCTTCCAGCCGCGCTGCAGCGCCCAGGTCAGGGCGGTGAAGGCGGCGACCACGATCAGCGGGTGCGGGGATTCCAGCACCCAGAGGATGGCATCGATCAGCCCCTCCATCAGGTCTGCGAGAATGTTGAAGAACCACGCTCCATTGACCTGCAGCCAGTCGAAGAAATCGCCGGCCACGCGCCCGACGGGGATCTTGTTCTCGGTGAGCCAGTCCATGCCTTTCCCTCGTCGGGTCGCCTGCCCTGCCGTGCCGCCGGGGCGGGAACGCCCCGTCCCGTGCGGTGCCGCGCCCCGCCCGGTGCCGGGCGGGGCGCGCCGGTCAGCCGTCCAGTCCCAGTGCGGCCTCGGCCGCGGGCAGGCCCGGCGCGCCGTCCTTCGTGTTCACGCCGTCGAGCCAGGCCTCGAGCACCTCCGGGTTGGCGGTGATCCAGTCGGTGGCCGCTGCGCGCGGATCGGCCCCGTCATTCAGGATCGCGCCCATGATCTCGTTTTCCATCGCCAGGGTGAATTCGAGATTCTCGAGGAAACGGCCCACATTCGGGCAGTCCTCGACATAGCCCGCCGAGGTGTTGGTATAGACCGTGGCGCCGCCCAGGTCGGGGCCGAACCAGTCATCCCCGCCGGTGAGGTAGGTGAGGTCGAAATTCGCATTCATCGGGTGCGGCTCCCAGCCCAGGAAGACGATCGGATCGCCCGCGCGGGTGGCGCGTGCCACCTGCGCCAGCATCCCCTGTTCCGAACTCTCCACCAGATCGAAGCCGGACAGGCCGAACGCGTCGGCCTCGATCATGTCCAGGATCAGCCGGTTGCCGTCATTGCCCGGTTCGATGCCGTAGATCCTGCCGTCGAGCGCCTCGGCCTGCTCGGCGATCTCCTCGAAACTGTCGATCCCCAGCTCCGCGCCATGGGCATTGGTGGCCAGCGTGTATTTCGCGCCGGTCAGGTTCTCGCGCACCGTGTCCACCGTGCCATCCTCGCGATAGGGCGCGATGTCGTTCTCCATCGTGGGCATCCAGTTGCCCAGGAACACGTCCACGTCGCCCTTGGACAGCGAGACATAGGTGACGGGCACCGAGAGCACCTTGGTCTCGGTCGCATAGCCCAGAGCCTCCAGAACGGCGGTGGCGGCAGCGGTGGTGGCGGTGATGTCGGTCCAGCCCACATCCGAAAAGGTCACGGTCTCGCAGTCGGCCAGCGCCGGGACGGCGGAGGCGGCCACGAGCGCGAGCGCGGAAATCGTGGTCTTGATGGTCATGGTCGGCATCTCCCCTGTTAGGACGCGTTTTCTTGATTGACGCGTCAATAAAAAAACAGCTAGCCTGAGAACGCAACCCGGAAGGCCGGGGCGCGACCCTTCACTCCCTGGATGCGACATGCCCAAGCTTGGAATGGAGCCTATACGCCGCGCGGCGCTGGTGAAAGCCACGATCGACGAGATCGGGGCGGCCGGCTCTCTCGACGTGACGGTGGCCCAGATCGCGCGCCGCGCCGGCATGTCCAGCGCGCTGGCGCATCACTATTTCGGCGGCAAGGAGCAGATCTTTCTCGCCGCGATGCGCCATGTGCTGGCGCTTTACGGGGCAGGGGTGCGCGGCGCGCTGGCGATGGCGGACGGGCCGCAGGCGCGGATCGAGGCGATCGTGCGGGCCAGCTTCTCGGGCGACAACTTCCGCCGCGAGGTGATCTCGGCCTGGCTCAATTTCTACGTTCTGGCGCAGTCCAACGACGACGTGAACCGCCTGCTCCGGATCTACCAGCGCCGGCTCCGGTCCAACCTGACCCATGCGTTGCGCCCGCTGGCCGGGCCGCGCGCGCCCGACCTGGCCGAAACCGTCGCGGCGCTGATCGACGGGCTCTACCTGCGGCAGGGGCTGGGGCGCGAGGCCCCGGACGGGGCGGCGGCCAGTCGGCAGGTGCTCGGCTGCCTGCGCGCGCATCTGGGCCCACCCGCTGACCCCGCTTGATTGTTCCCCCCAGAATACGCCCGTCGGAGGCGGAAAACGGAAGACGCCATGACCTTTCAGACCCAACCCCAGGCCAGCCATTTCGTGAACGGCCAGCCGCTCGAGGATGCCACGGGCGAGCCCATCGACGTGATCTATCCGGCCACCGGCGAGCGGATCGCCCGCGTGCATGCCGCGACGCCTTCGGTGATCGAGCAGGCGCTGGAAAGCGCCCGCGCCGCGCAGAAGGACTGGGCCGCGCGCACGGGCGCCGAGCGTGGCCGGGTGCTGCGCCGCGCCGCCGACATCATGCGCGCACGCAACCGCGATCTTTCGGTGCTGGAGACCTACGACACCGGCAAGCCCCTGCAGGAGACGCTGGTGGCCGATGCCACCTCGGGCGCGGATGCGCTGGACTATTTCGGCGGCCTCGCCGCCAGCCTTGCCGGCGAGCATATCCCGCTGGGCCGGGACTGGGCCTATACGATGCGGGAGCCGCTGGGGGTCTGCGTGGGGATCGGGGCATGGAACTACCCCACCCAGATCGCGTGCTGGAAAGCCGCGCCCGCGCTCGCCTGCGGCAATGCGATGGTGTTCAAACCCTCGGAGACGACGCCGCTCTGCGCGCTGAAGGTGGCCGAGATCCTGGTCGAGGCCGGTGCGCCGCCCGGGCTGTTCAACGTGGTGCAGGGCGCGGGCGCCGTGGGGGCCTCGCTGGTGAGCGACCCGCGGGTGGCCAAGGTCAGCCTGACGGGCTCGGTGCCCACCGGCCGCAAGGTCTATGCCGCGGCGGCCGAGGGCATGAAACATGTCACGATGGAACTGGGCGGCAAGTCGCCCTTGCTGATCTTCGAGGATGCGGATCTCGACAATGCCGTGGGCGGCGCGATCCTGGGCAACTTCTACTCCACCGGGCAGGTCTGTTCCAATGGTACGCGGGTCTTCGTGCACAGGTCGATCAGGGAGGCGTTTCTCGACCGGCTCTGCGCCCGGCTGGCGCGGGCGGTGATCGGCGATCCGCTGGACGAGGCCACCAGTTTCGGCCCCATGGTCAGTGAGGGCCAGCTGGGCATCGTGCTGCGCTATATCGAGGCCGGCAAGGCGGAAGGCGCGCGGCTGGTGCATGGCGGGGCGCGGCTGGACCGGCCGGGCGCCTGGATCGCGCCCACCGTCTTTGCCGATGTGACCGACGAGATGACCATCGCGCGCGAAGAGATCTTCGGCCCGGTGATGGCGGTGCTCGATTTCGACGACGAGGACGAGGCCATCGCCCGGGCCAACGCCACCGGCTACGGGCTGTCGGCCGGTGTCTTCACCCGCGATTTCACCCGGGCGCATCGGGTGATCGGGCGGTTGGAGGCGGGCACCTGTTACATCAACTCCTACAATGACGCGCCGGTGGAGGTCCCCTTCGGCGGGGTGAAGCTGTCGGGCGTCGGGCGCGAGAACTCGAAGGCGGCGATCGAGCATTATTCGCAGCTCAAGTCCGTCTATGTGCGGATGGGCGACGTGGACGCGCCGTTCTGAGCCGCCGCCGCGGCACGCTGCCCCGCCCGCCCGGCTGCATCGCGCCGCGGGGGCGGGAGGGGCTTCAACCGATCTGGAAGACCGAGACATGGAAGCGGATTTCGTCGTCGTGGGCGCAGGCAGCGCCGGATGTGCGCTGGCCTACAGGCTGAGCGAGGCGGGCGCCTCGGTGCTGGTGATCGAGCATGGCGGGTCCGATGCGGGCCCCTTCATCCAGATGCCCGGCGCGCTGAGCTACCCGATGAACATGGCCCGCTATGACTGGGGCTACCGGACCGAACCCGAGCCCCATCTCGGCGGGCGGCGGCTGGCCTGCCCGCGCGGCAAGGTGATCGGCGGGTCGTCCAGCATCAATGGAATGGTCTATGTGCGGGGACATGCCCGCGATTTCGACCATTGGCAGGAGGCTGGCGCGGAGGGCTGGGGCCATGCCGACGTGCTGCCCTATTTCCGCCGGATGGAAAGCTGGCATGATGGCGGCCATGGCGGCGATCCGGCCTGGCGCGGCACGGACGGGCCGCTGCATGTAAGCCGCGGGCGGCGCGACAACCCGCTGGTGCGCGCCTTCGTCGAGGCGGGACGCCAGGCGGGTTACGAGGAAACGCAGGACTACAACGGCGAGAAGCAGGAGGGCTTTGGCCCGATGGAGGCCACGATCTGGCGCGGCCGGCGCTGGTCGGCGGCGCAAGCCTATCTGCGCCCGGCGCTGCGGCGGCCGAATTGCGCTCTGCTGCGGGCCTTCGCGCGGCGGGTGGTCTTCGAGGATCTGCGGGCCGTCGGCGTCGAGGTCGAACGCGGCGGCGTTGTGGAGGTGATCCGCGCCCGGCGCGAGGTGGTGCTGGCGGCCTCGTCGATAAACTCGCCGAAGCTGCTCATGCTGTCGGGGATCGGCCCGGCCGAGGAACTGGCGGCTCACGGCATCGCGCTGCGGGCCGACCGGCCGGGCGTGGGGCGCAACCTGCAGGATCACCTGGAGCTCTACATCCAGATGGCGGCCAGCCAGCCCGTCAGCCTCTACCGCTACTGGAACCTTCCGGGAAAGGCCTGGGTGGGCGCGCGCTGGCTGTTCACGGGTCGCGGCCCCGGTGCCTCGAACCAGTTCGAGAGCGCGGGCTTCATCCGGTCGCGCGCGGGCGTGGACTATCCCGACATCCAGTTCCATTTCCTGCCGATCGCGGTGCGCTATGACGGGCGGGCGGCGGCCGAGGGGCATGGTTTCCAGGCCCATGTCGGGCCCATGCGCAGCCCCTCGCGCGGGGTGGTGACGCTGCGAGCGGCCGACCCGGCCGCCCCGCCGAAGATCCGCTTCAACTACATGAGCCACGCCCAGGACTGGGAGGATTTCCGCCGCTGCATCCGGCTCACGCGCGAGATATTCGCGCAAGAGGCGTTCCGGCCCTTCCTGCGCCACGAGATCCAGCCCGGACCGGAGGTGCAGGACGATGCGGCGCTGGACGATTTCATCCGCGCGCATGTGGAAAGCGCCTATCACCCCTGCGGCACCTGCCGGATGGGGCGGGCCGACGACCCGGAGGCGGTGGTGGATCCGCAGGGCCGGGTGATCGGGGTGTCGGCGCTGCGGGTGGCCGACAGCTCGGTCTTTCCGCGAATCACGAACGGCAACCTGAACGCGCCCTCGATCATGGTGGGCGAGAAGATGGCCGATCACATTCTCGGCCGCGATCCGCTGCCGCGGGACAATCGCGCGCCCTGGATTCACCCGGACTGGCAGCGCGTGCAGCGTTAACCGGAGTTTTCGAAATCGGTTGATGTGCGAAATGCGTTCTCGCGCGTTAACCGGATGTCAAGAATTTGTTCGCGACGCGTTCCTGTCATTGCGGCCCTGCTTCGGCTGGTCGATGCAGTTGCGGCGGCCAATCCCGGCGGCCGGCTGGACGTGATCGATGGTGACACGCTGCGCGTGGGGGCCAGGCCGTCCGCCTGCATGGAACAGACGCGCCGGATGGTCGGCGCTGAGCCTGCGGCGGCTGGGCGACCAGGCGTCTGGCCGCACGCCGGGCCGGCCGCCCTTCATTCTGCCCCCGGTCGATACCGACCGCTCGGCGCGGTTCGTCGCGCGGTGCCGCGTGGCGGGCGAGGATCTGGGGGCGCGGCGCGGAGCCGGGCTTGATCGGTATCATTGCCGCGGGGGCTCCGGCCTGCCTAGGATGGCGCGAACATGGACGAAAAGGAGCCCTGCGCATGTCCCACACCCCCCACGAACTGGCCGAGGAATTCCCCGAGCATGTTGCCCGGATCAGCGAGCTGAAGGCGAGCGACCCGCATTTCGCGCGCCTGGCCGACCAGTATCACGAGATCAACCGGGCGGTGCATCGGGCCGAGACCAACGTGGAACCGATGGAGGAGCTTGCCGAGCAGCACCTGCGCAAGCAGCGGGGGGCGCTCAAGGACGAAATCTATACCTATCTGAAGGAGTGAGGCAGGCGAGCGGCGTCCCTCGCGGGCGCCGCGACCACCCGGCAAGGCGGCCCGGGCCTTTTGCAGGTGGCGGGCGTCCTATCCCACTTCGTAGGGGAGAACGCCGCGATTGTCAGGGTCGATGCGCAATTGCCGTTCCAGCGGCGGGATCGACCGCTGGTGGCATGTCGTCCGCTCGCAGATCCGGCAGGAAATCCCGATCGGCTCGAAGGCACGGGCATTGCCGACATCCAGATCGTCGGCATAGACCAGCGCCCCCGCATGGGCCACCTCGCAGCCGAGCGCGATCGCGAAACGCCGCGTGGGCGCCCCGAAGCTGCCGCCGGGTTTCGACACGTCCAGCGCCAGGCTGACATAGCGCACCCCGTCGGGCGTCTCCGCCAGTTGCCGCAGGAAGCGGCCCGGAGTCTCGAAGGCGCGGTGGACGTTCCACAGCGGGCAGGCCCCGCCGAACCGCGCGAATTGCAGCCGGGTGGCGGAGTGGCGCTTGGTGATCGTGCCGGCCTGGTCCACCCGCACGAAGAAGAACGGGATGCCCTTGGCGCCCGGGCGCTGAAGCGTCGACAGCCGGTGCGCCACCTGCTCGATCGATGCGCCGAAACGATGAGCCAGCAATTCCAGGTCGTGCCGGGTTTCCTGCGCCGCGGCGAGAAAGGCGCCATAGGGCATCATCGCCGCCCCGGCGTAGTAGTTGGCAAGCCCGATCTTGGCAATCGAGCGGGCCGCGTCGGTCTGGAAGCGCGCCAGGTCCAGCGTGGCCTCCAGCAGCGTGTCCTGCGTCAGCAGCGCAAGTTGCAGCAGCATCTGGAAGGTGCGGGTCTCGGCCGTGGCGCGGGCGGAGATCTCCAGCCGGCGGGCTTGCGGATCGTAGCGGCGCAGCGCCGGCCCGTCGCCCAGGGCAAGGGTCACCCCGGCCTCTGCCAGCCGCACCTCGGCGATCTCGTGCACCGGCGCCCCATCCTTGCCGAACCGTTCGGCGGCACGGTCCACCGCGTCGATGTAGTTGTCGCAATAATGGAAGAAGTCGCGCACCTCCTCCCAGGGCGAGGGGCGGGCGCGCGCTTCCTCGCGGCCCAGCGCCTCGTCAAGCGAGGCCAGCCGCTCATGCGCCTGGCGATAGGCGCGGTGCAGCTCCAGCACGGCGCGGGCCAGCGCGGGCGCGTTCGAGGCGGTCAGCCGAAGATCGGCAAGCGGCGGGGCGTCGGAAAACACCGGATCGGCGAAGACCTCGCGCATGTCCGAGACCATCCGCTCCGCCTCGCCCGAGCCCAGTTCGGTCACGTCGAACCCGAACTCCTGCGCCAGCGCCAGCAGCACGCTGGACGAGACCGGGCGGTTGTTGTTCTCCATCTGGTTCAGATAGGGCAGGGACACGCCCAGCTTGGCGGCGAACGCCTTCTGCGTCAGGCCCAGCCGCTGGCGCGTCTCGCGCAGCTTGGCGCCGGCATAGAGTTTGCGCGTGGCCATCGGCGCCCCCTTCGTTTGCGGATTAGCACGGCGCGGAGGCTAGCTTTGCAAAGCGGGGTTGCCAAGCGGGCTCAGAGGCCCAGCCGCCTTTCGCGCCGGATCACCAGGATCATTGCCACGATGCCCCCGGCCGAGGACAGCGCCATGATCGCCAGCAGCGGGTAGGAGCCGGTGCCCGGCCCCAGCAGCAGCCCGACAAGGGCAGACAGCGCCGCGCCGCCGCCGATCATGATCGCCCCGCCTAGCCCGCTCGCGGTGCCCGCCAGATGGGGCCGCACCGACAGCATCCCGGCGGTGGCATTGGGCACCGACAGGCCGTTGCCCAGGCCCACGAAGGTCATGAAGCCGAAGAAGGTGGCGGCGGAGCCATGTCCCGCGAGCGTGACCAGGATCGACAGCACCGAGCCCAGCGTGGTCAGGCTGACGCCCCAGAGCACCATCCTGTTGATCCCCATCCTCACCGAGAAGCGGCCCGACAGGAAATTGCCGAGGAAATAGCCGATGGCGGGCGCGCCGAAATACAGCCCCAGCTCGGCCGGGCCCAATCCGTAGACCACCGAGCCGACGAAGGGCGCCCCGCCGAGATAGGCGAAGAAGGCGCCCGACCCCATCGCCGAGGCCAGGCAATAGCCCCAGAAGCGCGGCGAGGTCAGCAGCTCGGGATACTCGCGGAATTGCTGCGCCAGGGTGGAGGTGCTGGCCTGCGCGGTCTCGCCCAGATCGGCCCAGGTGACGGCCAGCGTCAGCAGGCCGGCGGCGAAGAGCAGCCAGAAATTCGCCTGCCAGCCGAATTGCTCGTCCAGCCAGCCGCCGATCGCCGGGCCGATCATCGGCACCACCGCCATGCCCATCGTGACATAGGCGATCATCGAGCCGGCCCGCGCACCCGGCACCATGTCGCGCACCACCGCCCGGCTGAGCACCATGCAGACCGCCGCCGCCGCCTGCACCATCCGGAAGCCGAGGAAGATCGCGGTCGATGGCGCGTAGATGCAGCCCAGCGTGGCCAGGCAGAATACCACGAGCGCGGCCAGCATCACCTTGCGCCGGCCCAGATTGTCCGACACCGGCCCGATCAGCAGTTGCAGCAGCGCGCTGACCCCCAGATAGACCCCGACCGACAGGCCCATCACCGCGACCGAGGTCTCGAAATGGGCCGCCATGCCGGGCAGGCTGGGCAGGAAGACATTCATCGCCAGCGCCGAGATCCCGGCCAGCAGCATCAGGGTGAACAGGTTGGGCGGGGTCGTCCGGCTCAGGAACCGGGGCTTGGGCAATTGATCGTGCATGACCAAGGGCGTAGGACGGGGCAGCGAGCTTGTCCATCAATGCGCAGCCGGAAACGCAGGCGATTTGCACCTATTCAAGTATGCAGTCTATGGTTTGCATGGATTTGCAAATTAGCCGGAAAGCACTTTTTCGATCGCCGGCCCCCCTGTAAGGTCGCGCCGGACCGGATACGGGGGAGAGCATGAAGGACATCCTGCAGGAACTGGAGACGCGGCGCGCCGATGCCCGCCTCGGCGGCGGCCAGAAACGGATCGACGCGCAACATTCCAAGGGCAAGCTGACCGCGCGGGAACGGATCGAACTGCTGCTCGACGAGGGCAGCTTCGAGGAGTTCGACATGTTCGTCACCCATCGCTGCACCGATTTCGGGATGCAGGACAGCCAGCCCTATGGGGACGGGGTGGTGACGGGCTGGGGCACGATCAACGGTCGGCAGGTCTATGTCTTCAGCCAGGATTTCACCGTGCTGGGCGGCTCGGTCAGCGCCACACATGCGCAAAAGATTGTCAAGATCATGGATATGGCGATGCAGAACGGCGCGCCGGTGATCGGCATCAACGATTCGGGCGGGGCGCGCATCCAGGAGGGCGTGGACAGCCTGGCCGGCTATGGCGACGTGTTCGACCGCAACATCCGCGCAAGCGGCGTGGTGCCGCAGATCAGCCTGATCATGGGGCCCTGCGCGGGCGGCGCGGTCTATTCGCCGGCGATGACCGACTTCATCTTCATGG
>JBKHDP010000007.1:0-31481 GCA_046541255.1 Paracoccaceae bacterium | reverse complement strand
CGCCGAAGTTGTGCCGCTTCATCGCCCCGGCAAAGCCCTTGCCGATCGAGGTGCCGCTGACATCCACGAACTGGCCCTCGAAGTAATGATCGGCGGTGATTTCCTCACCCACGTCGATCATGTTCTCCGGCGCCACGCGGAACTCGGCGATCTTGCGCTTGGGCTCCACCTTGGCGATGGCGAAATGCCCCCGCATCGGCTTGGACACCCGCTTGGCCTTGACCGTCCCGCAGCCCAGCTGGACGGCGGAATAGCCATGCGTCTCGGGCGTGCGCTGCGCCACCACCTGCAGCTTGTCCAGCTGCAGAACGGTCACCGGCACCTGTCGCCCGTCTTCCATGAAAAGCCGGGTCATCCCGACCTTTTTCGCGATAATTCCAGAGCGCATCTGGTATGCCCTCCTCAGACCTTGATCTCGACATCCACGCCGGCGGCGAGGTCGAGCTTCATCAGCGCGTCCACCGTCTGCGGGGTCGGGTCCACGATGTCCAGCATCCGCTTGTGCGTGCGGATTTCCCACTGGTCGCGGGATTTCTTGTTCACATGCGGGCCGCGAAGGACGGTAAACCGCTCGATCTTGTTGGGGAGCGGGATCGGCCCACGCACCTCGGCGCCGGTCCGCTTGGCCGTGTTCACGATCTCCTGCGTGCTGGAATCCAGCACGCGGTAGTCGAAGGCCTTCAGGCGGATCCGGATAGTCTGGCTTGTCGCTGCCATTGTTCTGCCTTTCGCGATTGAGAGGTAGGCCGGCCGCAAAGCGCCCGGCCTACATCGAACCGGTTGGATTTACTCGATGATCTTGGAGACGACGCCGGAGCCGACGGTACGGCCGCCTTCGCGGATGGCGAAGCGCAGGCGTTCTTCCATGGCGATCGGCGCGATCAGCTCGACCTCGAACTTCAGGTTGTCGCCCGGCATCACCATCTCGGTGCCCTCGGGCAGCTTCACGGTGCCGGTCACGTCCGTCGTGCGGAAGTAGAACTGCGGACGGTAGTTGGCGAAGAACGGCGTGTGACGGCCGCCCTCTTCCTTGGTCAGGATGTAGGCCTCGGCCTCGAACTTCGTGTGCGGCTTCACCGAACCCGGCTTGCACAGAACCTGGCCGCGCTCCACGCCCTCGCGGTCGATGCCGCGCAGCAGCGCGCCGATATTGTCGCCCGCCTCGCCGCGATCCAGCAGCTTGCGGAACATCTCGACACCCGTGCAGGTCGTCTTCCTCGTGTCGCGGATGCCCACGATCTCGATCTCGTCGCCCACGTTGATCACGCCGCGCTCGACGCGACCCGTCACCACCGTGCCGCGGCCCGAAATCGAGAACACGTCCTCGATCGGCATCAGGAACGGCTGGTCAACCGCACGCTCGGGCTGCGGAATGTAGGTATCCACCGCTTCCATCAGCTCGCGGATCTTGTTCTCGCCGATCTCCGGATCGCGACCTTCCATCGCCGCCAGCGCAGAGCCCGCGATGATCGGAACGTCGTCGCCCGGGAAGTCATAGGCCGACAGAAGCTCGCGCACTTCCATCTCCACCAGCTCCAGAAGCTCCGGGTCGTCGACCTGGTCGACCTTGTTCAGGAAGACCACCATCGCCGGAATGCCCACCTGGCGGCCCAGAAGAATGTGCTCGCGCGTCTGCGGCATCGGGCCGTCCGCCGCGTTCACCACCAGAATCGCGCCGTCCATCTGCGCCGCACCCGTGATCATGTTCTTCACGTAATCCGCGTGGCCCGGGCAATCCACATGCGCGTAGTGACGGTTCTCCGTCTCGTATTCCACATGCGCCGTCGAGATCGTGATCCCGCGCGCCTTCTCTTCCGGCGCGCCGTCGATCTGGTCATACGCACGGAACTCGCCGAAATACTTCGTGATCGCCGCCGTCAGCGTCGTCTTCCCGTGGTCCACGTGACCGATCGTGCCGATGTTGCAGTGCGGCTTGCTGCGCTCAAACTTTTCCTTTGCCATGGCTCCTGGCGCCTCGCGGTTGGGGGGTCGCTCGGACCCGATTTGCATCGCGCGCCATTTATTGGCAGAGCAGGGGAAAATCAAGCAGGTCTTGGCCGCCGGGCGGGGGCCTGCGGCATCAGCCCTCCGGCTGCGTTTCGGCCGGTATCTCGGCGGGCTGCGGGACGCTGGATGCCGGCTCGGGCTGCGCCTCTTCCGGCCCGATCCGAGGCAGCCGCGGCCCGGGATTCTCCAGCCGCTGCGGCAGGCTGCCATCGCGCCCGCCGAACCAGCGTTCGGCCCTGTTCTGGCGCAGCAGCCAGCGTTCCACCTGCTTGGCGCCCGAGACCGCCAGGTTGCGCAACTGCTCCTCCCGCGACTGGGTCAGCCCCGAGCCCAGCAGCGTCTCGCCGGTAAGCGCCTCGGTCACCGTGATGGTATGCGGCTCGGCATTGAGCTTGCGGCTTTCCGCGTCGTCCCAGACGGTGATGTTGAGGATCAGCGCCGATTTGGGCGACAGCACCAAAGGAATGCCGGGCCGTGCCAGAACATAGCCTTCCACGCTGACACCGAAATGGTAGATCCGGTCGCCCTCGTAGCGGCGGAACCGGGCGTCGAGCGCCTCCGTCACCGCCTCGATCCATTCCTCGCCGCTGGCCTCGCGCGAGGCGGGGCCCTTCACCAGGTTGGGCGCGACGACGATGTTGTGGCCGAGCCGGAAATCGCCCAGCGGCTTCGGCGCCTCGCCCAGATCGGCATCGGTGCCGCAGGCGGCCAGGCCGCTCAGCAGCGCGAGAAGGGCGAGAATGCGGATCATGCGGGGCTCCGGTCGGGTCAGTCCGCCCCGAATAGCCCAGCCCCGGGCCGCATGCAATCGCTGCCCCGGGGCGTTTGCCCGCCACCGCCGCCCGGACTATATGCGACAGGGAGGGAGATGCCGATGGACGACCTGCGCCACCCCAGCCCCGAAACGCCGGTGCGCGTGCCGCTGGTCACGCGGCCGATGACGATCTGGCAGAGCCTCGCCGCCGCGCGCCGCAACGTGCTGGAGATCATCCCCGAGATCGCCACCCGCCAGCCCATCGTGTCGGGCAAGACCGGCAAGCGATGGCACATGGTGATGGATCCGGGCGCTTTGCGCCGCATCCTGCTGGAACGTCTGGAGGATTACCCCAAGTCCGACGTCACCAAGAACCTGCTGAAACCGGCCATCGGCGAAAGCCTGTTCATCGCCGAAGGGGCGCATTGGCGCTGGCAGCGGCGGGCGGCGGCGCCCGCCTTCTCGCATCGCAACGTGATGAACCTCGCTCCGGTGATGACGGCGGCGGCCGAACGCGCGGCGCAGCGGATCGCGGAGGCCGGACCGCGCGCGGTGAACCTGCTCGACGAAATGGTGGCCACCACCTTCGACGTGATCTCGGACGTGACCTTTTCGGGTGACGAGGGGTTCGACCGCCAGGCGGTGCATGGCGCCATCGACGCCTATATCGCCGAGGCGGGAAAGATCTCGCTGTTCGATATCCTGGGCTTTCCCGACTGGGTGCCGCGCCCGGGGCGGGTGATCTCGGGGCGCGCGGTGCGCGAAATGAAACAGGTGGCCGACCGCGCCATCGAGGCGCGCGGCGCGCGCACGCGTGGCGGCGTGCCCGATCTGCTGGATCTGCTGCTGGGCGCCGAGGATCCCGAAACGCGGCGGGCCATGTCCACGCCCGAGCTGCGCGACAACCTGCTGACCTTCATCGTGGCGGGTCACGAGACCACCGCGCTGACCCTGTCCTGGGCGCTGTACCTGTGCGCCTTCGACCAGGATGTGCAGGCACGGGCGCGCGACGAGGCGCGCGCGGTGCTGGGCGACCGCCCGGCCGGAGGCGCGGATGTGGAGAACCTGCCCTTCATCCGCCAGATCTGCGAGGAGGCGCTGCGGCTCTACCCGCCGGCGGCGGTGGTGTCGCGCACCGCCCAGGCGCCCGACACGCTGTGCGGACGCGAGGTGCGGCCGGGCGACACGGTGATGATCCCGATCTACGCGCTGCATCGCAATCACCTGCTGTGGGACGCGCCCGACGCCTTCCGCCCCGACCGCTTCGCCGAGCGCAAGGCGGTGACGCGCTATGCCTACCTGCCCTTCGGCGACGGCCCGCGCGTCTGCATCGGGGCAAGTTTCGCGCTGCAGGAAGCGGTGATCATCCTGGCCACGCTGCTGGCACGCTTCCGCTTTGCCCCGGTGCCGGGGCGGGATCCGAAGCCCGTGATGATCCTGACCCTGCGGCCCGAAGGCGGGGTATGGCTGATGGCCGAACCGCTGCAGGGGGGCTCCGCCCCCGCCGCCTGACGGCGGCTCCCCCGGGATATTTCGTCCAAGAAGAAGGAGGAGGAGCCCTGCGCGCCCGGCGCGACCCTGCCCGCGGGCCGCAGGGCGCGGGATGCGAGCTTCTGCCACGGCCGAAGGTGGCGCGCGTTCCGGGGGCAAGGGCTGCTGGGCGCCGCGCAGCGCCGCGTTGCGGCTCAGGTGAAGCGGTTGTCGCGGGGAAAGCCGCGCGGCGCCATCCGCCCGGCCGAGGCGCGCTTTCCGGCCCATTCGGCCAGATCGGTCTCGGTGCGGGTGCGCCCGGCCGGGTCGTGCCAGCTCAGACCTTCGGCGCGGGTGAAGGTCGTGGCGTCGGACAGACCGCCATCCTTGTATTTCTGCAGCCGCACACCCTTGCCGCGGGTCATCTCGGGCAGCTCGTCGAGGCCGAAGACCAGCACCTTGCGGTTCTCGCCCACCACCGCGACGCTGTCGCCCCGGACCGGCCGGCAGACCCGCGCCCTCACCTCGCCCTTCACGTTCAGCACCTGCTTGCCCGCGCGGGTCTGGGCCACGACCTCGTCCTCCGGGACGATGAACCCGTCGCCGGCCGAGGAGGCCACCAGCAGCTTGCGGCCGGGGCGGTGGATGAACAGATCGACGATCCCGGCCTCGTTGGGCAGGTCGACCATCAGCCGCAGCGGCTCGCCCATGCCACGCCCGCCGGGCAGATTGGCCGCCGAGAGCGTGTAGAATCGCCCGTTGGTGCCGAAGACCAGCAGGCGATCCGTGGTTTCGGCATGGAAGATGAAGCGTGGCCCGTCGCCATCCTTGAATTTCAGCTCCCGGTTCAGGTCCACATGGCCGGAGAGCGCCCGGATCCAGCCCATCTGGGAGCAGACAACCGTGATCGGCTCTCGGTCGATCATCGCCTCGAGCGGAACCTCTTCGGCCTCCGCCGCCTCGGACAGCGTCGTGCGGCGCGCGCCGCCGGGCCAGTCGCGGCCGAACTGCCTCTTCGTCTCCTTGAGCTGCTCGGCGATCCGGACCCATTGCAGGCCCTCGTCCTCCAGCAGGTCTTCCAGCCCGGCGCGCTCTTCCATCAGCGCGTCCCGCTCGCGCCGCAATTCCAGCTCCTCCAGCCGGCGCAGCGAGCGCAGGCGCATGTTCAGGATCGCCTCGGCCTGCACGTCCGACAGCTCGCGGTCGGGGAAGCGCCGGGGCACCGCGCGCTCGCCCTCGGTATCGGGGGCGGCCTCCGGATCGGCCAGGGCTTCGAGCGCGGCGCGGTCGACCCCGGCCAGCGGCGAGCGGTAGTCGGCCTCGGAGCTGGCCCGCGGCATCGAGGCCTGGTGCTCGCGCGACCAGTCCTCGAACATCAGCGCGGTCTTGGGATCCTCGTCGTAGCGGATGATGTCGATCACACGGTCGAGATTGAGGAAGGCGAGGATGAAGCCTTCCAGCACTTCCAGCCGGTGGTCGATCCTGGCCAGCCGGTGACGGGCACGGCGCAGCAGCACCTCGCGGCGGTGATCGAGAAAGGCGCGCAGGACCTCCTTGAGCGAGCAGACCCTGGGCACCACGCCGTCGATCAGCACGTTCATGTTCAGGCTGAACCGCACCTCGAGGTCGGAATTGCGGAACAGCATCCCCATCAGCACCTCGGGATCCACGTTGCGCGAGCGCGGTTCCAGCACCATGCGGATGTCGTCGGCGCTCTCGTCGCGGATATCGGCGAGGATCGGGATCTTCCGGGTCTGGATCAGCTCCGCGATCCTTTCGATCAGCTTGGATTTCTGCACCTGGAAGGGGATTTCGGTGACGACGATCTGCCACTGGCCCCGGCCCAGATCCTCGATGTGCCAGCGCGCGCGCAGCCGGAACGCGCCCCGCCCGGTGCGATAGGCCTGGGCGATGTTCTCGGGCGGTTCCACAAGCACGCCGCCGGTGGGAAAGTCGGGCCCCTGGATGTGGTTGAGCAAGGTGTCGTCTCGGGCATCCGGGGACCGGATCAGATGCAGGCAGGCATCGCACAGCTCGGCCAGGTTATGCGGCGGGATGTTGGTGGCCATGCCCACGGCGATGCCCGAGGCGCCGTTGGCCAGCAGGTTCGGAAAGGAGGCGGGCAGCACAACCGGCTCGCGCAGGGTGCCGTCGTAATTGTCGCGAAAATCGACGGCATCCTCGTTCAGCCCTTCCAGCAGGGCCTCGGCGACCACGGTGAGCCGGGCCTCCGTGTAGCGGCTGGCGGCCGGGTTGTCGCCGTCGATATTGCCGAAATTGCCCTGCCCGTCGACCAGCGGGTAGCGCATGTTGAAATCCTGCGCCAACCGCGCCATCGCGTCATAGATCGCGGCGTCGCCGTGCGGGTGATAGTTGCCCATCACGTCGCCCGAGATCTTGGCGGATTTGCGGAACCCTCCGCTGGCTGTCAGGCGCAGTTCGCGCATCGCGAAGAGGATGCGCCGGTGCACCGGCTTCAGCCCGTCGCGCGCATCGGGCAACGCCCTGTGCATGATGGTGGAGAGCGCGTATTGCAGATACCGTTCGCCGATCGCGCGGCGAAGCGGCTCCGCCGTCTCGGCAGGTTGCTGGGAAGGGTCGTCCGTCAGGTCGTCCATGCCGCCCTGATAGCCCGAGCCGTGGAGCCGGTAAAGCGCCCAAAGCGCGCCCGCCAGCGGAACGCGAAAGAAGGCTTAGGTCACACGGAAGAATCGTCTAGGATCATCCGGTGTCCGAACCGCTGCCTTCGGACGGTAAAGAGTTTCGGGGGGAATGGGCGCATGTGGCGCTTGATTTTGGTGTCCCTTGCCTTTCTGGGCTGGGCCTTCTGGGAATTGAGCGGTGGTGCCGAATACGCGCCAAGGGCCGGGTCGCTGCAGGCCGCGGCACGCGGCTACACGGCCGGGCCCGACCAGGGGGCGCCGGGCGCCCGGCAACAGGCCGAGGCGGTGACGCGCCAGAACACCCGCAACACCGACATAGCACTGGCCACCGCCCGATCGGCCCCACAGCCGACGGAAGCCCGCCCGGAACAGGTGTTCTCGCCGCGCACGAGCCTGTTTTCCCAGCCCGTCCTGGCGGAGCCGAACGCCGCGCCGCCGGCGCCGCGTCGAGCGAGCGAGACGCGGCGCGACCTGCGGCAGGTGGCGGGCAACCGGGTGAACATGCGCACCGGACCCGGCACATCCTACGGGGTGCTGGCAACTCTGGACCGCGGCGCGCGGGTCGAGGTGCTTGACGCGCCCGGAAACGGCTGGGTGAAGCTGCGGGTCGAAGCCAGCGGCCGGGTGGGCTGGATGGCCGCTTCGCTGCTCGGCGCTGCGAACTGATCCGATTGCACTACGCCTCCCGACCGGCGATACCGGCGGCGGAAGCAGGAGGCGCCGTGACCCGCAGGACCATACTCATCACCGGCTGCGCGTCGGGCATCGGCCATGATGCCGCCCACGGGCTGGCGCGGGCGGGCTGGCGTGTCTTCGCCACCTGCCGGCAAGAGGCCGATTGTGCCCGGCTGCGCCGCGAGGGCCTGGAAAGCGTGGTGCTGGATTACACCAGCACCGACAGCATCCTGGCCGCCGTGGCGCATGTGATGGAGGCCACCGGCGGGCGGCTGGACGCGCTGTTCAACAACGGCGCCCACGCCCTGCCCGGCGCGGTGGAGGATCTGCCCACCGACGGGCTGCGGGCGCTGTTCGAGGCCAATCTCTTTGGCTGGCACGAACTGACCCGCCAGGTCATCCCCGCCATGCGCGCGCAGGGCCATGGCCGGATCGTGAACTGTTCTTCGGTGCTGGGGCTGGTGGCGGCGCCCTGGCGCGGCGCCTACAACGCCTCGAAATTCGCGCTCGAAGGGCTCACCGACACGCTGCGGATCGAGATGCGCGGCACCGGCATCCATGTCATCCTGATCGAGCCCGGGCCCATCACCTCGCGAATCCGGGCCAATTCGATTCCGCATTTCGAACGCTGGGTGGACTGGAAGGCCTCGCCGCGCGCCGGCCAGTATCGCGAAAGCCTGCTGAAACGGCTCTACCGGGAAAGCGGACCGGACCGGTTCGAATTGCCGCCTGCGGCGGTCACGGCCAGGCTGATCCGTGCGCTGGAGGCGTCCCGCCCGGCGCCGCGCTACTATGTGACCACGCCGACCTACCTGATGGGCGGGTTGCGGCGCATCCTGCCCACCCGTGGCCTCGACTGGCTGCTGGCGAAGGGGTGATCGCCGGGATTTCCGGTTCGCTTTTCGCGCCCGCTCCGCTATGTCCCTCCAAGGCGCGACCGAAAGGACACCCGCATGGCCGACGACCCGCTTTTCATCCTCATCGCCGTCGTGATGATCGGCGTGGTGCTGATACTCGTCACCGGAGTCGCCGGTTTCGCCCGCGGCGGCGAGTTCAACCGGAAATACGCCAACAAGCTGATGCGCTGGCGGATCGCGGCGCAGTTCCTTGCGGTGGTGCTGATTCTCTTCTTCGTCTGGGTGCGCGGCTAGGGAGGCTGAGCGGATACATGATCGTTCTCAACAAGATCTACACCAAGACCGGCGACCACGGCGAGACCGCCCTGGGCAATGGTGCGCGGGTGGCCAAGCATTCCATGCGGGTCACCGCCTACGGCACCTCGGACGAGCTGAACGCCACCGTGGGGGTGGCGCGTCTGCATGCCGAGGGCGAGATGGACGCACAGCTGGAGCGGATCCAGAACGACCTGTTCGATCTGGGCGCCGACATGTGCACCCCCGACATGGAGCGCGATGCCGAGAAGGAGTATCCGCCGTTGCGGATGATCGCGGCCCAGGTTGCCCGGCTCGAATCCGAGATCGACGCGATGAACGCGAAGCTGGAGCCGCTGCGCAGCTTCATCCTGCCCGGCGGCTCGGCGCTGGCCGCGCATCTGCATGCCTGCCGCACGGTGGCGCGCCGGGCCGAGCGTCTGGCGGTGGAACTGGCCACCATGGAATCGGTCAATCCCGACGCCGTGAAATACCTCAACCGCCTGTCGGACTGGTTCTTCGTCGCCGCGCGCATCGCCAATGACGAGGGCCGTGCCGATGTCCTGTGGGTTCCGGGCGCGAACCGCTGAACCCTGCCGGCCGAGGCCGGGGCGGTGCCCGCAGCGGGCGCGCCACGCGCCCGAAAATATCCCCAACGCGGCGTCCGATGGCGCTAACATGACGATTTTGCCCTGTTTCCCCCGGTCTCGAATGGCTATCAACGCGCGGGAACAGACCTGACCGGGCCGCCCCGTGCGGCCTGCAAACCAAGGGAGAGCCACGCCAATGAAGGTACTCGTGCCGGTCAAGCGCGTGATCGACTACAACGTGAAGGTCCGCGTCAAGGCGGACGGATCGGGCGTCGATCTCGCCAACGTCAAGATGTCGATGAACCCCTTCGACGAGATTGCCGTCGAAGAGGCGATCCGCCTGAAGGAGGCCGGCAAGGTCGATGAGGTCGTCGCCGTCTCGATCGGCGTGAAGCAGGCGCAGGAAACGCTGCGCACCGCGCTCGCCATGGGCGCCGACCGCGCAATCCTGATCGTCGCCGCCGACGACGTGCACCAGGACATCGAGCCGCTGGCCGTCGCCAAGCTGCTGGCCAGGGTGATCGAGGAGGAACAGCCCGGCCTCGTGCTCTGCGGCAAGCAGGCGATCGACAACGACATGAACGCCACCGGCCAGATGCTCGCGGCGCTTTTGGGCTGGAGCCAGGCCACATACGCCAACAAGATCGAGATCGAGGGCGACAACGCCGTCGTCACCCGCGAGGTGGATGGCGGGCTGCAGACCGTCAAGGTCACGCTGCCCACGATCGTTTCGGCCGACCTGCGCCTGAACGAGCCGCGCTACGCGTCGCTGCCGAACATCATGAAGGCCAAGAAGAAGCCGCTGGAGGAAAAGACCGCCGCGGATTACGGCGTCGATGTCAGCCCGCGCCTCGAAATCGTCAAGACCGCCGAACCCGAGACGCGCAAGGCGGGCGAGATGGTGGGCTCGGTCGACGAGCTGGTGTCGAAACTCAAGGAAGCGGGAGTCGTGTGATGGCCGTACTGCTGATTGCCGAGATCAATGACGGCGCCCTGGCCGTCGACGCCACCGCCAAGGCCGCCACGGCCGCGGCCCGGCTGGGCGATGTGACGGTGCTGGCCGCGGGCGCCAAGGCCGCGGATGCCGCCGCCGAGGCCGCGAAGATCGACGGTGTGGCCAAGGTGCTTTGCGCCGAGGACGCGCTCTATGGCCACCGCCTGGCAGAGCCGGTGGCGGCGCTGATCGTTTCGCTGGCCGGCGATTACAGCCACATCGTGGCCCCGGCCACGACCGACGCCAAGAACATCCTGCCGCGCGTCGCCGCGCTGCTGGATGTGATGGTGATCACCGATGTCTCGGGCGTGGTGGATGCCGACACGTTCGAACGCCCGATCTACGCGGGCAACGCGGTACAGACGGTGAAGTCGAAGGATGCGGTCAAGGTGATCTCGTTCCGCACCTCCACATTCGACGCGGCCGGCATGGGGGGCTCGGCACCGGTGGAGACCATCGCCGCCGCGGACAATCCGGGCCTGAGCGAATGGGTCGAGGACAAGGTGGCCGAGAGCGACCGCCCCGAGCTGACCTCGGCAGGCGTGGTGGTGTCCGGCGGGCGCGGCGTGGGCTCGGAAGAGAATTTCGCGTTGATCGAGAAGCTGGCCGACAAGCTGAACGCCGCCGTCGGCGCTTCGCGCGCCGCGGTCGATTCGGGCTTCGCCCCGAACGACTGGCAGGTGGGCCAGACCGGCAAGGTGGTCGCGCCGGAACTCTACATCGCCGTGGGCATCTCGGGCGCGATCCAGCACCTGGCCGGCATGAAGGACAGCAAGGTGATCGTGGCCATCAACAAGGATGAAGAGGCGCCGATCTTCCAGGTGGCCGATTACGGGCTGGTTGCCGACCTGTTCGACGCGCTCCCGGAACTGACCGAAAAACTCTGAATCTCGGCGGATCGCCGGTTTCGGGGCCCGCCCCAGGCAGGGGGCGGGCCCTTTTTCGTGCCCCGGTCAGGCAAATCTCGCGATCAGCGGGGCCAGTATCCCGGCCGCTTCGCGATGGGCGTGCGGCCCCGGCAGAAGTGCCGCGGCCGGAGCGTCGAACGACGCGAAAACCATGCCCTGCGTCCCCGCGACACGGGCCTCTGTGCTCACCACCACCTCGACGATCGCCGCGACGGCCGGCCGCAAATGCTCCAGCATCCATGCCTCCACGAAGAGCGGGTCCGCCCGCTCCCGATCCTCGGGCCCCGGCGGGCAGAGCGGGGCGAACCACAGCAGGAGCTTCGGTCCGCTCAGGCAGTTCAGCAAGGCCGACATCCGCGCGAGCCACGCGCTTTTCAACTCTTCCGCCACCCGTTCAAAGCGGCGGCGCGAGACGTCTTCGAGTGTCCGCAGCATGTGCCGGTTGAAATGGAACTCGGTGAAATCGACCTCCGGGTAGAGCGCGCGCAAGGGCCCTGCGGCCTTCAGGAAACGGTCGTTGCGGCGCGGATGCACGGCGTAGTAGCGGTTGGAGATGTTCTGTGCCCCGGTGACCTGGACCACCGTCAGGGCCGCGCCCGCGGCGATGTCCTGCACCGTTTCATCCTGCAGATAGACATCCGCCCCGGCATTCACCAGGCCGAGATTCACGCAGGTCAGCCCGGTGGCCTCTTCCACCAGAGACGGGAAGGGCCGTTCGACGAACTTGCCATAAGTCTCCGTTCCGCCAAGAAAGGCGATGTATCGGCCTTCGATCGTGCGGCGCGGACCTCGGAAGGCCAGCCGGGAGGCTCCGTAACGGCACGGCAGATAGTCGAGCCCCCCCTCGCGCAGGGATTCGTACGTCATTCTCACCCACCAATCTTCTCTCACCCGGAAGGGAGGATTCGGCACCGCGCCTTTCGATTTCCCTAAAGGCACAATTCGCAGAGAGTTTTTCGCTTTCCTGCGCCCTTGGCACGCGCCCGGGCGGCGCTTATGGTCTGCGGCGAACGAGGAAAGGACCGGGAATGGACATCTCCACCATCGGCGTGGTCGGCGCCGGGCAGATGGGCAATGGCATCGCCCATGTCATGGCGCTGGCCGGGTATGACGTGCGGCTCAACGACATCAGCCAGGACGCGCTGGACGCGGCGCTGGCCAGGATCGACAAGAACATGGAGCGCCAGGTCCGGAGCGGGAAGATCACCGCCGAGGAGAAAGCCGCCGCGCTGGGCCGGATCTCCACCACGCTGACGCTGACCGACCTGGGCCAGACCGACCTTGTGATCGAGGCCGCGACCGAGCGCGAGGAAATCAAGCAGAAGATCTTCGACACGCTGCTTCCGGCGCTGGCGCCGCACACGATCCTGACTTCCAACACCTCGTCGATCTCGATCACCCGGCTGGCCAGCCGCACCGACCGGCCGGAAAAATTCATGGGCTTCCATTTCATGAATCCGGTGCCGGTGATGCAACTGGTGGAACTGATCCGCGGCATCGCCACCGACAAGGAAACCTATGACGCCTGCCTTGCCGTGGTCGAGAAGCTGGGCAAGACGGCCGCCAGCGCCGAAGACTTCCCCGCCTTCATCGTCAACCGCATCCTGATGCCGATGATCAACGAGGCGGTCTATACGCTCTACGAGGGCGTGGGGAACGTGCGGTCGATCGACCAGTCGATGAAGCTGGGCGCGAACCATCCGATGGGTCCGCTGGAACTGGCGGATTTCATCGGGCTGGATACCTGCCTCGCGATCATGAACGTTCTGCATGACGGGCTGGCCGACACCAAGTATCGCCCCTGCCCGCTGCTGACCAAATATGTCGAGGCCGGCTGGCTGGGCCGCAAGACGCAGCGCGGCTTCTACGACTATCGCGGCGAGACCCCGGTGCCGACCCGCTGATCTTCCCCGGTCAGCCGCCGCCCAGCGCCAGCGTGCGTGCGCGCAGCCAGGCCACGAAGCCACGCGGATTGTCGGCCCAGGCGGCGATCTCGTCACGCCCGATCACCTCGCCCACCACCGGCGATTGCGGCTTGTTCAGCGCGTGCACCACCTCGTGCAGCAGCAGGCCCTGCCGCAGCGTGGCCGAAACCCGGTTGGCCATCTGGTACCAGCGCGAATTCGAGCCCGGGAAGTAGACAGGCAGCACCCGCGCGCCCGAACGCTGGATCATCTTGGCGGTGAAAGGGTTCCATTCGGCCTCGATCGCCGGGCCGAACATCGTGCGCGACGCGGCCACCACACCGGAGGGGAACAGCACGATCGCCCCGCCTGCCTTGAGGTGATCCATCGCGCGCTTGCGCATCTCGAGATTCTGCTGCAGCGCGTCCTGCTCATGCGCGAATGGCACCGGGATCATGAAATCCTCGATCTCGCCCACCCCGGTGAGCAGCGAGCGGGTCAGGATCTTGTAGTCGGTCCGGCGACGCCCGATCAATTCGGCCAGCACCATCCCGTCGACCAGGCCATGCGGGTGATTGGCGGTGATCACCAGCGGCCCCTCTCGCGGAATCCGCGCGATCTGATCCTCCGGCGTGCGCAGCGCGATTCCCATCACGTCGAGCGCCTGCGCCCAGAAGGGCTGGCCCTGCGGAACGCCCATCGCCTCGAACTTGCGGATCAGCCGCAACAGCCGCATCTTGCCGGTCAGGAACTCCATCGTCTGGATGGTGCGCACCTGCAGCGGGTTCTCGAAGGTGGTGGCATAGCTGAGCCGCCGACGGTCATAGGGCTGATCCGCCAGGTTGGAGCCGTCACCCTGCCCCGCCCTGTTGCGGGGTGCGCGGTGCACCAGCACCGGCTCGTGCCGCGAGCCGTCCACCAAGCCAGTCATTCCTTCATCCCGGGGGCCGGTCACATCTCCTCGCCGAACCGGTCCATAACCAGCGCCTCGACAGCATCGGCAAGGGCGGAGGCGTCCGGTCCGGACGTCTGCACCTCAATAGTGCTTCCCCTGGAAGCTGCCAACATCAAAAGCCCCATGATCGAATCGCCCGAGGCGCTGAGCCCGTCCTTGGTGATCTCGGCCGACGCGTCGAATCCCTCGACCACTTCCACAAGCTTGGCCGAGGCCCGCGCATGGAGGCCTTTCTCATTCACGATCGTGAGGGTTCTATGGCAATTCGTATCGGGCATGACGTGGCTTAGTCGAGCGAAACGTTCTGGCTGTCAATATACTTCCTGCCCGCTTCCAGCGCGTTGCGCACCGCTTCGCCCACGGTCAGATGACGGCTCTTTGCCAGCTTGATGAGCATCGGCAGGTTCGCCCCGTAGAGGATTCGGCGGTCTTCGGGCGCACAGGCACGCAGCGACAGATTCGAGGGCGAGCCGCCGAACATGTCGGTCACGATCACAACGCCGTCGCCGCGATCCACCTCGTCGGCCGCGGCGATGATCTCGGCCTGTTTCTGCGCCCGGTCGTGATCGGCCTCTATCGCGATGGCCCTGATCCCGGTCTGCCGGCCGACCACATGCTCGACCGCGGCAAGGTATTCCCGCGCGAGCCCTCCATGCGCGACGATCACGATCCCGATCACGTTTGCCTCACCTGGCCTGGATTCCCGTTATCGCCGTCGCGGACGGGCCCGACCCGCTCCAGCTCGCGGTGCCTTATTGACACCTGCCAGCCTGCCTGTGCAAGGGCTGCCGCAAGCGCCTCGGCGGTGGCCACCGAGCGGTGACGTCCGCCGGTACAGCCGAAGCCAATGGCGAAATGCGCCTTGCCCTCCTCGATATGGGCGGGCAACAGGAAGCGCGTCAGGTCCAGGACCCGGTCGAAGAACGGGGCGAAACGCGCATCTGCACGCACATGCGCGGCCACGTCGGCGGCCCGGCCGTCCCGGTCGCGCAGATCGGGTTCCCAGTAGGGATTGGCCAGAAACCGGCAGTCGAACAACATGTCCAGCCCGCGCGGCAGACCGCGCTTGTAGGAAAACGAATGCACCGCCACGGCAAGGTGATGCCCGGCCTCCGGAGCGCACCAGCGCGAGATCTCGTCGCGCAGCTCGTGCGGCGACAGGTCTGACGTGTCGATCAGCACGTCCGCCCGGTCTCGTACCGGGCCCAGCAGGTCGAATTCCCGGTTGATGCCTTCCTGCGGCGATTCCGCGGGTGCCAGCGGATGGCGGCGCCGGGTTTCGGAAAACCGACGCAACAGGATCTCGGGGCGGCAATCGAGAAATACCAGATCCGCGGTAACCCCAGGCAGACCGGCAAGCCAGTCGACCATGTCGATCAGCCCCTGGGTGGAAAAATCGCGGTTACGCGCATCGATTGCCAAGGCCAGCGGCGGCCGTCCCGAAGGGCCGCCCTGCAGCAGCCGCGGCACCAGCCCGAGCGGCAGGTTGTCGATCGATTCGTAGCCGAGATCCTCCAGGACGGCGATCGCCCGGGTCTTGCCCGCGCCGGACGGGCCGGTCACCAGCACCACGCGCTGGATGCCGTGTGCGCTCTCGGTCATCTTTGCTGTCTCATGCCGCTCTTCCGGAAGAGAGATATTGCAGGATCGCCGCGGGGAAATACCCCGTCTCCACCTTGTGAACCAGTGGCAGGCGGTATCCCAGCAGCATGGTGCTGCGCCGTGGCGGCAGGCGCTCTGTTTCGGGAGTGTCCATATCGACGACCAGCGCGACCGGGGCGGGCCCCCAGGGCGCGGCGTGCAGCAGGCCGACGCCGCGCGCCTCGATCAGGCCCCGGATCGCCGCCGGCGCATCGGCCACGACGCCCGAGGCGGTGCGGCGAAGGCAGGTGCGATCGTCCGAGACCAGCCGCGCGCCACGTGCCAGAAGTTCCAGCGCCAGCGCGGACTTGCCACTGCCCGACCGCCCCGTGAGCAGCACCGCGCGGCCGGCATGGGCGACGCAGCTTGCATGCCGCACGACCTCCGAAGGGGCGCCGGGCGCTGGCGCCTGCATCCGCTCAGACCGGAAGGCCGACGACGAATCGCGCGCCCAGCGGCTCGGAGGTGGGATCGGCCTCGGTGGGACGGATGTTCTCGGCCCAGATGACCCCGCCATGCGCCTCGACGATCTGCTTGGAGATGGCCAGCCCGAGGCCGGAATTGTTGCCGAAATCGCTCTGCGGCCGTTCCGAGTAGAAGCGCTTGAAGATCTTGGCCAGGGCGTTTTCGGGGATCCCGGGGCCGGTATCCTCGACCACCACCAGCACCCGGTTCTCGCGATGCCGTGCCCAGAGCCGGATCGCATCGCCTTCCTCGCAGAAGCTGATCGCATTGGTGACCAGATTGACGAAGACCTGCGCCAGCCGTGCTTCCAGCCCCTGGACGACGATCGGCTGGGCGGGCAGATCGGTGATGAACTCGATCCCCTTGCCCCTCGCCTCCTCGCCCAGATACTGGCACAGGTTGTCCAGCATCTTGCGCAGGTCGAAAGGCTCTTCCTCTTCCTTGACCAGCTCGCTGTCCAGCCGCGAGGCGTTCGAGATGTCGCTCACCAGGCGGTCGAGGCGGCGCACGTCGTGCTCGATCACGTCGAGCAGCTTGTCGCGCTGGTCCTCGCGCCTGGCCAGTCGCAAGGTCCCGACCGCCGATCGCAGGCTGGCGAGCGGATTCTTGATCTCGTGCGCGACATCTGCGGCGAATTGCTCGTTCGCGTCGATCCGATCGTAGAGCGCCGACACCATGCCGCGCAGTGCGCCCGACAGCCGGCCGATCTCGTCGGGGCGGGCAGTGAGATCGGGGATGCGGATGCGCCCAGGCCCGCCCATGCTGCCGCGATCCCGGTCGCGGCCCAGTTCGGCGGCTGCGGCCAGGTCGGATATCGGGTTGGAAATGGTGGACGCCAGCACGAGGCTCAGACCGATCGACACCAGGATGGCGATCACGAACATCTGGAGCACCCGCTCCCGCTCGGTCCGGACCATGTGATCGATCTCGCCCGAGGCGCTTGCCACCGCGATCACCCCGACCGCCTCGCCCGAGCGGATGATGGGGGAGGTCACGGTTATGATCGTGCCGCCGCCGGAATCAAGGCCGGTTTCCACCACGGTCCGGCCCGCAAGCGCCGATCGGACAAGCGGCGCGAGCTGTTCCGCGATGGGCGGGGCGTCGGTCTCGCCGAACAGGTCGCCCACCCCTTCGAGCACAGCCCAGACACCGGAAAGCAGGTCGGTGATGACGGTGCGGCCGCTATCCTCCTGCAGCCGCCGCAGCGCCTCCGGTGTACCGTCGCCCTTTGCCCGCGCGATCTGCGTGCCGGCGGTATCGAAGACGAGCACCTCGATCCCGCTGCGCAGGTCCAGCCCGTCGAGCGTGCCGGGCACGTCGATCCCGTCGCCAGTGGCAAGGCTGATCGGCGCGCTTCCGGGAAGCTGGGCCTCGAACACGTCGGCGATCAGCTCGGCCTCTCCCACCAGGCCCGAGGCACGCTGCAGCGCGAGACTGTCGCGCGACGAGTTCAGGTAGAGAATGCCCGCGACGAGGATGTTCAGCGCGATCAGGTTGAACACGATGATCTTGCGCGTCAGCGGCGACCGCCGGGGCGAGAACCCGCGGCGGGCGCGGCGGGCGCGCAATTCTTCCTGCACACCGCCATCCGGTGTCACCCAGTCGTCACCGAGCACCAGATCGGCCTCGCGCCGCGAGGACGCGCGGGCACCGCCGTGCAGATCGGAGCCTTCCGCCAGTGCCATCCCCTACTCTTCGTTGTAGCGGTAACCGATGCCGTAAAGCGTCTCGATTGCCGAGAACTCGGGATCGACGCCGCGCATCTTCTTTCGCAGCCGCTTGATGTGGCTGTCGATGGTGCGATCGTCGACATAGACCTGGTCGTCATAGGCCACGTCCATCAACTGGTCGCGGCTCTTCACGAAGCCGGGGCGCTGTGCCAGGGCCTGCAGCAGCAGGAATTCCGTGACGGTGAGCGAGACATCCCGGCCCTTCCAGTTGACCGCGTGGCGCAGCGGGTCCATCGTCAGCGAGCCGCGGGTCATCACCTTGGTTTCCTCGGTGTCCCCCACCAGATCGCCCGCCACCGCCTCCTGGCGGCGCAGCAGCGCGCGGATGCGTTCCACCAGCAGGCGCTGCGAGAAGGGTTTCTTGACGTAATCGTCGGCCCCCATGCGAAGGCCCAGCACCTCGTCGATCTCGTCATCCTTGGAGGTGAGGAAGATCACCGGCATGCTGGATTTCTGGCGCAGCCGCTGCAACAGGTCCATCCCGTCCATCCGCGGCATCTTGATGTCCAGAACCGCCATGTCGGGCATCTTGCGATTGAAGGCGTCCAGCGCCGATTGCCCGTCATTGTAGGTCTCGACCTCGAACCCTTCGGCCTCGAGCGTCATGGAGACGGAGGTCAGGATGTTCCGGTCATCGTCGACCAGTGCGATCTTCGACATTGGAAGGTTCCTTGTGCTGCTCTTTTGCCCGTATTTTTCCAAGCATTATGCCTTTCGCGCATGATTGCGATCAATCACAATCTGCGAATCACCTCCGAACCGTGCCCGATTTCAGACACATTTCCCTAACCAATGGCTAATTTGCCTCACATCGGGTTTCGGAACGGAAACATGATTGCGCTAAACTTCGGCTGGTTGCGCTAACTCCCTGTCAGGCGCCTGTTCACCCCCGGAAACCGCGTGCTAAGACCGTCACGCCGGCGCTGCCCAGCGCAGGGCTGCCCTGACGTCAGCTTCGCTCGCCGGGGGCAAGAAGGAAGTCGCCGCGCAGGGCGTGGCCAGAGGAGCTAGCAGATGACATTTGGACGGGTGAACCCGCAATTCCGGCTTGAGGATCAAGGGATCGAAGGGCTGGGAGATGTCCACTACAACCTGGTCGAGCCGGCCCTGATCGAAGCCGCTCTGAAGCGCGGCGAGGGTCGGTTGGGACGCGGAGGCGCCTTCCTGGTGACCACGGGCAAGTTCACCGGCCGCTCGCCCAAGGACAAGCATGTCGTGCGCACCCCCGATGTGGCGGATCACATCTGGTGGGAGAACAATGCCGAGATGTCGCCCGAGGGCTTCGATGCGCTCCTGGCCGACATGCTGGCGCACATGAAGGGCCGCGAGATGTTCGTGCAGGATCTGGTGGGGGGCGCGGACCCGGCCTATTCCATCGACGTGCGCGTGATCACGGAACTGGCCTGGCACGGCCTGTTCATCCGCCACCTGCTGCGCCGCCCCGACCGCGAGTCGCTGGAAGGTTTCACCGCCGACTGGACGATCATCAACTGCCCCAGCTTCCGCGCCGACCCCGCAAGGCACGACTGCCGCTCGGAAACGGTGATCGCGCTGAATTTCGAGAAGCGGATGATCCTGATCGGCGGCACCGAGTATGCCGGCGAGAACAAGAAATCGGTCTTCACGCTGCTGAATTACATCCTGCCCGAGAACGGGATCATGCCGATGCATTGCTCGGCCAACCACGCCCCCGGCAACCCCGTGGACACGGCCGTCTTCTTCGGCCTGTCGGGCACCGGCAAGACCACCCTTTCGGCCGATCCCGAGCGCGTGCTGATCGGCGATGACGAGCACGGCTGGTCGGATCGCGGCACCTTCAATTTCGAGGGCGGCTGCTATGCCAAGACGATCAACCTGTCGGCCGAGGCCGAGCCCGAGATCTTCGCCACGACCTCCAGGTTCGGCACGGTGATCGAGAACATGGTCTTCGACGAGGAGACGTTCGAGCTCGATTTCGATGATGACAGCCTCACGGCCAACATGCGCTGCGCCTACCCGCTGGAATACATCTCCAACGCGTCCGAGACGGCGCTGGGCGGGCATCCGAAGAACGTCATCATGCTGACCTGCGACGCTTTCGGCGTGCTGCCTCCGATCGCGCGGCTGACACCGGCGCAGGCGATGTATCACTTCCTGTCCGGCTTCACCTCCAAGGTCGCGGGCACCGAGCGCGGCGTGACCGAGCCCGAACCCACCTTTTCCACCTGTTTCGGCGCGCCCTTCATGCCGCGCCGCCCCGAGGTCTACGGCAACCTGCTGCGCGACAAGATCGCCAAGCACGGCGCGACCTGCTGGCTGGTGAACACCGGCTGGACCGGCGGCGCCTATGGCACCGGCTCGCGGATGCCGATCAAGGCCACCCGCGCGCTGCTCTCGGCGGCGCTCGATGGCAGCCTGGCCGAGGCGGAATTCCGCAAGGATCCGAATTTCGGCTTCGAGGTTCCGGTGGACGTGCCGGGCGTGGCCGAGGTGCTTCTGGATCCGCGGCGCACCTGGAACGACCCCGAGGAATACGACGCGCAGGCCCGCCGGCTGGTGCAGATGTTCGCGGACAATTTCGAGCAATACGTCCCCTATATCGACGAGGACGTGAAGGCCGCGGCGCTCGGCTGAACGCGACAGGCCGGGCCGGGGGGCGCTCGGGGCGCGCCCCTTGCCGCCTGTCAGCACATCGCCTGTCAGCCCATCAGCGCCCGGCGGATCAGGTTCAGCCCGGCGAGCAGCAGCACGATCAGCGTGGCCCTGCGGAAGGCGCGCTGATCGATCCCGTCCTGAAGCCGGCCGCCCAACCACATGCCCAGCAAGGCAGGCACCACCAGCAGCGCCGAGAACGGCGCGGTCTGCATGTCCAGCACGCCCGAGCCCAGATGCGCGCCCAGCAACGCGAGCCCGCCCAGCCCGTAGATCACACCCTGAATGCGCATCTGGTCGAGCTTCGGCGTTTGCAGCGCGGTGAGATAGGCCACCACCGGCGGCCCCCACACCCCCGAAAGCCCGCCGATGAAGCCCGCGACCACGGCCAGACCGGCCTCCAGCCGGGCGTTGGCCGCGGCAAGATGCAGCGGCGCGCCGAAAAGCTGCCAGATCGCGAAGCCGGTGATCGGAACGCCGATGATCAGCAGCATCGCCTCGGGCGGCAGCACCCGGACCAGTTGCGCACTGGCCAGCAGGGTGGCCCCGCCGATCAGCAGGAACATGCGGAAACGCCGCACCGTTTCCCAGGCCGCGCCCGGGCCCTGCCGCAGCGCCTGCAGGCCGTTGGTGGCCACCGTGGGCAGGATCAGCCCCGCCAGCGCCAGTTCCGGCGACATCAGGGTGCCGAGCCCGGAAATCAGGATCATCGGCATGGCGAATCCCACAAGCCCCTTGATCGTGCCCGCCAGGGTGGCCACCATCAGGGCAAGAGCTAGCTGCTCAGGGGTCAGAACGGAAAAGATCGACATGCGCGCGGCTTAGCACAGTCGGATTCCGGCCGCCGCTGGAAAATGCATGCGCAACATTCGATCCCGAAAACCGGATACTGGGGTATTTTTGTTGCGCTGCACCTGCGAAAGGATTAGGACGGCGCAACGCTGCAAGAGGATATGATTCATGGCTCATGACGGACAGGATCTCGCGACGGCCTCGAACGCCGTGACACTTCCCGACCTGCTGCGCCTGACCGGTGCGGCCGTCGCCCCCGCCGAGGCTGTGCTGGACACGGCGCGCGACCGGCTGCGCGACATGGTCACCGAAGGGGACCGCGTGTCGGGCGCGCTGATCGAGGCGCATCAGACCGCCGCGCACGGGCTGGCCTGGCTGGCCACCTATGTCGAGGCGCTGCGCCAGATGCAGGCCTGGGCCAGCCGGTTGCAGGAGGACGGCCGGTTCGGCGAGGTCGAGCAGCTGATCCAGCAGATCGCCTTCGGCGAGTATCTTTCGCAGATCCAGGGCGGCCTCCCCATGAGCCAGGGCGAGATCCTGCGCCTGCAGGACATGGGCCTGGGCCAGGACGACATCCGCGCCCTGATGACGCCCGAGGTCACGACCCTCGTGCAGCAGGGCAACACCCAGCCCGCCCGCACCCGGCTGGTGGAATTGATGCAGGAACGCGCCGCCGAGTCCACGGTGGGCGCCACCGGGCTGGACGAAGAGCTGGAGATGATCCGCGAGCAGTTCCGCCGCTACGCCGTGGACAAGATCGAACCCCATGCCCACGAATGGCATCTCAAGGACGAGCTCATCCCGATGGAGACGATCCGGGAACTGGCCGAGATGGGCGTGTTCGGCCTGACCATTCCCGAAGAGTTCGGCGGGCTGGGCCTGTCCAAGGCGTCGATGTGCGTCGTCTCGGAAGAGCTGTCGCGCGGCTATATCGGCGTGGGCAGCCTGGGCACCCGGTCCGAGATCGCGGCCGAGTTGATCATCGGCGGCGGCACCGAGGCGCAGAAGGAAAAATGGCTGCCCGCCATCGCCAGCGCCGAGGTTCTGCCGACGGCGGTCTTCACCGAGCCCAATACCGGCTCTGACCTGGGCGCGCTGCGCACCCGCGCGGTCAGGGACGACAGCGGCGACTATCGCGTGACCGGCAACAAGACCTGGATCACCCACGCGGCGCGCACGCATGTCATGACGCTGCTCGCCCGCACCGATCCGCAGACCACGGACTATCGCGGGCTGTCCATGTTCCTTGCCGAGAAGACCCCCGGCACGGACGCGCACCCCTTCCCCGACGAAGGCATCACCGGCGGCGAGATCGAGGTGCTGGGCTACCGCGGCATGAAGGAATACGAGCTGGCCTTCGATGACTTCCACGTGAAGGGCGAGAACCTGCTGGGCGGGCAGGAGGGCCAGGGCTTCAAGCAGCTGATGGCCACCTTCGAAAGCGCGCGCATCCAGACCGCCGCGCGCGCGGTGGGCGTGGCGCAGTCGGCACTCGACATCGCGATGCGCTACGCGCAGGACCGCAAGCAGTTCGGCAAGCCGCTGATCGCCTTCCCGCGGGTTTCTGGCAAGCTGGCCATGATGGCCGTGGAAATCATGGTGGCGCGCCAGCTCACATATTTCTCGGCCTTCGAGAAGGACAATGACCGCCGCTGCGACCTGGAGGCCGGCATGGCCAAGCTGCTGGGCGCCCGCGTGGCCTGGGCGGCGGCGGATAACGGGCTGCAGATCCATGGCGGCAACGGTTTCGCGCTGGAATACACGATCAGCCGAATCCTGTGCGATGCCCGTATCCTCAACATCTTCGAGGGCGCGGCCGAGATCCAGGCCCAGGTCATCGCCCGCCGCCTGCTGGGCTGACGCGGCCGCAGCGGCAGGATTGCGGCAGGGGGGCGCGGCGCGCCCCCCGTATTCTTGCGCTTTGGCGGGGCTTTTCGCGCTTTTCCTGCGCCCGGCTTCCCTGTAGCGTCCGCCGCGACGCAACCGTCCTGGAACAGGCAAGGAGAGTGGCATGAGCGGCAGGATCGAGGCGCGGCTGGCGGAACTCGGCGTGACATTGCCCGAGGCGCCCGCCCCGGCGGCGAATTACGTGCCCTTCGTGAAGGTCGGCGACATCGTCCATGTCTCGGGTCAGATCTCGATGGATGAGACCGGCCTGATCACCGGAAAGCTGGGCGAGACCATGGAGGCGCCCGAGGGCGCCGCTGCCGCGAAACGCTGCGCCATCGCGCTGCTGGCGCAGGTCAGGGCCGCCTGCGAGGGCGATCTGGACCGGTTGGTCAAGGTGGTGAAGCTGACCGGCTTCGTGAACTCCACCCCCGATTTCACTGCACAGCCCCAGGTCGTCAACGGCGCGTCGGACTTTCTGGTCGAGGCACTCGGAGAGGCCGGGCGGCACGCGCGCTCGGCGGTTTCGGCGGCCTCGCTGCCGATGGGCGTGGCGGTAGAGATCGAAGGGGTCTTCGAGATCCGATGACCGAGCTGCACCCGGATTTCCTGCGCCGGCCGATCGCGCATCGGGCGTTTCACGATAGGGCCGCGGGTCGGCCCGAGAACAGCCTCGCCGCGGTGCGCGCCGCGGTCGAGGCAGGCTACGGCATCGAGATCGACCTGCAGCTTTCGGCCGATGGCCAGGCCATGGTGTTCCACGATTACGACCTGGGCCGCCTGACGGCAGAGCAAGGCCCGGTACGCGGTCGCAGCGCCGCGGAACTGGCCGCCATCCCGCTTGCCGGCGGGTCCGAGGGCATACCCGGCCTCGCAGCGGTACTGGCAGAGGTGGCGGGCCGGGTGCCGCTGCTGGTCGAGATAAAGGATCAGCACGGCGCCATGGGCGAGACCTGCGGCAGGCTGGAGGCGGCCGCCGCGGCGGCGCTGGAGGGCTATGCCGGGCCGGTGGCGGTGATGTCCTTCAACCCCCATGCGGTCGCGCATATGGCGCGGCTGGCACCGGACGTGCCGCGCGGGCTGACCACCTGCGCCTTCGCCGCCGAGGACTGGACGCTGCTGCCCGAGGAACGCCGCAGCGCCCTGCGCGACATCCTCGATTTCGAGCGGGTCGGCGCCTGTTTCGTCAGTCACCACATGCGCGATCTCGATCGCCCGCGGCTGGACGAGCTCTCCGCCTCCGGTGCCGCCATCCTGAGCTGGACCATCCGCTCGGCGGAAGACGAGGCGCAGGCGCGGCGCCGCGCGGCCAATGTGACCTTCGAGGGCTACCACGCCGAAATCCCGGCTTGATCGTCGACACGCGCGTCCCAGATATTCATCGGAAGGGAGACGCGATGCGCGATGACAGCGTTGAAATCCGGGTGCTTGGCTCGCTGGCGGGGATCGACGCGGCGGAGTGGGATGCCTGCGCCTGCCCGGAGGCCGCCGATGGCGGGCGCCCGGCCGATCCCTTCACCACTCATCGATTCCTCGGTGCCCTGGAAGAGAGCGGCTCGGTCGGGCCGGGCACCGGGTGGGAGCCGCATCACCTTGTGGCCGAGCGGGGCGGCGAGATCATCGGCGTTGCGCCGCTTTATGCCAAGGGCCACAGCCAGGGCGAATACGTCTTCGATCACAACTGGGCCCACGCCTATGAACGCGCTGGCGGGCGCTACTATCCCAAGCTCCAGATCGCGGTGCCCTTCACCCCGGCCACCGGGCGGCGCTTCCTGGTGAAACCGGGCCACGAGAACACGGGCCTCGCCGCGCTGGTTCAGGGCGCGGTGGGCTATGCCGAACGCACCGGCGTCTCGTCGCTGCATGCCACCTTCTGCACCGCGGCCGAGGCGGAGGCGGGCGCGGCGCTGGGGCTGATGCGGCGGGTGACGGAGCAGTTCCACTGGCTCAACCGCGGCTATGCCGATTTCGACGCCTTCCTTGCCGATCTCAGTTCGCGCAAGCGCAAGACCATCCGCAAGGAACGGCGGCAGGCCAATGCCTTCGGCGGCGAGATCGAGCTGCTGACCGGCGATGCCATCCGCCCCGAACACTGGGAGGCGTTCTGGCAGTTCTACCAGGATACCGGCGCGCGCAAATGGGGCCGGCCCTACCTGACGCGGGCCTTCTTCGAACTGGCGCAGGAGCGCCTGCGCAACGATATCCTGCTGGTCATGGCCCGGCGTGACGGCCACTATGTCGCCGGCGCGATGAACCTGATCGGGCGCGACGTGCTGTATGGCCGCTACTGGGGCTGCGTGGAACATCACCCCTGCCTGCATTTCGAGGCCTGCTACTACCGCGCCATGGATTTCGCCATCGCGCATGGCCTGTCACGGGTGGAGGCCGGCGCGCAGGGCGAGCACAAGCTGGCCCGCGGCTACCTGCCGGCCGAGATCCACTCGCTGCACTGGATCGCCGATCCCGGCTTTGCCGAGGCGGTGGGCCGCTACCTGGAGCAGGAGCGGCGCGCGGTGGCACAGGATATCGAGGTCCTGACGGGCTACGGCCCGTTCAGAAAGGCAAATGTGGAGGAACAGGAATGACCGAGCTGCTGACCGATACCGGGCGCAAGACGCTGCTGGAGCCCCTGCTGCAAAACGGCTGGTCGATGGTGGAAGATCGCGACGCGATCACCAAGACCTACACATTCGCCGATTTCGTGCAGGCCTTCGGCTGGATGACCCGGGCCGCCTTCTGGGCCGAGAAATGGAACCATCACCCGGAATGGTTCAACGTCTACAAGACGGTGAAGGTCACGTTGTCCACCCACGATGTGGACGGGCTCAGCGCGCTGGATGCAAAGCTCGCCCGCAAGCTCGACCAGCTCGCGGGCGAAGGCTGAAGGCCGAGCGCCGGCCGATCGCCCGGCCGGCGGTCAGCGGCACCAGGGGGCATCAGATCGCGGCGAGCATCCCCTCGCCGCCGCTCGTCTCGCAGGTGCCGGGGCTGTCCTCGAGATGCAGCACCGTCACCTTGCCGTCCTCGACCAGCATGGCGTAACGCCTGGATCGAGCCATCAGCCCGGCGGGCGGCGCGTCGAAATCCATGCCGATCGCCTTGGTGAACTCGCTCAGCGGATCGCCCAGCATGGTGATTCCCGCGGCGGTCGCGCCCGTGGCGTCCCCCCAGGCCCCCATCACGAAAGGATCGTTGACCGATACGCAGATGATCTCGTCCACGCCCTTTTCCGCGAAGGCATCCTTCGTGCGGATGAAGCTGGGCACATGGGCGGCATGGCAGGTGGGCGTGAAGGCCCCCGGCACCGCGAAGATCACGACCTTGCGGCCCTTCACCTTGTCGGCCAGCGCCACCGGCGCCGGCCCCTCCGCACCCATGGCCACCAGCGTGGCGGCGGGCAGCGTGTCGCCAACGGAAATCGTCATGCCTGTCCTCTCTTCTTCGGTTTGCGTTTCCAACCTTGCGGGATATAGGTTCCGCGCGCAGGTGCGACCACTTAAAAAGAACGGAAGGACCGGGGATGAGAAACGTCGTCGTGGTGGGAGCGGGCCAGGCGGGCGCGTCACTGGTGGCGAAGCTGCGCGGCCTCGGGTTCACCGGCGGCATCACCCTGATCGGCGAGGAGCATGCCCCGCCCTATCAGCGCCCGCCCCTGTCCAAGAAATACCTGATGGGCGAGATGGCGGTGGAGCGGCTGTTCTTGCGTCCCGAAAGCTTCTACGCGGAAAACCGGATCGACCTGCATCTCGACGAGACCGTCAACGCGATCGACCGCGCCGACCGCGTGGTGATCGCCGGCGGCAAGGCCCTGCCCTACGACGCGCTGGTGCTGACCACCGGCTCGGTGCCGCGCCGCCTTCCCGGCGCGATCGGAGGCGAGTTGGGCGGCGTGCATGTGGTGCGCAGCCTGCGCGACGTGGACGAGATGGCCCCGGGAATCCGTGCCGGCGCGCGGGTGCTGGTGGTGGGCGGCGGCTATATCGGGCTCGAGGCCGCGGCGGTCTGCGCGGGCGCAGGCATGCAGGTCACGCTGATCGAGATGGCCCCGCGCATCCTGGGCCGGGTCGCAGCCCCCGAGACTTCGGACTATTTCCGCCAGCTGCACCGCGATCACGGGGTCGATCTGCGCGAAGGCGTCGGGCTGACCCGGCTCACCGGCAAGGACCACGTGACCGGCGCGATCCTGTCGGATGGCAGCGAACTGGCGCTCGACATGGTGATCGTGGGCGTGGGCATCACCCCGGCCACCGCGCTGGCCGAGGCCGCCGGGCTGACGATCGACAACGGCATCGCGGTGGACGCGCAGGGACGCAGCTCCGATCCCGATATCTGGGCGGCAGGCGATTGCGCCTCCTTCCCCTATCGCGGCGGGCGGATTCGGCTGGAAAGCGTGCAGAATGCCATCGACCAGGCCGAAACGGTGGCCGAGAACATCATGGGTGCGGGCAAGGACTATGTCCCGCAGCCCTGGTTCTGGTCGGACCAGTACGACGTGAAGCTGCAGATCGCCGGGCTCAACACCGGCTATGACCGGGTGGTTGTCCGGCCGGGCGCGGGCGCCTCCGCCTCGCACTGGTACTACCGCGGCGGGACGCTGCTCGCGGTGGACGCGATGAACGATCCGCGCGCCTACATGGTGGGCAAGCGGCTGATCGAGGCGGGAAAATCTCCCGATCCGGCGGTGATCGCCGATCCGGGGGCGGACCTGAAACCGCTGCTCGAGGGGTGAGGATCGTCGGCGGCAAATGGCGCGGGCGCGCGCTTGCGGGGCTCGGCAAGGGCGATCCCGCGGCCCATCTGCGCCCCACCCAGGACCGGGTGCGCGAAAGCCTGTTCAACATCCTGTCGGGCGGCAAGCTGGGCGATCCGGTATCCGGGGCGCGGGTGCTCGACCTCTTCGCCGGGACCGGCGCGCTGGGCCTGGAGGCGCTCTCGCGCGGGGCAGCCTGCGCGGTCTTCGTGGACGAGGGCAAGCGGGCGCTGGCGCTGCTGCGCCGGAATTTCGAGCTGTTCGGCCTGAAATCCGAGGCCCGGCTTCTACGGCGCGATGCGCGCCGGCTGGGCCCCTGCTCCGAAGCGCCTTTCGATCTGGTGTTTCTCGATCCGCCCTATGGCAAGGCGCTGGGCGAGCAGGCGTTGCGCGCCGCGCGCGAGGATGGCTGGATCGCGCCGGACGCGCTTGTGGTCTGGGAGGAAAACAGCCCCGTCACCGCGCCCGAGGGCTTCGAGTTGCTGGACAGCCGCCGCTACGGCGACACGACCATCAGCTTCCTGCGCGCGCAGCCCGGGCCGCATGACTAGCTAGCCCAGCGAGACGTCCAGGAACAGCATCACCACCAGGCCGACGGCCAATCCCAGCGTGGCCTTGTTCTGATGCCCGCTGCGATGGGTCTCGGGGATGATCTCGTGGCTGATGACGTAGAGCATGGCGCCCGCCGCGAAGGCCAGCCCCCAGGGCAGCAGGGGCTCGGCGATCTGGATGACACCGGCGCCCAGCGCCCCGCCCAGGGGCTCTACCATCCCGGTAAGCCCGGCAATGGCGAAGGCGCGCGCCCGCCCGTAGCCCTCGCCCAGCAGGGCAACCGCGACGGCCAGCCCCTCGGGCGCGTTCTGCAAGCCGATGCCCACGGCCAGCGCCAACCCGCCTTCCAGCCCGTCCGCCCCGAACCCCACGCCCACCGCAAGGCCCTCGGGAAAATTGTGGATCGTGATGGCGATGATGAACAGCCAGACCCGGCGCAGGGCGGCGGCGTCGGGCCCTTCTCGTCCGGTGCGGAAATGCTCGTGCGGCAGCACCTCGTTCAGGCCATGTACCGCGGCCATGCCGACGAGGATCGCGATGCAGGCGACCAGCGCGGGCATCGGTCCGGCGCCGAAATCCTGTTCGGCGGCTTCGAGCGCGGGCAGGATCAGCGAGAAGAACGAGGCCGCCAGCATCACCCCCGCCGCGAAACCCAGCGACATGTCGCGAAAGCCCCGGCCGGGCATTCGGCCGAACAGCACCGGCACGGCGCCCACCGCGGTCATCGCCCCGGCGATCAGGCTGCCCAGGAACCCCAGCAGAAGTGGTGACATCGCCTCCATCCGGCTCTCCCATCCCGGTCCGCGCATTATCTGCGCATCTCGCAGTTACAGACCGGCGGGCCACCGGCTTCAAGCCCCGACTGGCGGTCACGGCGCCTGCGCCCCCGCGCCGGTCAGGTGCTAAACTCGTCGGGGATGTGCAGCCGGGATGCGCCCAGGCACAGCAGGACGCCCACGACCACGAACAGCCCCGCCACCCCCGTCACCAGCACCGCGCCGCCAAAGCCCAGCGGCACCGCGGCCTGGGTGAAGCGGTTGAAGTCCAGCCGAACGCCCAGCACCTCGCCAAGCTTGTCGCGAGGCGACAGCGCGATGGTGGTCGAGATCGAAAGCGGCTGGCCCAGGCCCAGCGCCAGACCGATCCCGACAGAGGCCAGCGTCAGCAGCACGATCCCGTCGAGGAAGGGCAGCGCCACGAACAGCAGCCCGCCCAGCAGGATCGAGACGATCACGACCCGGTTCTTGCCGAACATCTCGATCATGGGCAGCAGAACCAGCCGCATCACCACGCCACCGCCATTGTGCAGCCCGATGATGATCCCGATGGCGCCGGCAGATATCCCGAGCGAGGCGGCGTAGAGCGGAAAATAGGCCACGTACATGTCCTTGGCCATCAGGATCAGCGACGAGATCAGGAAGGCCCGGCCCATATAGGGGTTGTAGGTCAGCACCCGCAGCGGGTTGCCGGCCGGGAACTGCGCCCCGCCCGCCGGGGTGGCCGGCCGGTCGGCGGACAGGCGCAGCGACACCGGCAGCGACAGCAGCGTGACCGCCCCGAGCGCCAGAAATGCCGGGCCGTGGCCCAGCCGCTCGGCGATGAAGCCGGCCGGGATCGGCCCGGCAAGGCTGGCCAGGGCCACGCCCAGGCTGAACACCGCCACGTTGCGTTCGCGCGCCCAGGCCTCGGAGGACAAGGTGCCGACGCTGCGCTGCGCGGCCAGCACGAACAGGGTGGAGGCGCTGCCGGTGACCACCTGCGAGGCATAGAGCCCGACGCGCCCCGGCGCCAGTTCCGGCAGCGCCAGCCCGAGACCGGCGAAAAGCGTGCCCGCCACCAACATCGGCCGGCTACCGTAGATGTCCAGCCACCGCCCCGCGCGCAGCGCGAGAAACAGCGGCAGCGTGGCGAAGACCGCCACCAGCACCCCGATCTCCGCGGGCCCTATGCCCAGTTCGGTCGCATAGAGCGGCACGATCGGCCGCGTGCCCATCACCCCGGCGAGGTGAAAGAACGCGGCGAAGGCCACCAGAGGATAGCGCGGCGCGGGGCGCCCCCTTGGCGCGGTCATCGGCGTTCGGGCCGGTACATGCGACGGGTCACGGCAGGCTCTGGGTCGGCTGCCACAGTGTGCCGTCCGGCCCTTGGCCCAGGGTCAGGTTCAGCTCGAACTCGTAGATGTCCGGCCGATAGAGCGCGTGGATCCGCTCCACGGCCGATCCGGTCTCGTCGCGCACCACGCGCTTGATGCACAGGAGCGCGGTGCCCACTTCCACGCCCAGCAGATCGGCCACGAGGTAGTCGGCGGCCCGCGCCGTCACCTTCTGATGCGCCCCCGCGATCTTCACCCCGGCCATCTCGAACAGGCGCAGAAGCGGCGTCGTCGCCATGTCCTCGGCGGTGAAGGTGCGGCCGATATCCTCGCGCACATGGGTTTCGGCATAGGAAAACGGCCGCCCCTTGAGGCTGCGCAGCCGCACCGCCCGCTGCGCGATGGTGCCGGGGACCACCCCCATGTCGGCGGCGGCCTCCGGCGGGGTCTGGGCATATTCGAATTCCAGCACCTCGACCTCCGTGTTCAGGCCCATGGCCAGCAGGTTTTCCACCAGCCCGCTGATATCGGCCTGTACCGAGGTCTGCGAGGCCGGCGGCACGGCAAAGGTGCCGCGCCCGCGCTGGCGCAGAATCAGCCCCTCGCGTTCCAGCCGCTCCATCGTCTTGCGCAGGGTGACGCGCGAGACGTTGTAGGCCCGGGCCAGTTCGATCTCGCTGGGCATCGGCTTGTCAGGGTCGAACTTGCGATCGAGAATCTGCTCCCGCAGGACCAGGTAGATCCGGTGATACAACGGCGTCGGATCCATCATGAAGGCCCTGTCCCACTCTCATTCACACGCCCCGACGCCTCGGGCGGCGCCGGTGACGGGCAGTTAACCGAACCTCGCACCAGAGCGTCAAGGCGGCA
>JBKHDP010000006.1:0-31572 GCA_046541255.1 Paracoccaceae bacterium | reverse complement strand
CTCCGCGCGGGGAAGGGGATTAGGCCGGTTGCAGTCTGGCCCGGCCGCGGCGGGTGCGCGCCAGGATCAGCAGCATGATCCCGATGTTGAGAAAGTTCCAGGCGATCCCGTTGAGGAAGGCGGCGCGGTAGCTGCCGGTCATGTCGTAGATCCAGCCCGACATCCAGCCACCCAGCGCCATGCCCAGGATGGTCGCCATGATGACGAAGCCCACCCTGGCGCCGGCCTCGCGCGCGGGCAGGTATTCGCGCACGATCACGGCATAGCTCGGAACGATCCCGCCCTGGCTGAGCCCGAAGATCAGGCTGACCACATAGAGCGATACCAGCCCGGTATAGGGCAGGTACAGGAACAGCGCGAGGCATTGCAGCCCCGATCCGATCAGCAGTGTCATCACCCCGCCCAGCCGGTCGGCCAGCCAGCCCGATGCCAGGCGCGATACCACGCCTCCCATCAACATCAGCGAGAGCATCTCTGCCCCCACGGCGGGGCCGTAACCCAGGTCGACGCAGAACGCGACGATATGAACCTGCGGCATCGACATGGCCACGCAACAGCCGATCCCGGCCAGCCCCAGAAGCCACATCAGCGCGCGGGGCGAAAATCCCGACGCCTGCGCGCGCGCCTCCGACAGGCTGTCGGCATGGGCGGCCGCCTCGGCCGGCAGGCGGCGGCGCAGCAGCGCCGCCAGCGGCAGCATCAGCAGCAATGAGGCCAGCGCCAGCGCCACATAGGCGCCGCGCCAGCTATAGGCGATCTGGATATCGGCCAGCAGCAAGGGCCAGATCGCGCCCGACAGGTAGTTGCCCGAGGCCGCCACCGCCACGGCGATGCCCCGCCGCCTGAGAAACCAGTGCGAGATATCGGCGATCAGCGGGCCGAAGCCGGCCGCTGTGCCGAAGCCCACGGCGAACTGCAACACCGAGAGCACCATCAGAGAGGGGCTGAGCGCAGCCAGGCCGAAGCTTGCCGCCAGCAGCACGGCGGCGCCGGCCAGCGACAGCGCCACGCCGAAGCGGTCCACCGCGCGGCCGATCAACAGGTTGCCCAGCGCGAAACCCAGCATGGTGGCGGTATAGGTCAGCGAGGCGGCGCCGCGGTCGGTGCCGAATTCGGCCTCCACCGCCGGCATGATGACCACGACGATCCACATGCCCGCATTGCCCACCGTGGCGATCAGCAGGCTGATACCCAGACGGGTCCAGGCCTGGCGGCTGTCGAGCGGGCTGTCGGCGGGTGCGGCACTCATGTCGAAACCCTAGGCAAGCCGCCTGTCGATGTATAGCGCCCGCTGCGGGCGGGGCGTATGAAGGGCGCACAGGCGAGGGAGCGGACAATGCGGCAGGCGGCACTTCTGGAACGGATCTGGCGCGCGGGCATCGCTGCGGTGGAGGGCGGCGCCGCGGTGACGCGCGCGCTGGAGGATCGTCCGGTGCCGCCGCCCGACCGTATCCTCGCGGTGGGAAAGGCAGCGGTGCCGATGGCCTCGGCGGCGCTTGCGCGCTTTTCCGGCCGGCCGGCGCTCGCGGTCACCAAGCATGGCCATGCCGAAGGCGCGCCGCCGGGGCTCGAGGTGATCGAGGCCGGCCATCCTCTGCCCGACGCCGGCAGTCTCGAGGCCGGTGCGGCCTTGCGGCGGGCCGTGGCGGCCTGCGGCCCCGGCGATCACCTGCTGCTGCTGGTCTCGGGCGGGGCCTCGGCATTGGCCGAGGCCCCGGAAGAGGGCTGGACGCTGGAGGCGCTCGCGGCCGAGACCCGGCGCTTGCTGGCCTCCGGCGCCGACATCGCGGCGATGAACGCCCGGCGGCGGCAGATCTCGCGGCTCAAGGGCGGACGGTTGCTGGCAGGCTTTGGCGGTGCCCATGTGACGGTGCTGGCGATTTCCGACGTGCAGGGCGACGCGATCGGGGTGATCGGGTCCGGCATCGGTCTGGTGCCCGAGGGCGTCTCTTTCGCCCATGAAACCCGGATCGTCGCCTCCAACGCCATCGCCCGGGCGGCATGCGCCGAGGCAGCGCGGGCCGAGGGGCTCACCGTGGCGGAGAATGCCGAGGATCTCTCTTGCGACGTGGGTCGGGCCGCCGGGCGCCTTGGCGCGCGGTTGCGCGATGGCCCGCCGGGGCTCTACATCCAGGGCGGCGAGCCGACCGTGATCCTGCCCGACGCGCCGGGGCGCGGCGGACGTAACCAGGCGCTGGCATTGATGCTGGCGCAGGAGATCGCGAACCGCGACGACATCGCCCTGCTGGTGGCGGGCACCGACGGCACCGACGGGCCCACCGATGCCGCCGGCGCCTTCGTTTGCGGTACAACCTGGGGCGCGGGGGCCGACGCCGCGCTGAAAGCGGCCGACAGTGGCACCTGGCTCGACTCCCGGGGACTTCTGTTCAGGCCCGGTCCGACCGGCACCAATGTCATGGACCTTGTGCTGGCGCTCAAATCGGGCTGACCCCGCGATGCGGTCTGGTCAGGGTTCGACCATCCAGGGCGTGTCGAACCAGTGTTCCTCGAGATTCGGGCCGGGGCCGATGCGATCGACCACGGCGAAGAGCCCCGGCGCCTGCAGCGGGGTCAGCACCCCGTGCCATGTGCCGCGGCGATAGTTCACGCCCTGACCGGGCTCGGTGAGAAAGGCGCGCGGGGTCCCGGGGCGGCCCTGCGAGTCCGGCGCCACGATCACCAGGAAGGGATTCAGCGTCATCGGCAGGAAGGCCTGGCTGCCGTCCGGGTGGCGTTCGACCATCTCGAGGCGATAGGGCAGGCTGCGCGGCAGGGCCTCGAACAGGCTGATCCCGGCGCGGCCCTCGGGTCCGAAATCAAGCTCCGCCCGGTCGTGGAATCGCGCGCAAAGCCCCTGGTTGATCATCTTGTCGGGCGGGCCCGAGCTGTCCAGTACATCACCGAAGGGTGCGAAGGCGTCCGGTGTCAGCCGCTCGGGACGGATCGTTCGGCCGGTCATGGCAGCATCTCCTGCAGGCGCAGCGCGGCGATCCGCTCCACCTGGCGGCAGGCCTCGGCGAACTCGGTCGCGCTGTCCTGTTCCAGGCGGCGCCGGAAGGCGGCCAGAATCCCGGCCTTGTCGTGATCTCGTACCGCGATGATGAAGGGAAACCCGTGCCTTGCGGTGTAGGCATCGTTCAGTCGGGTGAATTCGGCACGTTCGGCATCGGTAAGCGCGTCAAGCCCGGCGCTGGCCTGCTCGGCGGTGGACTCGGTGGTCAGCCGTTTCGCGGCGGCAAGCTTTCCGGCGAGGTCGGGATGGGCCCGCAGCACGTCGAGCCGCCTCTCTCGCGGGGCGGCGCGAAACACCCGCGCCAGCGCGTTGTGCAGCCCGGCGGCGGTATCATGCGCGGCCCCAAGTTCCAGCGCGTGGGCGCCCTCGGCGATCCAGGGCGAATGCTCGAAGACCCCGCCGAAGCGGGCGATGAAGGCTGTGCGGTCCATCTCCGAGGGGCGTTCGCGGGGCACTGGCGGGTGTTCGGCCTGCCAATGCCGGGCGATGTCGATCCGGCGCGCGAACCAGACCCTTTCATGCCCGCGCACATAGTCCAGGAAACGCCGCAACGCCATGATCCGTCCCGGGCGGCCGATCAGGCGGCAATGCAGCCCGATCGAGAGCATCCCGGCCCGTCCTTCCATCCCCTCGGCATAGAGCGCGTCGAAACTGTCGCGGAGATAGGTTTCGAACTGATCGCCGGAGTTGAAGCCCTGCGGCGTGGCGAAACGCATGTCGTTGGCATCCAGCGTGTAGGGCACGATCAGCTGGTCGCGCCCGGCCGCCCGCACCCAGTAGGGCAGGTCGTCGGCATAGCTGTCTGCGATATAGGCAAAGCCCTTTTCCGCCGCCAGTTCGACCGTGTTGACCGAGCAACGCCCGGTATACCAGCCTTCGGGCCGGGCGCCGGTCACCTCTGTGTGCAGGCGGATCGCGGCGTCCATGTCGGCGCTCTCGGCCTCGGGGTCGTGATCCTTGTAGTCGATCCATTTCAGCCCGTGGCTGGCGATCTCCCAATCCGCCGCCTGCATCGCCGCGACCTGCACGGGCGAACGGGCGAGCGCGGTGGCCACGCCATAGACGGTGACCGGAATCCGCATCCCCGTCAGCAGCCGGTGCAGCCGCCAGAAGCCAGCCCGCGCGCCGTATTCGTAGATCGATTCCATGTTCCAGTGGCGCTGGCCGGGCCATGGCTGGGCGCCCACGATCTCGGACAGGAACGCCTCGGAGGCGGCGTCGCCATGCAGGATGCAGTTCTCGCCGCCTTCCTCGTAGTTGACGACGATCTGCACCGCGATGCGGGCATCGCCTGGCCAGCGCGGATCCGGCGGGGTGGCGCCGTAGCCCTGCAGGTCGCGGGGGTATCGGGGTGCGGTCACGGAGGTCTCCTTCGCTCGATTTATGTCTATATCAGGCAAATGCGCATGACTTTGCGGAAATCCAGAAAGGTGATTCCGGTGGGGCCGTGCTGTTCCACCGGCCTGCGCTTCGGCATATCCTGCAGCGCAACGGAAGGGGAGCAAAGATGCCCGGATATCTCACGACCCATGTGCTCGACACCGCGCGGGGCTGCCCGGCGGCGGGGCTGACGATCGATCTCTACAGGCTGGAGGGTGGGGCGAGAAGCCATCTGCGCAGCCTTGTGACCAATGCCGACGGGCGCACCGACGAGCCGATCCTGCCGGAGGCGGAATTCGCTCCGGGGATGTATGAACTGCTGTTCCACGCCGGGGCCTACCTGGAGGCCATCGGGGCGCCCGACGCGCGTCCGCGCTTTCTCGATCTTGTGCCGATCCGCTTCGGCATGGCGGACGCGGCGCATTACCATGTGCCGTTGCTGCTGTCGCCCTATGGCTATTCCACCTATCGCGGTAGCTGACCCGGCGCGGCCGCGGCCCTGAGCGCGGCGCTGATCCGGCCGGCCATGAAGTCGATGAAGAGCCGTGCCTTGGGATCCTGCCGCCGCCGATGGGCATAGAGGCAGCCAAGCTGAACCGGCACCGGCGGCGTGTCTTCCAGAACCGGAACGAGCGCGCCCGAGGCCAGGTGGTCGGCCACCTCGAAGACCGGCTTGAGGATGATCCCGTGGCCCGCCAGCGCCCAGCCGGTCAGCACGTCGCCGTCGTCGCTCTCGAACGGGCCGGTCACCGCGACGCGGCGCACCCCGTCCGCCATCTGCAGGGGCCACTGGAATTCCGGCGCGCCGGGATAGCGCAGGTTCAGCGCATCATGGGCGGGGCTGGCCAGATCCTCGGGGCCGGTCGGTCGCCCGCGCGCGGCAAGATATGCGGGCGCGGCACAAAGCACCCGGGGGCAATCGGCGATCTTGCGCAGGCGCAGGGTGGAATCCTCGGGCCGACCCAGGAAGAAGGCCACGTCGAGCCCCTCGGCGGTCAGGTCCAGCTTTCGGTCCGACAGGCGCAGGCGAAGGTCGATCAGCGGATGGGCGTCCTTGAAGGCGGGCACCGCCGGCGCGATCAGCCGCCGCCCCAGCCCCAGCGGCGCGGCAACGTAAAGCGTGCCGCGCGGCATGCGGGTCACGTCGCCCACCTCGGCCTCCGCCTCGGCCACGGCATCGAGGATGCGGCAGGCGCCCTGGTAGAAGATCCGGCCCTGCTCGGTGGGCGTCAGCTTGCGGGTGGTGCGCTGGAACAGCCGGACGTTCAGATATTCTTCCAGTTGGGCGATGCGGGACGAGGCCACCGCGGGCGAGATCCGCTGATCGCGCGCCGCCGCGGACATTCCGCCCAGTTCGTAGACCCGGACAAAGGTGCGGATATTGTCGAAATAGGACATCGGGCATTTTACGGATATTCTTGAAACTTCTCGGCCAGTTTCTTCGATGGAGCCCGAAAACGCCATGGGCTAGCGTGGGGCCGGATCAATCGCGGGAGACGGGGATGCAGGATTTCGCCATCATGTGGGACTGGCTGGCCTTCGCGGTGCGGTGGCTGCATGTCGTCACCGCGATCGCGTGGATCGGCTCCTCCTTCTATTTCATCGCGCTGGATCTGGGCCTGCGCAAGGCGCCCGACCTGCCGCCCGGCGCGCATGGCGAGGAATGGCAGGTGCATGGCGGCGGATTCTATCATATCCGCAAGTTCCTCGTGGCGCCCGAGCGGATGCCCGAGCACCTGACCTGGTTCAAGTGGGAGTCCTATGCCACCTGGCTGTCGGGCGCGGCGCTTCTGGCAATCGTCTACTGGGCAGGGGCCGAGCTCTACCTGATCGACGCGCAGAAGCTCGACCTGGCGGTGTGGCAGGGGATCGCGCTGTCGGCGGCCTCGCTGGCGGTGGGTTGGCTGATCTACGACGCGTTGTGCAAGTCGCGGCTGGGCCACAGCCCCGCCGTTCTGATGGTGCTGCTCTTCGTGCTGCTGGTCGCGATGGCCTGGGGCTACACGCAGGTCTTTACCGGGCGGGCGGCGCTGCTGCACCTGGGCGCGTTCACCGCGACGGTGATGTCGGCCAACGTGTTCTTCATCATCATCCCGAACCAGAAGATCGTGGTGGCCGATCTCAAGGCCGGGCGCACGCCGGACCCGGATTACGGGCGGGTGGCCAAGCTGCGCTCGACCCACAACAACTACCTCACGCTGCCGGTGCTGTTCCTGATGCTGTCCAATCACTACCCGCTGGCCTTCGCCTCGGAGTGGAACTGGCTGATCGCCTCGCTCGTCTTCCTGATGGGCGTGACGATCCGGCACTGGTTCAACTCCCGTCATGCGGGCAGGGGCAGCCCGCTCTGGACCTGGCCCGCCACGGCGATCCTGTTCCTGGTGATCATGTGGTTGTCCACGGCACCGTTGCGACAGGACAGCTACGAGGCGGCAGCCGAGCGGGAACCACGGGGGGCGGCCGCCACCTTCGCCGCGGCCGAGGGCTTCGAGCAGGTCGAGCAGATCGTGCTGGGGCGCTGTTCCATGTGCCATGCGCGCGAGCCCGCCTGGGATGGCATCCGCGTCGCGCCCGGCCATGTCCATCTCGAGACGCGCGCGGACATCGCCGAACAGGCGCGGGAGATCTTCCTGCAATCCGGCGCGAGCCACGCGATGCCGCCCGCGAACCTGACCTGGATGGAAGAGGGCGAGCGCCGCGCGATCCGCGACTGGTATCGCGCGGGCGCCGCCGAACGTCCCTTCACCCTGGCGCGGAACTGAGCGCGATTCGGAAAGGCCGGGTCACGACCCGACAGGCGACAGAGAGCCGGGATGCGGCGGTCGGCCCGGTGTCCTGTGCAGGGAAGGGTCTCGGCCCGGCCTCGCGGTCTCACCGAAGGCTGAAATCGGCCGAATCGCCGGAGCCCCGGTCCGCGGTGAAGCGCACCGTTTGCCCGTTCACCTCGACCCGTTGGCAATTGTAGCCCAGGTCACGCTCGCCCCAGCGAAGATCGCGGCAGAAATAGCCGCCTTCCCATTGCCACTCGCCCCGCACGTCACGCGCGGCGCCCTTGCCGGTGATCGCCCCGTCGGGGGACACGCGCAGGCTCACAAGCGGCCGGGTGAGCTGCTTGCCATCCACCAGGCGCACGAATTGCGATTCGTCCTCGACCTTGGTGAAATCGGCGAAGGCCGGGAAGGCCGAGGCCGCCAGAAGCGCCTTGGCCGCAAGGAAGTTCCGCATGGTTCGTTCCCCTCGACTGCCATGAAAAGGGAAGGATTGTTCCTGTGCGGTTGAGAAATAGTGTCCGATCAGCTTTCGGCCAGCCCCAGGACGTCGATCATGTCGAACGCGCCAGGCCCCTTGCCCTGGCCCCAGAGCGCCGCCTTCAGAGCGCCCCGGGCGAAGACCGAGCGATCCGAGGCCACATGGCGCAGCACGATACGCTCGCCTTCGGCCGCGAAGATCACGTCATGTTCGCCCACGATGTCGCCGCCGCGGATGGCGTGGAACCCGATCGCGCCGCGCCGCCGTTCGCCGGTGAGTCCGTCGCGGCCCCGGTCGGCGGCCTCGGACAGTGTCACGCCACGCCCCTCGGCGGCCGCGGCGCCCAGCATCAGTGCCGTGCCCGAAGGCGCATCAACCTTGTGGCGGTGATGCGCCTCCACGATCTCGATGTCGTAATCCGCGTCCAGCGCCGCCGCCACCTTGCGGGTGAGCAGCGTGAGCAGGTTGACGCCAAGGCTCATGTTGCCCGCCCGGATGATGGTGGCGTGGCGTGCCGCCGCGTCGATCTTGGCCAGTGCCGCCTCGTCGAAGCCGGTGGTGCCGATCACATGCACCAGCCGGGCCTGCGCGGCGAGGGCGGCGAATTCGACCGTGGCGGCGGGGGCGGTGAAATCCAGCACCGCATGCGCGGTGGAGAAGGCCTCGAGCGCGTCGTCCGTCACCGTCACGCCGAGCGTCGTGCCGCCCATGGCCTCGCCCAGGTCGCGGCCGATCCAGTCATGGCCCGGGCGTTCCAGCGCCGCGCAGAGCGTGGCGCGCCCGCTGTCCAGCACGGTCCGTGCCAGCATCCGTCCCATGCGCCCCGAGGCGCCCGTTACCACCATGCGCGGCAGATCGGCCATGTCCTGTCCCCCTTTGCGGTCGGGGGGCAGTGGTAGCGCAGCCCGCGGCGCTTGGCAAAGGCCGTGCGTGCGCTTAGATGGGCGGCATGGCAAAGAACCGAACCCCAGCCGGATCCGGCCCCAGCCAGCGTCAGCTGCGCGTGGGCGAATTGATCCGGCGCACGCTGTCGGACGTGCTCGCCCGCGGCGATATCCACGACCCGGATCTCAACCGCCTCTCGCTGACGGTGGGCGAGGTGCGCACGTCGCCCGACCTCAAGGTGGCCACGGCCTTCGTGCTGCCGCTGGGCGGCAAGGGCCGGGACGAGGCGCTCGCGCTGCTGGAGCGCAACAAGGGTGAGCTGCGGCGCGCCATCTCGAAGGAGATGACGTTGAAATATGCCCCCGAATTGCGATTCCGGCTGGACGAGACCTTCGACCGGCTGGACGAGACGCGACGGCTGTTCGCCCAGGACGCGGTACGCCGCGATCTCGACGAGTGAGTCTGCGCCGGCTGGCCCTGGGGCTTTGGCTTCTGGCCGCGCCGGCGGCGGCGGGTGCGGTGGACTGCCGGAAGGTGACGCAGGATGCGCTGGATTTCACGGTCTGCGAGATCGATCCCGCGCGCCAGGAGTTACGACTGTTCCTCGATGATCCCGACGGCCGGCCCTGGGGGCATTTCTCCGCGATCGACGAGGCCTTGCATCACGGGGGACGGCGGCTGGTCTTCGCGATGAATGCCGGCATGTACCACGAGGATCGCGATCCGGTGGGCCTTTATGTCGAGGACGGGGCCGAGCGGATGCGGCTGGTGACATCGGACGGGCCGGGCAATTTCGGGCTGCTGCCCAACGGGGTTTTCTGCATCTCCGAAGGCCGCGCCCGGGTGATCGAGACCCGCCGGTTCGCAGCCGAGGCTCCCGCCTGCCGTTACGCGACCCAGTCCGGGCCGATGCTGGTGCTGGATGGCGCGCTGCACCCCCGGTTCCTGCCCGACAGCAGTTCGCGCTTCATCCGAAACGGGGTGGGCACCGATGACGCGGGAGAGCGGGTTGTCTTTGCGATCTCGGAACAGCCGGTCAGCTTTCACGAGTTCGGGCGCCTGTTTCGCGAGGTTCTCGGACTGCGTCAGGCGCTCTATCTCGATGGCAGCGTGTCGCGGCTGCACGCGCCCGCGCTGGGCCGATCGGATTTCGGCCGGGCGATGGGACCCGTGGTCGGCGTGGTGGCGTCGGACGATTGAGCCTGTCGGCGCCGCCGCCGGGCGGGTGGCTTTCGGCCATTCCGACGCGCGAAAAAAAGCCCCGTCGCATTGCTGCGCCGGGGCCGGAAGTCGTCGAGGGAAATGTTACCAGTCGGTCGGGCCCTTGCCCGAGAAGGAGTGCACGAGGAAGTCGATGAAGGCCCGGACCTTGGGCTGGGTGAAACGGCCCGGCGGGTAGACCGCGAAAATGCCCTGCGTTTCCATCGGAAGATCCGGGATCGCATCCTCGACCAGCCCCTTGGCCATGGCGTCGGCGTAGAGGAAGGATGGCAGGTAGGCGATGCCCAGCCCGGCGATGCAGGCATTGAGCAGCGACTGGCCGTCATTCACGCTGAGCCAGCCGGCAGTGCGCACCTGACGCTTTTCACCCGAAGGCGCGGTGACCTTCCAGACATTGCCCGAGGACTGGTTGGAATAATGCAGCAGCTTGTGCTCGTTCAGGTCGTCGATGCGCTGGGGCCGGCCGTATTTCTGAAAGTAGGACGGTGCGGCGATCATGCGCCTTGTCGTTTCGGTCAGCTTGCGGGCGCGCAGGCTGCTGTCCTCCAGGTCGCCGATCCGCACTGCCATGTCGAAGCCTTCCGAGATCAGTTCGACGTAGCGGTTGTTCAGCACCATGTTCACGGTGATCTCGGGGAATTCCTGCAGGAAGTCGCCAAGGATCGGCGAAAGATGATTCACGCCGAAATCGGTTGCAACGCTGATCCGCAGCAGCCCCGAAGGCGCCGATTGCATCGAGGTGACCAGCGCGTCGGCCTCGCCCGCGTCGTTGAGCACGCGGCGCGCGCGGTCGTAATAGGCCAGCCCGATCTCGGTGGGGCTCACCCGGCGCGTGGTGCGGTTGAGCAGCCTCGCGCCGAGACGGGCCTCCAGGCTGGAGACATGCTTGGACACCGCGGATTTGGAAATTCCCATCTTCTTGGCCGCGTCCGTGAACCCGCCCTGGTCCACGACGGTGGCGAAGGCTTCCATTTCCGTCAGTCGGTCCATCACGCACACCCTTCACGTCCGTTCCCTGACCTGCAGGCATGACGGCGAAATCGGGCAGCATTGGGACGGTTCGCAGACAATATCAGGGTTTCGTACCGGAGTGTTTGCGTTGGGGAAACCGGGAGGCGCCTTTTCTCCCGGCTTTCGCGGCGGTTTTCAGAGCGTTGCGGCCAGTCTCGTGCCCTGGTCGATGGCGCGCTTCGCGTCCAGTTCGACCGCCACGTCGGCGCCGCCGATCACATGAACGCGGCTGCCGCCCGCCAAAAGCGCGTCGGCCAGGCTGCGCTCGCTTTCCTGCCCGGCACAAAGCACGATCGTGTCGGCTGCGACCAGCTGCGGGTTCTCGCGGGCGGGGCCGAAGCTGACTCGCACCCCCTCGGCGTCGATGCCTTCGTAGTTCACGCCCGACACCATCTTCACACCCTTCATCTTCAGGCTCGCGCGATGGATCCAGCCGGTGGTCTTGCCGAGCCGGCGCCCCGGCTTCTCGGCCTTGCGCTGCAGCAGAGTGACAGCACGGGCCGGCGGGTGCGGTTGGGGATCGGCAAGGCCGCCACGGGTCTCTTCAGGATCCCCCACACCCCATTCCCTGCGCCAGAGCGTCAGGTTCTCGGTGGGGCTTTCGCCTTCGTGGACGAGGAATTCCGCAACGTCGAAACCGATTCCGCCGGCCCCCACGATCGCCACGCGCCGACCCACCGGCGCACGGCGGCGCAGCACGTCCACATAGCTCAGCACGTTCGGCCCGTCCTGCCCGGGGATGCCCGGATCGCGCGGCAGCACCCCGGTGGCGATCACCACCTCGTCGAACTGCGCAAGATCCCGGACGCCGGCCTCCTGGCCCAGCCGCAGCGTGACGCCCTCGACCGAGAGCATGGTGGCATACCAGTCCACAAGGCCGTGAAACTCCTCTTTTCCCGGGATCGCGCGGGCCATGTTGAGCTGGCCGCCGATCACCGGGTCGCGCTCGAACAGGGTCACGTCATGGCCGCGCCCGGCTGCGGTGATCGCCGCCGACAGCCCCGCCGGGCCCGCACCCACGACGGCGATGCGTTTCGGCGCGGCGGCCGGTTCGAGGCGCAGCTCGGTCTCGTGGCAAGCCACCGGGTTGACGAGGCAGGTGCTGACCTTGCCCTGGAACGTATGGTCCAGACAGGCCTGGTTGCAGGCGATGCAGGGCGCGATTTCCCGGCCGCGCCCTTCGATCGCCTTCTTCACGAAATGCGCGTCGGCCAGGAAGGGGCGTGCCATGCTGACCATGTCGGCGCAGCCCTCGGCCAGCACCTGCTCGGCCAGTTCGGGGGTGTTGATCCGGTTCGAGGTGATGAGCGGAATGCTCACCTTGCCCATCAGCTTCTGCGTCACCCAGGCAAATCCCGCCCGAGGCACCGAGGTGGCGATGGTGGGCACCCGCGCCTCGTGCCAGCCGATCCCGGTGTTGAGGATACTGGCACCCGCCGCCTCGATGGCCTGCGCGAGTTGCACAACCTCCTCGTGGGTGGAGCCCTCGGGCACCAGGTCGATCATGCTGATGCGGTAGATCAGGATGAAATCGGGGCCCACCGCCTCGCGCACCCGGCGAACCACTTCGACCGGCAGGCGCATCCGGTTCTCGTAGGCGCCGCCCCAGCGGTCGGTCCGCTTGTTGGTATGGGTGACCAGGAACTGGTTGAGGAAATAGCCCTCCGAGCCCATCACCTCGACCCCGTCATATCCGGCCTCGCGCGCCCGCGCAGCGGTGGCGGCGAAATCGGCGATCTGCTTTTCGATGCCCGCCTCGTCCAGCTCCTTCGGGGGGAAGGGGCTGATGGGCGACTTGACCGGGCTCGGGCCCACGCAGTCAGGCCCGTAGGCATAGCGGCCCGCATGCAGGATCTGCATGGCGATCTTGCCGCCGGCCTCGTGCACCCGGTCGGTGACCAGGCGGTGATGGGCAATGTCCTCTTCGGTGTAGAGCCCGGCGGCGCCGGGGAACACACCGCCCTCCCGGTTGGGGGCGATGCCGCCGGTGACCATCAGGCCCACCTCGCCGCGGGCGCGTTCGGCATAGAATTCGGCGATGCGGTTCCAGTCGCCGGTTTCCTCGAGATTGGTGTGCATGGAGCCCATGAGCACCCGGTTCTTCAGCGTGGTGAAGCCCAGATCCAGCGGTTGCAGCAGGTGCGGATAGCCGGTCATCGAAACCCTCCCTCGATCGCGCGCAGGATCGCGCGCCACGCGCCGTCTGTCACCCCGAAACGCGGCGTCAGACATGATGCGCCGGGCAAGGGATTTGAAGAAATCCCTTGCCAAGGATTTTTCCAAAATCCTTGGCGCTCAGGTTCCGAGATAGGCGCGCAGTTCGGGGGGCGGGTCGTCGAGCAGCGCCGCCGTGGGCCGGGGCGGGTAGGCCTGCCCGGAGGCCACGAGTATCACGCTGTCGGCGATGCGGCGGGCGTCTGCGGGGTCGTGGCTGACCATCAGCACCGTGGCCCCCTGTTCGCGGGCAATCTCGGCCACGAGATCCAGCATCCCGGCCTTCAGCGCCGGACCCAACGCCGCGAAGGGCTCGTCCAGCAGCAGCAGCGGCCTGTCTTGCAGCAGCACCCGCGCCAGCGCGACGCGGCTCTGCTGCCCGCCCGAAAGCGCGGCGGGGCGGCGATCTCCCAGCCCGTCCAGCCCGGCGCGGGCAAGCGCGGCCTCGACCCGGGCGCGCTGCCCGGACGAAAGCCTGGCCCGCGGTGTCAGAGCCAGCGCCACGTTCTGCGCCGCCGTCATGTGCGGGAAAAGATTGTTGTCCTGGAACAGCATCGCCACGGGTCGCGCGGCGGGGGGCAGGGCGGTGATGTCCTGCCCGTTCCAGAGTACCCGCCCCGAGACCGGCGGAAAGAAGCCCGCGATCACGTTGAGAAGGGTGGATTTGCCCGCGCCGGATGGCCCGATCACCGCGACGATGCGGCTTTCGGGCACCTCCAGTTCCGCTTGCAGCCGAAACTCGTCCTGCCGGATGTCCAGCGCCTCAAGCCGCAGCACGCACACGCCCTCCGCGGTCGAAGGCCCAGAACAGCGCGAGGCTGAGCGCCAGCAGCAGAAGCGCCGCACCGGCGGCCTGTTCCATCCTGTAGGCGCCCATCAGCCGGTACATCTGCAGCGGCAGGGTAGCCCGCTCGGGATCGGCGAAAAGCGCAATCACCCCCAAGTCGCCCATCGACAGCGCCGCCGCCAGGCCGGCGGCAAAGCCCAGCGGACGGCGCAGGCGCGGCAGCGCCACCCGCCACCAGAACCAGCGCCCGGTCAGGCCCAGCCCGAGTGCCAGTCGGCCGTAATCGGAGCGGAGACCGTCCAGTTCCGGGCGCAGCGCACGCAGGGCGAAAGGCAGGCTCATCAGCGCATTGACCATCGCGGTGACGGGCAGCGCAAGGGCGAAGGGATCGGCCACCGGACGGATCAGCAGGAACAGCCCGGTGCCCAGCACAAGCGGCGAAACGGCGATGCCCGCCAGCCCCACCATGTCGCCCCATCGGGTACAGAGCGGCAGCGCCAGCGCAAGGCAGAGCGCGGTCGATGCCAGCGCCACCGCCAGCGAATGGCCCGCCGCCTGCCAGACCGTACCAGGCAGGAACAGAAGCCCGGGCGCCCCGTTCAGCACGATCATGGCGAGGGGGGTCAGCAGGAAGGCCGCGACCAGCACCAGCCAGACCGTATCCAGCGCGCGGGCGGCCAGGCCCTGCGCGTCCCAGCGCGGCACCACCCGGTCAAGCCCCGCGCCCATCGCCTGCGGGACAGCCACGCGCAGCGCCAGCAGCGCGGCAGCGCCCGCGAGCCCCAGTTGCACCAGCGCCAGCAGCGCGGCGCGGCCGAGGTCGAAATCGAAGCGGAAGGCCTGGTAGATCGCCAGTTCCACCGTGGTGGCCGCCGGCCCGCCCCCCAGTGTCAGTGCCACGGCGAAGCTCGAAAGACAGATCACGAAGATCGCCACGAAGGCGCCCGGCGCCACCTGCCTCAGCATCGGCCATTCGAGGATGCGGAACACCGCCCCGGGGGCAAGCCCCAGCCCCGCGGCCAGGCGGAACCGCTCGCCGGGAATCGCCAGCCACCCCTGCAGGATCAACCGCGTGGCCAGCGGCAGGTTGAAGAAGACATGCGCCAGCACCACCCCGTGCAGACCGTAGATCTGCAGCGGCGGCAGACCCAAGACGGCGAGCCCCCGGCTGACCAGCCCGTTCTGGCCGAACACGGCCAGCAGCCCCAGCACCGCCACGATCACCGGCAGGATGAAGGGCGCGCCCAGCAGCGTGACCAGCAGGCCACGGCCCGGGAAGCGGCGGCGGACCAGCGCGCGGGCGGCAGGCACCGCCAGCGCTACCGACAGCGCCGCCGACAAGCCGGCCTGCACCACCGAGAAGCGGACCGCCGCCCAATCGGCGGGGCCCAGTGCCGAAAGCGCCCCGGCTCGCCAGATCACCGCAACCAGCGGCGCGCCGATCAGCGCCGCCACCGCCAGCGCGGCGCTCAGTTCGAGAGGGCGCGGCGCCATTCTTCCAGCGCCTCGTCGCGGATCGCGGCGGCCTCGTCCTCGTCCAGGAAGAGCGCCCGGTCAGGAACGGGCAGGTCACGGAACACCTCGGGCCAGTCCTCCCGCGGCAGGGCGGCGGGGTAGCTCCAGTTCGTGGTCGGGATGATCTCCTGGAAGGCCGGCGACAGCATGAATTCCAGGAAGGCATCGGCCAGTTCGGGCTGGTCGGTGGTGGAGGTCTTCGCGGCCAGCTCGAAGAAGGCGTAATGCCCTTCCTCGAAGATCGCCGCCTTCTTCGTGGCGTCGTCCTCGGCGGCGATGTGATAGGCGGGCGAGGTATTGAAGCTCAGCACCATCGGCGCCTCGCCATCGGTGAACAGGCCATAGGCCTCGGACCAGCCCTTCGTCACGGTGAGGATCTTCGGCTCCAGGCGCTCCCATGCGTCCGGCGCGTCCTCGCCATAGAGCGTCTTGACCCAGAGCAGCAGCGCCAGCCCCGAGATCGAACTGCGCGGATCCTGCACGATCACCTTCAGATCGTCGGGCGCGTCCAGCAGCTCCTCGAAACTGCCGGGCGCGTCCTCCAGCTTCGTGCTGTCATAGACGAAGGAGACATAGGACCAGTTGAACGGCAGGAAGGTGTCGTCCCGCCATTCGATCGGCAGGGTGAGGGGCGCGGTGTCCTGGCCATGAGGCGCGAAGAGGCCGCTTTCCCGGGCGCGTTTCGTGGTGTCGGTGTTCAGGCCGATCACGATGTCGGCGCGGGTGCGCTCGCCCTCCAGCAGGAGGCGCGGCAGCAGGTCGCCGGCCACGTATTGCAGGTCGCAGTCGCATTGCGCCTCGAACGCCTCCTCGATGGCGGGGCCGGGGCCCCATTCGGAGGTGAAGTAGTCGGGGGCGTAGACCGTCAGCACGGGCGTCTGCGCGAGCGCAGCGCCGGCCGAAAGCATCAGTCCCGCGGCAATCAGGGTGGGTCGCATGACATCCTCCATTCTCGCGACGGGCGGGGCAAGTCTGGAGACATGTCCATACCTTCCCTCCGCCGGTCCTAACCGGGTCAGGTTCAACGGGTTCGCTTGCGCATCTCAGGCCGCTGAGCCCGCGTCGCCGCCGGCCCGGGGCCACCCCGAGGTGACCCGGAGACTAGTTGCCGACCCAAGGCCCCGCAAGGCGAAATCGCTTGAGAGGGGCCGGGCGGCGGGCTAGACCCGCCGGGCGAAAGGACAACCCGCATGAGCCTCAACAGTTTCGGCCACCTGTTCCGTGTCACCACCTGGGGCGAAAGCCACGGGCCGGCTCTGGGCGCCACGGTGGATGGCTGCCCGCCGGGCGTGCCGGTGGACGAGGCGGCGCTGCAGCACTGGCTGGACCGGCGCAAGCCCGGGCAGAACAGGTATACCACGCAGCGGCGCGAACCGGACAGGGTGGAGATCCTGTCGGGGGTGTTCGAGGGCCGCACCACCGGCACGCCGGTGCAGCTGATGATCCGCAACACCGACCAGCGCAGCAAGGATTACGGCGACATCGCCCTGAAGTTCCGCCCGGGCCATGCCGACATCGCCTATTGGCAGAAATACGGCATCCGCGATCATCGCGGCGGCGGCCGTTCCAGCGCGCGGGAAACCGCGGCGCGGGTGGCGGCCGGGGGCCTGGCGCGGTCGGTCCTGGCGCAGCTCGTGCCGGATCTCGGGATCACCGGCTACATGGTGCAGATGGGCCCGCACGCGATCGACCGGGCGCGCTTCGACGCGGCGCAGATCGAGGCCAACCCGTTCTGGGTGCCCGACGCGCAGGCGGCGCTGGACTGGGCCGCCTATCTCGACGAGCTGCGCAAGTCGGGCGACAGCGTGGGCGCGGTGATCGAGGTCGTGGCCTCGGGCGTGCCGCCGGGACTGGGCGCGCCGGTCTACGGCAAGCTGGATGCCGATCTGGCCGCCGCGATGATGAGCATCAATGCCGTGAAGGGCGTGGAGATCGGCGAGGGGATGGCCGCGGCCGCCCTGACCGGCAGCCAGAATGCCGACGAGATCTTCATGGGCAATGACGGCCGGCCGGTCTATTCGTCGAACCATGCGGGCGGGATACTGGGTGGCATCTCCACAGGGCAGGACGTGGTGCTGCGTTTCGCGGTGAAACCCACCTCCTCGATCCTGACACCGCGCCAGACGATCACCCGCGCGGGCGAGGCCACCGAGATCGTCACGCGGGGCCGGCACGACCCCTGCGTGGGCATCCGCGCGGTGCCCGTGGCCGAGGCGATGATGGCCTGCGTGCTGCTGGATCACCTGCTGCTGGATCGCGGGCAGACCGGCGGTGCGCGCGGACCGATCGGCTAGGCCGCGCGCGTGCTTGAAATCCTGGCCATCACCTTTCCGATCTTCGCGCTGGTGGCGCTGGGCTACGGGTCCGTCCGGTTCGGCGCGTTCCGGCCCGACGACATGCGGGTGCTGGGCCTGTTCGTGATGAACGTCGCGCTGCCGGCACTGCTGTTCAACGCGGTGGCGGAACGCTCGCTGACCGAGACGCTGCGGCCCGGCTACATGGCGGCCTTCCTGGCCGGCGGGCTGGCCACCATCGCCATCACCTGGATCTGGTTCACGGCGACGGGCACCGGGCCCGCGCGCAAGGCGATCGCGGTGATGGGGTCAAGCTGCCCGAATTCCGGATATGTGGGGTATCCGCTGATGCTTCTGCTGATGCCGGAACATGCCGGGCTGATTCTCGCCATGAACCTGGTGGTGGAAAACTTCGTGCTGATCCCGCTGACCCTGCTGCTGCTGGAAAGCTCGCGGCTGACCCAGATGCGCGGCGGGATCTGGCCCCGGATCCGTGCGATGCTGTGGGGCGTGCTGCGCCGGCCGATGGTTCTGGGCCTGCTGGCGGGGATCGCCGTGTCGCTGATCGAGCTGCCAATGCCCTCGGGCGTGACGCGGCTTCTGAACCTGCTGGCCAGCTCGACCGGGGCGATCGCGCTGTTCGTGATCGGCGGGTCGCTGGTGGGGTTGCCGGTGGTGGGCAATCGGTCGCTTGCGCTGCAGATCGTGGCGGGCAAGCTGCTGCTGCATCCTGCGATGGTGATCCTGGCGCTGGCGCTTCTGCCGCTGGTGGGGCTGTCGCTGCACGACCCCGACCTGCAGCTGGCGGTGGTGCTGTCGGCGGCGATGCCGATGTTCGGCATCTACGCGCTGTTCGCGCAGGATTACGGGCATGAGGGAATCGCGTCGCTCGCGCTGCTGGGGGCGACTGCGGGCGCCTTTTTCACGCTGACCGCGCTCCTGGCGATCCTGCACTAGCCCTGGGGCACAGGGGCGGCGGCCTTCTGCCGCGACAGTTGCACCGCGAGGATGCCGCCGGCGATGATGCTGACGCCCAGGATGTCGAGCGGCCCAAGCGACTCGCCCAGAAAGATCGCGGCAATCGCCACGCCGAGGAACGGATTGAGGAAATGGAAGGTCGAGGCCTTCACCGTGCCGATCCGATTGACCAGCCAGACCCAGCAGAGCGTCGCCGCGAGGCCGGGCACCAGTGTCGTGTAGGCATAGGCCCCTGCCAGTTTCCAGCTCCAGTCGATGTCGAGCGTCTCCAGCAGGGCGGCGGGCACCGCCAGCACGACGCAGCCCACCAGCATCTGCAGACCGACGATCATCAGGAAATTTCCTCCCGACGTGGCGCCGCGCACCGTCATGGTGGCCATGGCGAGCGAGATCACCCCGATCACGCAGAGCGCCACGCCCAGCGGATCTGCCCCGCCCTGGAACCGGGCACCCATGATGAGGATGACTCCGACAAACCCGGCGATCATCCCGGCCACGCCGAGCGGCCGCAGCCGTTCACCCAGCGCGACCCATCCGGCCAGCGCCACCAGCAAAGGCATGGTGGAGGCGATGATCGCGGCGAGCGAGGCCTCCACTGTCTGCATGGCAATGAAATAAAGCCCCAGATACAGACCGTTCTGGCATATGCCGAACAGGATCGTGGCGCGCCATTGCGCCGGGGTCAGACGCCAGGACTGGCCCAGCGCGTAGGCGATCGCCACGCCCAGAAGCCCCGAGATCAGGAAGCGCAGCGACAATGCGGAAAGCGGCGGCGCGGCGGCGACGATGACCCGCGCGGCGGTGAAGGCCGAGGACCACATGACCGCGAAGGCCAGCCCGCCGAGGATCGCCCGAATATCCATGTGCCGTCATCTCCCGCCGCAATTCCACACCCGGTCCGGCCGGGGCCTCGTTTCCCTGCCATGCAGGCGCGAAAAGGAAAAGGGCCACCCAATGGGCGGCCCCTGCCATTTCGCGATCCGGTCACCCGAATTCAGCCGTTCACGCTGTCCTTGAGTGCCTTCGCGATGGTCACCTTGACCTGCTTGTCGGCCTCTTTCTTGAACTGTTCGCCGGTGGCGGGATTGCGCACCATCCGCTCGGGGCGTTCGCGCATGTAGAACTTGCCGACGCCCGGCAGCGTGACCGCGCCCCCCTGCGAGACCTCGCGGGTGATCAGGCCGCAAACCGCATCCAGCGCCGCGGTGGCCGTCTTCTTGTCACTGCCCATTTCCTCGGCCAGGGCGGCGACGAGCTGGGTCTTTGTCATCGGTTTTGCCATTTCAAGGTCTCCTTCCACTGCCCGCATTTCTTGGGCCATATCGGCGACAGTTAACTTGATGTGGGGCGGGAACACAATGAATAGTGGAACAGGGCAAGGCAGAAACATGGCTTTTCCGCCACGTTTCCGCCGGCGCATTCCTTAAAGAAACGCCGTCTCGTCGAAACTGCGCAGCTTGCGGCTGTGGATGCGTTCCAGCGGCATGTCGCGTAGCGTCTCCATCGCGCGCACCCCGATCCGCAGATGCCGGCTGACCTGCGTGCGGTAGAAATCCGACGCCATGCCGGGCAGTTTCAGTTCGCCGTGCAAGGGCTTGTCGGACACGCAGAGCAGCGTTCCGTAGGGCACGCGGAAGCGGTAGCCATTGGCCGCTATCGTGGCGCTTTCCATGTCCAGCGCGATCGCGCGGGACTGTGACAGGCGTTGCACCGGGCCGGTATGCTCGCGCAGTTCCCAGTTGCGATTGTCGACGCTGGCGACGGTGCCGGTGCGCATGATGCGCTTGAGATCGTAGCCCGACATCTCGGTTTCGATCGCGACGGCATCCTGCAACGCGATCTGGATTTCGGCAAGCGCCGGGATCGGCACCCAGACCGGCAGGTCGTGATCCAGAACCCGGTCGTCGCGAAGATAGGCATGCGCCAGCACGAAATCGCCCAGTTGCTGGGTGTTTCGCAGCCCGGCACAATGGCCCACCATGATCCATGCATGGGGGCGGAGCACGGCGATATGGTCCGTGGCGGTCTTGGCGTTGGACGGGCCGACACCGATATTGACCAGCGTGATCCCCGACCCATCGGCGCGCTTGAGGTGATAGGCGGGCATCTGCGGCAATTGCGCGTCGCGCGGGATCTCGGCATCGGGCGTGGTGATCTCCACGTTCCCGGTGGCCACGAAGCTTGTGTAGCCGCTGTCCGGGTCGGCCAGCTTCTGCCGGGCCAGCGCCTCGAATTCCAGCACGTAGAACTGGTAGTTGGTGAACAGGATGTGGTTCTGGAAATGCGCCGGATCGGTCGCGGTGTAATGGGTCAGCCGCGCGAGCGAGTAATCGACGCGCTGCGCCGTGAAGGGGGCCAGCGGTTCGGTGCCGTCCGGCCCGGGAAGGGCGATCCCGTTGACGATGTCGTCATTGGTGGTGCCGAGATCCGGCACGTCGAAGGCATCGCGCAGCGTGAAGGCGGCCGCGCCCTCCTGCGGGACGGCAATGCCGGCCTGCCCCGCGACCGCGAAATGCACCGGCATCGGGGTGTCGGATGGGCCGATCTGCACCGGAACACCGTGATTGCCGAGCAACAGGCCGATCTGCTGGCGCAGGTAGTTGCGGAACAGATCCGGCCGGGTGATCGTGGTGGCATGGGTGCCGGGCGCGGCGACGTGACCGAAGCTGAGACGGCTGTCCACCTGGGCGTAGGTCGTGGTGGTGATCCGCAGTTCCGGGTAGAAGGCCCGGTAGCGCCGCCCGCCGGGCCCGTCGCGCATCGCCTCGCGGAAGCGCGCCGCCAGGAAATCCGTCGCCCCGGAATACAGTTCCTCCAGCCGGGCCACCGCCGCATACGCATCGGTGAACTGTTCGGGACCGGGAAGATCGGGGGTGACGAGTTCTGGCGTGGGCAGTGTCGATGTCATGCGTGTCCTGTGCGGCCCGGGGCTGGCCGACGTTGCGGGTTGGCCCGCAAGGTGACACTTCGCCGAAGGGGGATCAAGCAGCGCAGCCCCCGGCGACGGGCGCCCACACCCGCCGCCTGCCCCCCGAGGGGGCGATGCCGGCTTCGCGCCCGACCCCGCGCGCCCGCACGGCTCAGGCGGCGTCGAAATCCAGCACCAGCTTTTCCGAAAGGGGACGCGACTGGCAGGCCAGAACGAACCCCGCCTCGATCTCCCACGGCTCCAGCGAGTAGTTCACCGCCATCTCGGCGCTGCCTTCCTCGACCTTGCAGCGGCAGGTGCAGCACATGCCGCCCCGGCAGGAATAGGGCAGCTCCAGCCCCTGGCGTTCGGCCGCGTCCAGAACGGTGTCATCCTCCGCCGTCACGGTGAAGACCCGCCGCGCGCCATCGAGCACCACCTCGACCGAGACGCCCTTCTCGGCGGCGGCCGCCGCCGCCTCGGAACGGGGCGGCCGCGGGGCTTCGCCCTCGGTGTAGAAGCGCTCGAAATGGATGCGGTCCTCGGCCACGCCCTCGGCCTGCAGCGCCGCGGCCACGTCGTCGATCATCCCGCCGGGGCCGCAGAGGAACACGCCATCGGCGCCTGCCAGGTCCACCGCGCCGGACCGGCCCAGCCGCGCCACCCGTTCGCCGGTGATCCGGCCGTTCAGCAATTCCACGTCCTGCGGCTCGCGGCTGAGCACATGGATCAGGGTGAACCGGTCCACATGGCGATCCTTCAGCGCCTCCAGCGCCTCGCGGAACATGATATGCGCGCTGTCGCGATTGCCGTAGACCAGCGTCACCTCGGCACCGCGCTTCAGCGCATCCGCCGCGATCGACACCATCGGCGTGATCCCCGACCCGGCGGCGATCAGCACCAGGCGTTCCTCGGTCTTCGGCACGAAGCGGCCTTCGGGCGGCATCACATCGATCACCCGGCCCGGCTCCAGCCCCTGGCAGAAGGTCGAGAACAGCCCGCCTTCCACCTTCTTGACGCCCACGGTCAGCGGCTCGCCCGGGGCGGACGCGATGGAGTAGGAGCGCCGCGCGTCCTGGCCCTCGACCTCGGCACGCAGGGTCAGATACTGCCCCGGCCGGAAGGCGAAGGCCTCCTGCAGGTCTTCGGGCACATCGAAGCTCACGGCAACGCTGTCGGGGGTTTCGTGCCGCACGTCGCGGATTTTCAGCTGGTGGAACATCTCGCGCTCCTCAGATGCATTTGAAATAGTCGAAGGGTTCACGGCAGGCGCGGCAGCGATATTGCGCCTTGCAGGCGGTCGAGCCGAATTCCGAAAGCTTCTCGGTATCCTCCGAGCCGCAGCGCGGGCAGGCCACGCTGACTTCGCCGAACAGCGCGCGCTTGTTGCCGGTACTCTTTTCGGGCGGGGCGATGCCATAGGCGCGCAATTTCTCGCGGCCCTCCAGGGTGATCCAGTCGGTGGTCCAGGGCGGGCTCATCACCCGTTCGATCCGTGCCTCGAACCCGGCTTCGCGCAGCGCCGCCTCGATCGCCATCTCGATGGCCAGAACCGCCGGGCAGCCGGAATAGGTGGGGGTCACGCCGGCCACGGCCACCCCGTCCTCCAGCCGCAGCCAGCGCAGGATGCCAAGCTCCTCGACATTGACGCAGGGCACTTCCGGGTCCGGCACCGACGCCGCCGCTGCCCAGGCCCGGGCCTCGGTGGCATCGGCAGGCGTTTCGCCGGCGATTACCACGTCGCCCCCGGATGCGCGCGATGCAGCACCTGCATCTCGGCCAGCATGTGGCCCAGCGTCTCTCCGTGCAGACCCTTCCGGCCGCCGCTCTGGGGAAAGCGAATCTCCGGAATTTCCAGGCCAGCCTGGGCAAAGACCTCGCCGATCACCCGGTCCCATTCGGGGCGGATCGCGGCACGGTCCGGCAGCTCAAGGACACCGGCAGCGGCCTCGGACGTCTCGAACAGCTCCGGCGTGTACCGGTGCAACTCGTCCACCGCGTCGCGCATCCGGCGCGCGCTTTCCTCGGTGCCGTCGCCCAGCCGGATCACCCATTCGCCGGCATGCCGTATGTGATAGGCCATTTCCTTGACGGCCTTGCCGGCCACGCCGCGCACCGCCGCATCGGAACTGTCCAGCGCGACGCGCCAGTAGGGCTCCATGAAGGCCGCGAAATAGAGCTGGCGCAGCATGGTCCGGGCGAAATCGCCGTTGTCGCGCTCCACCAGAAGGCAGTTGCGAAACTCGCGCTCGTCGCGCAGATAGGCCAGCGCATCCTCGTCGCGGCCCGCGCCCTCGACCTTGCCGGCGTGGTCGTAGAGCGTGCGGGCCGTGCCGATCAGATCCAGCGCCATGTTCGGCATGGCGAGATCCTCTTCCAGCATCGGCGCATGGCCGCACCATTCGCTGACCCGGTGGCCCAGAACCAGGTGATCGTCGGCCAGTTCCAGCAAAGCCTCGAACAAAGCCATCACATGTGCCCCACGTCTTCGGGGATCTCGTAGAAGGTGGGATGCCGGTAGACCTTGCCGGCGGTCGGCTCGAAATTCTCGCCCGCCTGATCCGGGTCGGAGGCGGTAATCGCCTTCGACGGCACCACCCAGATCGAGGTGCCTTCGCCGCGCCGCGTGTAGACATCGCGCGCCGCGTTCAGCGCCATCACCTCGTCGGCCGCGTGCAGGCTGCCCACATGCTTGTGCGACAGGCCGTTGCGAGGCCGGATGAAAACTTCCCAAAGAGGCACTTCACCGCTCATCGCGCCCACTCCTTCTTCTTGGTGGAAATATCCCGGGGGGTGCGGGGGGCTGGCCCCCCGCTCCGCTGCCCGGACCTGTCACTCGGCCGCGATCGGGGCCGCCTCGGCCGCCCGCTGCCGCCGCTTTTCGGCATGGGCCAGCGCGGCCTCGCGCACCCAGGAACCGTTCTCCCAGGCCGCCTTGCGGGCCTTGATGCGGTCGCGGTTCATCACGCCGCCGCCCTTGACCACGCGCCAGAACTCGTCCCAGTCGATCGGGCCGTGATCGTAGCCGCCTTTCTCCTCGTTCCACTTCAGGTCGGGGTCCGGGAAGGTCAGGCCCAGGTATTCGGCCTGCGGCACGGTGGCGTCGATGAATTTCTGGCGCAGCGCATCGTTCGAGAAGCGCTTGATCTTCCAGGCCATGTTCTGGTCGGAATGCTGGCTCTCGCTGTCGTGCGGGCCGAACATCATCAGCACCGGCCACCACCAGCGATCGAGCGCGTCCTGCACCATCTCGCGCTGCTCGGGCGTGCCCTGCGCCAGCGTCATGACGATCTCGTAACCCTGCCGCTGGTGAAAGCTCTCTTCCTTGCAGACGCGGATCATCGCGCGGGCATAGGGGCCATAGGAGCAGCGGCAGAGCGGGATCTGGTTCATGATCGCCGCCCCGTCCACCAGCCAGCCGATGATACCGATATCGGCCCAGGTGAGCGTGGGATAGTTGAAGATCGAGGAATACTTGGCCTTGCCGGAATGCAGCTCCTCGGTCATCTGCTCGCGGCTCACACCCAGCGTCTCCGCCGCCGCGTAGAGGTAGAGCCCATGGCCGCCCTCGTCCTGGACCTTGGCCAGGAGCGCTGCCTTGCGCTTGAGCGAGGGCGCGCGGGTGATCCAGTTGCCCTCGGGCAGCATGCCGACGATCTCGGAATGCGCGTGCTGGCCGATCTGGCGGACCAGCGTCTTGCGATAGCCTTCGGGCATCGCGTCATTCGGTTCGATCTTTTCCTCGGCGTCGACCCGTTTCTGGAACGCCTCCAGGAATTCGGGGCTTTCCTCGGTTCGGCTGTCGGCGCCGATCAGGCCCTGTGCATACATCGCGCGGCTCCTCCTCGATCAGGTGGGAAAAACATACATTACGAAAACCTTTGAACCAAGAGATTTTTGTAACACTTGCATCGGGCGCCGCCGCGCCGCAGATAAGTGCCATGACAGGAACGCTTCTTTCCATCGGCCATGGCTATTCCGCGCAGGCGCTGGGGTGTCGTCTTCTGGCGCGGGGCTGGCGCGTGATCGGCACCACCCGCAGCTCCGAATCGGCCGCCCGGCTGGCGGACGGGGGAATCGAGCCGCTGGTCTGGCCCGGTACCGATCTCGGCCCGGCGCTGGCCGAAGCCACGCATCTGCTGAGCTCGGTCGCTCCGCAACAGGGCGCGGACCCGGTACTTGCCGCGTTGGGCCCGCAGATCGCGGAGGCGGCGGAGCATCTGCGCTGGGCGGGCTATCTGTCCACCACCGGCGTCTATGGCGATCATGGTGGCGGATGGGTTGACGAGACGACACCGCTTTCCGCCTCGACCCGGCGCGGTCAATGGCGCGTGGCGGCCGAGGCCGCCTGGGCCGCGATCCCCGGTCTTCCGCTGCATGTGTTCCGGCTTGCGGGCATCTACGGGCCGGGGCGCGGCCCGTTCGAGAAGGTGCGCAATGGCACGGCCCGGCGCATCGTCAAGCCGGGCCAGGTGTTCAGCCGCATCCATGTGGAGGATATCGCCCAAGTTCTGGAGGCCTCGATCGACCGGCCGCGTCCCGGTGCCGTCTACAACCTGTGCGACGACGATCCCGCCCCGCCGCAGGACGTGATCGCCCATGCGGCCGAGCTGTTGGGTCTGCCGCTGCCGCCGGAGGTGCCCTTCGAGGAAGCGGATCTGTCGCCCATGGCGCGCAGCTTCTACGCGGAATCGAAACGGGTGCGAAACGACCGGATCAAGACCGAACTGGGTGTGCGCCTGCGCTATCCCACCTATCGCGAGGGGCTGGCGGCGCTGCTGGAGCACGAGCGGGGCGGCTGACGCTCAGCCTGTCGGGGTTTGCCCGTGCAGGTGGTCGATGATCCGCCGCACCATGGCGAGGTCTTCGAAGACGCTGTGGAGTTGCGGCTCGATCGCGCCCACCGGCTGGCGCAGCCCGCCGAGTTCGAGAAAGGGCGCGTCTCGGGTCAGCGCGAGATAGAACGAGTCGCGCTGGAACCCTGCGGCCATGCCCTTCACCCCATCGTCGCTTTCGCCTTCGGCGATGACCAGAAGATTGTCAAGAAAGGCCGGCGGCAGGTAGCGCCGTGCCGCGCCCGGGTCCTCCGCATGCATCACGAAATGGCGGGCGAAGTCCGGATGATCCACCGCCACGACGGGCATCTTGCGCCCCCTCCCGTCAGAGAAGAAGCGGCTCAGCCTGTTGCCGATACTGCCGAAGTCGCGTGCGATCAGGATCGGGGTGGGGGCCGGCTCGGGAACATCGATGCGGAACAGCAGCCCCTTGAAAACCAGGCTGTTCTTGCTGTCGCTTCCGTTGTCGCCGCTGCCGGTGGAGCCGCGCTTTTCCCTGAGCTCCGCCTCGACCAGCTCGAAGCCCGTGCCGCGCCAGCTGCCCTCGATCCGGTCTTGCAGATGCGCGGTGTTGTGCCCGCCGATCACTCCGAGGGCGACAGCCATATCCAGCGGAAAGCGGTCCCGCGCCTCGCGGTCATGGGCCAGATCGCCCAGAAAGTCGCACACCGCCGGCATGACCGCTTCCGAAAGAGCGCCGGACCAGCGGCGTTCCTGGCGTCTCCACAACAGCCAGGCGGCGACGCCGGCCAGCGCCATGAACAGAAGCGGCGCGATCAGCGCATCGCCCGTTCCCCAGATCAGCCCGAAAACCGAGAGCACGGCACCCCCCGCCAGCGCCAACCCGGCATGGGTTTTGGCGGTGCGCAGCCTTTTCTGACGCTCCGCCTCCAGCCGATCGAGTTCGGGAACCACCCGGTTGCGGAAAACCGCGGCGAAGCCCTTCTCTATCGGCGCGCGCTCGGTGAACTCCATCATGCGTGGCCCTCCCCTCCCCGAGCAGTAGGGCAGGCCAAATCACGGTTCAACCTCCGTGCGAATCGTTGCGGGAGCTCCGGTCGCGTCGCTCAGGCCCGGCGGCTGCCCATCCGGGCCACGCCCAGCACATCGAGAACCTTCGCCTCGATATCGGCGGCGTTCATCGCGGCCACGTCATACATCTCGCGAGGGCTGGCCTGGTCGATGAAGATGTCGGGCAGCACCATGGAGCGGTATTTCAACCCGCTGTCGAAAACGCCTTCCTCGGCCAGCAGATGCGCGACATGGCTGCCGAAGCCGCCCACCGCGCCCTCCTCTATGGTGACAAGCGCCTCGTGCTCTCGTGCCAGTCGCATGATCAGGTCGCGGTCGAGCGGCTTGGCAAAACGCGCATCGGCCACGGTGGGGGCGATGCCGCGCGCCTCCAGCGCCTCGGCGGCTTCCAGCACTTCCTTGAGGCGGGTGCCGAAGCTGAGGATCGCCACGCGCCCGCCTTCCCGCACAAGCCGGCCCTTGCCGATCTCCAGAACCTGCCCGCGTTCCGGCATCTCGACGCCCACGCCTTCGCCCCGCGGATAGCGGAAGGCGATGGGCCCGTCGTCATGCGCCGCGGCCGTGGCCACCATATGCACGAGCTCGGCCTCGTCCGCCGCGGCCATCACCACGAAGCCTGGCAGGTTCGCAAGGAAAGCCACGTCATAACTGCCGGCATGGGTGGCGCCGTCGGCGCCCACCAGACCGGCCCTGTCGATGGCGAAGCGCACCGGCAGGCGCTGGATCGCCACGTCATGCACGACCTGGTCGTAGCCGCGTTGCAGGAAGGTCGAGTAGATCGCGCAGAAGGGCCGCATGCCCCCCGCCGCCAATCCGGCGCAGAAGGTCACGCCATGCTGCTCGGCGATGCCCACGTCGAAGCAGCGCGAGGGGAATCGCTCGGCGAAGAGATCCAGCCCGGTGCCGTCCGGCATCGCCGCGGTGACGGCGCAGATACGTGAATCGCGGCTGGCCTCGTCGATCAGCGCGCGGGCGAAGACCTTGGTATAGGACGGCGCGTTGGAGGGCGCCTTCTTCTGCTCGCCCGTCACCATGTCGAATTTCGCGCGGGCATGGCCGCGGTCGGGCGCGTTCTCGGCCGGGTGATAGCCCTTGCCCTTGCGCGTCAGCACATGGATCAGGATGGGCCCGGTGGCACGCTCCCTGACGGTGCGCAGCACCGGCAGCAGCTGGTCCATGTCATGGCCGTCGATCGGGCCGATATAGGAAAAGCCCAGCGCCTCGAACATGGTGCCGCCGACCGTGATGCCCTTGAGCAGATCCTTGGCGCGGCGCGCGCCCTCGCGGAAGGGCGTGGGCAGCAGGCTGACCGCGCCCTTGGCGGCGGCCTTGAGATCCTGGAACGGGGCCTCGGCATAGAGCCGCGACAGGTAGGAGGACAGTGCCCCCACCGGGGGCGCGATCGACATCTCGTTGTCGTTCAGGATCACGATCAGCCGCTTGCCCAGGTGGCCCGCGTTGTTCATCGCCTCGTAGGCCATGCCCGCGCTCATCGCGCCGTCGCCGATCACCGCGATGGCGTCGCCATGGCCGGTGTCGCAGGCGCCGCCCAGATCCGCGGCGGCCTTGAATCCCAGCGCCGCCGAGATCGAGGTCGAGGAATGCGCCGCGCCGAACGGATCGTAGGGCGACTCGCTGCGCTTGGTGAAACCCGAAAGGCCATCCTTCTGGCGGATGGTGCGGATCCGGCCGCGACGCCCGGTCAGGATCTTGTGCGGATAGCTCTGGTGGCTGACATCCCAGATGATCTTGTCGCGGGGCGCATCGAACACCGCATGCAGCGCCACCGTCAGTTCGATCACGCCCAGGCCCGCGCCGAGGTGGCCGCCGGTTTCCGATACGGCGGCAATGGTTTCCTGGCGCAACTCGTGCGCGAGGCGGGTCAGCTCCGGATCGGAGAACCGCTTGAGATCGGCCGGGCTGTCGACGGTATCGAGCAGCGGGGTCGCTGGAGCACTGGTCATCGACGCGCGCCTCCCGGGGCGTTGCTTATCTGTCGCGGGCAATAACGAAGCGCGCCAGCTCCCGCAAGGTTTCGGCTTCGGGCCCGTGGGGTGCCAGCGCGTCGCAGGCCTCCGCCACCAACGAGGTGGCCCGCGCGCGGGCCGCTTCAAGCCCCAGCAGGGAAACGAACGTGGCCTTGCCGGCCGCCGCATCCTTCTGAAGCCGTTTGCCCGCGGTGTCGGCATCGCCTTCCACGTCGAGGATGTCGTCGGCGATCTGGAAGGCCAGCCCGATCGCGCGGGCATAGATGCGCAGCGGCGCGGTATCGGCGCCGGCCATGCGCGGCCCGGCCTCTGCCGCCCAGCCGAACAGCGCGCCGGTCTTGCCCGCCTGCAACGCCTCGATCTGGTCCAGAGTCAAAGGCGTGGCGGCGCTTTCGGCGGCAATGTCCAGCGCCTGGCCGCGCACCATCCCCTCCACCCCGGAGGCGCGGGCGAGACCAAGGGCCAGATCGGCGCGAACCGCCGGATCGGGGTGGCATTCGCGCCGCAGCACCATCTCGAAGGCCAGCGCCTGCAGCGCGTCGCCTGCCAACACCGCGGTTGCCTCGTCCCATGCCATATGCACGGTCGGGCGGCCGCGGCGCAGCGCGTCATCGTCCATGCAGGGGAGGTCGTCATGCACCAGCGAGAAGGCGTGAACCGCCTCGATCGCGGCGGCCGGCCAGATCGCCTGCGCCTGCGGGACGCCGTGCAGACGCGCGCCCTCCAGCACCAGGAAGGCCCGCAACCGCTTGCCTCCGTCGCTGGCATAGGCCATCGCGCGACCGACCGGCAGATCGTCATGGGCGGCCAGCAGCGCCGCCAGATGCGCACCCACCTCGCGGGCAGCCTCGTCCAGCCGGGCGTGAAACATCTAGAGCCCTTCGACCGGTGCGGTGCCCGTGGGATTGCCTTCGGCATCGGTCGTGATCTGTGCGACCTTCTCCTCGGCCTCGCGCAGCTTGGTTTCGCAGCGCTTGCGCAACTCGACGCCACGGCGCGACAGCTCGATCATCTCTTCCAGCGCCACCTCGCCGCGTTCCAGCCGCGTGACGACCTGTTCGAGTTCGGCCATGGCCTGCTCGAAGCTCAGCTGGTTCACCGGAATCTGTTCGCTCATCTGGCGGCCTCCTGCAATTCGGTCACATGCGCCACGGCGCCGGCGGCGAGGGCGCCGAGATCATAGCCGCCCTCCAGCACCGAGACCACCCGGCCGCCACAGATTTCCGCCGCCACCGCGCAGAGCCGCCGGGTCAGCCAGGCGAAATCCTCGGTCTGCCATGTCAGGTTGGCCAGCGGATCGTCCTCATGGGCGTCGAACCCCGCCGAAATCACCAGCAGTTCGGGCGCGAAGGCGCGGAGCCGGGGAAACACCTCGGCCTCGTAAAGCGCGCGCATCTCGGCGCCGCCGCTTCCCGGTGCCAGGGGCAGATTGACCACGTTGTCATGCGCGCCGGTTTCGTCCTGCGCGCCGGTGCCGGGCCAGAGCGGTCTCTGGTGTGACGAGAAGAACAGGCTGCGCCTTTCATCCCACAGCAGGTCCTGGGTGCCATTGCCGTGATGCACGTCGAAATCCACCACCGCCACCCGGCCCAGCCCGTGATGGTCCAGCGCGTGTTTCGCCGCCAGCGCGGCATTGCCGAACAGGCAGAACCCCATCGGCGTCGCAGTCTCGGCATGGTGGCCGGGCGGCCGCATGGCGCAGAAAGCATTGCCGGCCTCGCCCGCCAAGACCATGTCCACCGCCCGGATCGCGGCGCCGGCGCCCCGAAACGCCGCGTCGAGCGAGCCGGGCGACAGGAACGTGTCGTCATCCAGCTGCGCCAGCCCCTCCTCGGGCAACGCGTCGCGCAGCATGCGCAGATAGGGCTCGGAATGCAGCCGGAGGACGTCGTCCTCGGCGGCCAGGGGCGCGGTGACGCGCAGCAGCTCCAGCGGCTCGAGCGCGTGCAGCACATGCTCCAGTCGCGCCGCCCGTTCGGGATGGCCCGGGGGGGTGACATGGGTCAGCGCATCTGCATGGGTGATCAGGGCGGTTGTCATGGCGCGCATCTAAACCCCGAGCGCGGGACAGGTGCAAGCGTCTCCGTCCCTCATCGCCGCGCCGGGGTCCCCTCGCGGCGCCAGGCCGCACCCGTCCGCCGCCTTTCGCCGCCGGGCGGACAGGCCCGGCTCAATCCGGCGCCAGCATGTAACCCGCACCGCGCACCGTCTGCAGATAGCGCGGCTGTTTCGGGTCCGCCTCGAGCTTGCGGCGCAGGCGGG
>JBKHDP010000005.1:0-34126 GCA_046541255.1 Paracoccaceae bacterium | reverse complement strand
CCTTCACGATCAGTTTCGATGACATCACCGGCACGCTGTTCTGGAAACCCGGCGGTGTGGAGACGGTGCCGACGCAGATCTTCTCGATGCTGCGCAACTCCATCTCGCCCGAGATCAACGCATTGGGCACCGTGATGATCGTGCTGACAGTGGGCCTTCCCCTGCTCGGGCTGGCGATCGCCCGGGCGCTCGCAACCAGAAGCGGCGGATGAAACCGCCGCCGCACGACCCTTCAACCGACAAGGAGACGACCATGACGAGAAAGATCGACGATACCACCCGCTACGAGCGCCTGCTGGAGCGTTACCGCAACGGCGATATCGACCGCCGCGGCTTTCTGGGCCTGCTGGGCGCGGCGGGGCTGGCCTACGGGATGCAGACCCCCTTTGCCAGATATGCCCGCGCGCAGGATGTGAGCCAGGTGCGCTTCGATGGCTGGGGGGGCGTGGTCTCCGAGGCGTTCCGCGAGCATGCCTTTGACCCCTACACCGAAGAGACCGGGATCGAGGTGGTGGACGGCACCTTCTCGGGGGGCGACGAATACCTGGCGCAGGTCCGCGCCAGCCAGCCCGGTGAATACAATATCGCCCATCTGTCGGGGGTGTTCGACTACGCGCGCTACAGGAATTTCGATCTGACCACGGAATTGAACCTCGACAACATCCCCAACATGGAACTGGTGATGGATCGGCTGGTCGAGCCCTACCGCAAGATCACGCCCGACGCGCTCTCGGCGGTGCCCTACAATTACGGCACCACGGGGCTTGCCTATAATCGCAAGCACATCTCCGACGAGGAAATGAAGGAGAAGGGGGCGAAGATCCTGATCGACCCCGCCTACGAGGGCAAGATCGGCGGCTGGTCGGACTGGCGCACCCGGGTCTGGTACGGCGCGCTGCAGACCGGGCAGGATCCCAACAACATCGAGGACATGGAGGCGGTATGGGAGGCCGTGCGCACGCATCGCGACCTGGCGCTGAAATACTGGGGCTCGGGCGCGGAGCTGATGAGCCTCCTGGCCGAGGAAGAGATCTACGTGACCGAGGGCTGGTCGGGCCGCATCGCCGCATTGCAGGAAGAGGGCCACGATATCGGCTATTACGACCCGCCCAGCGGCTTCGGCTGGCAGGAATGCCTGTTCGTGATCAAGGGCTCGCCGGTCTCGGCCTGCGAGGAACTGCTGAACTTCATGCTGGCGCCGGAAACCTCGATCGCGGTGGCCGAGGGGCAGAACTACCCACCCGCGCTCGACGGGACCAAGGTGGATCTGGGCGACAAGATCCCCACCCTTCCGGCCTACGATCCTTCCGGCACCCTGTCCGGCCTCACCTTTGCCGATCCCGAATACTGGAACGGCAACGAGGCCGAATGGTCCAAGCAGTTCGGCCGCGTCCAGCGCGGATACTGACCAGCCGGCCGCGGCGCAAATCCCTTGAACCAAGGGATTTGCAAAACTCTTGATCAAGAGTTTTGCGGCCCGCCCCTGACTTTCCCTTCGCCCCTGCCGGGGCGGAGGGCCCGGAACCCGAGAAGACGGTGCGACGCATGATCCTGCAAATCGCCAGACGGGCCGCGCCCTCGCGCCAGCCCGGAAGGAACCCGGCATGAGTTCGGTCACTCTGAAGAATATCGTCAAGCGTTTCGGCAGTTTCACCGCCGTGCACCAGACGACGCTCGAGATCCCCGAGGGCGCCTTCGTCACGCTGCTGGGCCCCTCGGGCTGCGGCAAGACGACCAATCTGCGCATGATCGCGGGGCTGCTCGACCCGACCGAGGGCGAGATCCTGATCGGCGGACGGCGGATGAACGACGTGCCGATCCACAAGCGCAATCTCGGGCTGGTGTTCCAGAACTACGCGCTGTTTCCGCACAAGACGGTGGCCGAGAACGTGGCCTTCGGGCTGAACTATCGCGACGTGCCGAAATCCGAGATCGCGTCACGGGTGCAGAAGGCGCTGGACCTGGTCCAGCTGCCGCAGGTGGGCGGGCGCTTTCCCAAGGAGCTGTCCGGCGGGCAGCAGCAACGCATCGCGCTGGCCCGCGCCATCGTGATCGAACCGGACGTGCTGCTGCTGGACGAGCCGCTTTCGGCGCTCGACGCCAATCTGCGCGAGGACATGCGGGTGGAGCTCAAGCGCATCCAGGACCAGATCGGCGTTACCACCGTGTTCGTCACCCATGACCAGGCCGAGGCGCTGGCCATGTCGGACAGCATCGTGGTGATGTCGAACGGCCGGGTCGAGCAGGTGGGGACGCCCGAAGAGGTCTACAACACGCCGGCCAGCGAATTCGTGGCGCAGTTCCTTGGCGCCTCCAACATCCTGCCCGCGCAATGCATCGAGTGCACGGCCGAAACCGCGCTCTTGGAGAACGCGATCTTCGGCAAGCTGCCGGTGCCGGCGGCGAAGGCGCCGAACCTGGCCGGTCAGGGGCCGGCCAAGCTGGTGGTCCGGGCCGAGAAGCTGCATCTCGTGCCGCGCGGCACCGCGCGCGAGGGCGCGGCCCAGGTGGACGCCATCGTCGAGACGGTGGATTACCAGGGCCAGGCCGTGCGCTACTTCGTGCGTGCGGGCGACACCCAGCTTCAGGCGATCAACATGATCGATGAACACCCCTTCCCGCAGGGCGCGGAAGTGACGTTGCAACTGCGGCCGCAGGATTGCGCCGCCCTTCCCGAGGCTTGAGCGATGACCGAACGTCCCCCGTCGCATCTCTTCTATCAGGGCCGCCAGCGCCGTCCCGTTCTCGATCAGGCGCGCGGGGTCTACATGTGGGACATGGAGGGCCGCCGCTATCTCGACGGCTCGTCCGGCGCGATGGTCTGCAATATCGGTCATTCCAACCCCCGGGTGCTGGAGGCGATGCGCCGCCAGATGGACCGCTCCACCTTCGGCTATCGGCTGCATTTCGAGACCGAGGCCTCCGAGGCGCTGGCGCGCAAGACCGCCGAGCTGATGCCCGGCGATCTCGACCGGATCTTCTTCGTCTCGGGCGGGTCCGAGGCGGTGGAATCGGCGCTGAAACTGGCGCGGCAATGGGCCGTTGCCACCGGACAGGCCAGCCGCTGGAAGGTGATCTCGCGCGAACCGTCCTATCACGGTTCCACCCTCGGCGCGCTGGCGGTGACGGGCTATGATGCGCTGTCGGACCCGTTCGAGCCGATGATGCGGATGATGCCCAAGGTGCCCGCCCCGCGCGCCTGGCTCGACGGGCTGGACCCGGACGACCCGGCCACCGGTCGCCATTATGCCGACATGCTGACCGAGCGGATCGAGGCCGAGGGCCCCGAAACCGTGCTGGCCTTCATCGTGGAACCGGTGGGCGGTGCTTCCACCGGCGCGCTGGTGCCGCCTGCCGGCTACATGGAGCGGGTGGCCGAAATCTGCCGCCACTACGGAATCCTGCTGATCTTCGACGAGGTGATGACCGGCGCCGGCCGCACCGGGCGTTTCACCGCCTCCGAACATTGGGGGATCACCCCCGACATCATGGTGCTGTCCAAGGGCTTCGCGGCGGGATACGTGCCGCTGGGCGCCATGGCGGCCTCCGCCCGGCTGGTGGAGCCGGTGCTGGAGGCTGGCGGTTTCCTGCATGGCTATACCTACGCGGGCAATCCCCTGGCCTGTGCCGCGGGCCTTGCCGTGATCGAGGAGATCGAGCGCGAGGGCCTGACCGCCAACGCCGAGGTGATGGGGGCGGGGCTCAAGGCGCGGCTGCTCGGGCTGATGCGGCGTTACCCGGTGATCGGCGACGTGCGCGGCAAGGGCCTGCTGACGGCCTTCGAATTCGTGGCCGACCGCCAGACCCGCGAGCCGCTGCCGCCCGGCCTGAAGGCACACCAGCGCTTCGTGGACATCGCCTACGAGAACGGTCTGATCGTCTATTCCCGCCGGTCGCGCGGGGGCTACGCCGGCGATCACGTCCTTGTCGCGCCGCCGCTGATCGTCACCGAGATGCAGCTCGACGAGATTGCCGGGATGCTGGACCGCAGCCTCGCGCAATTCACCGACGAGATGGCCGCAAAGACCGCCGTGCCCGCCTGATGTCGAAGATCATCATAACCTGTGCCGTCACCGGCTCGATCCACACGCCGTCGATGTCGCCGCATCTGCCCGTGACAGCCGAGCAGATCACCGAGCAGGCGCTCGGTGCTGCCGAAGCGGGCGCGGCGATCCTGCATCTGCACGCGCGCAACCCGAAGACCGGCCAGCCCTCGGCGAAGGTCGAGGATTTCATGGCCTTCCTGCCACGGCTGAAACAGGCCAGCGACGCGGTGCTGAACCTCTCCACCGGCGGCAGCGCGGTGATGACCCTGGAGGACCGGCTGGCCGCTCCTCTCAGGGCCGAGCCGGAAATGGCCTCGCTGAACATGGGCACGATGAATTTCGCGCTGTACCCGGCGGCCGACCGGATCGAAAGCTGGGCCCATGACTGGGAAGAGCCCTTCCTGCGCGGCTCGGACGACCTGGTGTTCAAGAACACCCCCCGCGACATCGCCCATGTGCTGACCGAGCTGGGCACACAGCGCGGCGCGCGGTTCGAGTTCGAGTGCTATGATGTGGGCCATCTCTACATGCTGCGCCATTTCGCGGATCGCGGGATGGTGAAGCCGCCCTTCTTCATCCAGTTCGTCTTCGGCGTGCTGGGAGGCATCGGCGCCGATCCCGAGAACCTGCACCACATGAAACGCATGGCCGACAAGCTGTTCGGCGACGAATACACCTTTTCCGTGCTGGCCGCGGGCCGCCACCAGATGCCCTTCGCCACGATGGCGGCGGCGTTGGGCGGGCATGTGCGCGTCGGGCTGGAGGACAGCCTCACCATAGGGCGCGGTCAGCTGGCGCGGTCCAATGCCGAGCAGGTGGGAAAGATCCGCCGCATCGTCGAGGAATTGGGCCGCATCCCCGCAACCCCCGCCGAGGCCCGCGCCATGCTGGGGCTGAAGGGCGCGGACAGGACGGCGATCTGAACATGGCGGCATGGGGCATTCGCATCGCCACCCCGCCCGACGCCGCGGCGTTGGGCGCGGGTCTGGAACGGCTTTCGGCCGATCTGGGCGATGCCCATCGGGCGACCGCGGAGGAGCTCGCGCAGGCGATGGCGGGGCCGGTTCCGCCCTTTCGCGCGCAACTGGCCGGATCGGGCGCGCCGCCCGGCGGAGTGGTGCTCTACTCGCCGGTCTTCTCCACCGTCGCGGGGGGTGCGGGCCTCTATGTCTCGGATCTCTGGGTTGCCGAGGCGGCGCGCGGTTCGGGGTTGGGCCGGCGCCTGCTAGCGGCGGCGGCGCGCGATGCGCGGGCGCAATGGGGGGCAGGGTTCCTCACGCTGGCGGTCTACGAGGACAGCCACCGCGCGCGTGCCTTTTACGCCCGGCTGGGGTTCCGGCCGATGACCGGGCAGACACGGATGATCCTGGAAGAAGCAGGGCTGAAGGCCCTGGAAGGAGAAGCATGAAAGCGGTTTTCGACGCGCGGCAATGGAAGCACGACCCGCAATTCTTCATGGCCAACGGCACCCGCCTGCCCAGCCCCGAGCAGCCCGAGCGGATCAACCGCCTGAAGGCGGCGGCCGAGGCGGCGGGCTGCGTGTTCGAGGCGCCCGCCGATCACGGGATGGGGCCGCTGGCCGCGGTGCATTCCGCCGAGTATCTGCATTTCCTGCGCACGATCTATACCCGCTGGCGCCGGATCGAGGGCGCGGGCGACGAGGTGATCCCGAATATCCACCCCGCCAGCCGAAGCGACGGCTATCCGAAATCGGCGGTCGGCCAGGCCGGCTGGCACCAGGCCGACACCGCCTGCCCGATCGCCGAGGGCACCTGGGAGGCGGCCTACTGGTCGGCGCAAACGGCACTGACGGCGGCCGGCCTGATCCTGGGCGGAGAGCGCGCCGCCTATGCGCTCAGCCGCCCGCCGGGCCATCATGCCTTCGCCGATCTCGCGGGGGGGTTCTGCTTTCTGAACAACTCCGGCATCGCGGCAGAGCACCTGCGCCGCGCCGGCCGGCGCCCCGCGATCCTCGATGTGGACGTGCATCACGGCAACGGCACGCAGGGCATGTTCTACGGGCGCGGCGACGTGCTGACGATTTCGATCCACGCGGACCCGGAACGCTTCTACCCGTTCTTCTGGGGCCACGCGCAGGAGCGCGGCGCGGCCGAAGGGCTGGGGGCCAATCTCAACCTGCCGCTGCCGCGTGGCACCGGAGACGACGCCTATCTGAAGACGCTGGACACCGCATTGGCGCGGATAGAGGCCTTCGGCTGCGATGCGCTGGTGGTGGCGCTGGGCCTCGATGCGCATGTGAACGACCCGTTCCAGGGCCTGGCCGTGACCACCACGGGCTTCGGCCGGATCACCGGGGCCATCGCGGGGCTGGGCCTGCCCACGCTGTTCGTGCAGGAGGGCGGCTATCTGTCCGACGACCTTGGCCCCAACCTGACCAGCGCGCTTGCGGGCTTTTCCGCCTGAACCACGCAGGCTAGGGAGAGGCGGGACACCCCATCAGGAGAGACAGCGCCATGAGCGACATCACACGCCACCACACCAATCAGCGCATGAGCCAGATCGTGCGCCACAACGGCACGATCTACCTCGCCGGCCAGGTCGGCGCGCCGGGAGAGAGCGTGACCGACCAGACCCGGGCCTGCCTTGCGCAGGTGGACGCGCTGCTGGCCGAGGCCGGCTCGGACAAGACGCGCATCCTGCAGGCCACCATCTGGCTGGCCAGCATGGACGATTTCGCCGAGATGAACGCCGTCTGGGACGCCTGGGTGCCGGAAGGCCATGCCCCTGCCCGCGCCACGGGAGAGGCCAGGCTCGCGACACCCGACTACCGCGTCGAGGTGATCGTGGTGGCGGCCGAAGCCTGACCCGCCGATGATCCTGGCCTGCGGCGAGGCGCTGGTGGACGTGCTGACATCGCCTCGCCCGGACGGCGCGCCGGGCCCCCGCGTGGTGCCCGGCGGCGCGGCGTTCAACCTTGCCGTCGCCCTGGCCCGGCTCGATCAGCCCGCCGGGCTGGTGGCGGGGCTGTCCACCGATTCGCATGGCGATCTGCTACGCGGCCGCGCCCGGGCAGAGGGCGTGTCGATCGATCTCTGTCCGCTGCGCGAGGGCCCGACGACGCGCGCGCTGGTCGAGGAGGGCGAGCCTCCGGCCTACAGTTTCGCAGACCAGGGCAGCGCAGGGCGCCTGTTGCGCCCGGAGGACATGCCCGCGCTGCCGTCCTCGGCCACGGCGCTGGCCTTCGGCGGGATCAGCCTTGCGGCCGAGCCCTGCGGCACGGCCTTCGAGGCGCTGGCGCGCCGCGAGGCCGGGGCCCGCGTGATGCTGCTCGATCCCAATATCCGTCCGCCTGCTGTCGAGAACCCGGAGGATTATCGCGCCCGGCTCTGGCGCATGGCGGCGCTGGCCGACATCGTGAAACTGTCGGACGAGGACATGGCCTGGCTCTGCCCGGGCGATCCGGCCGCGGGGATGCGCCGGCTGCTGGAATGCGGTGCCGGGCTGGTGGTGCTGACCGAGGGTGCTGCGGGCGCGCGGGGCGCGACGGCGGAAGCGCAGGCGCGGGTACCTGCCCCGGTGGTTCCGGTGGCCGACACTGTCGGCGCGGGTGATGCCTTCGCGGCCGGGTTGCTGAGCTGGCTGCGCCGCGAGGGTTGGCTCACCCGGGCCGCGCTGCCGGCGCTGGATCGCGCGGCTCTGACGGCGGCACTGGGCTTTGCCAGCCGGGTCGCGGCGCGCTCCGTCACCCGTCCGGGCGCCGATCCGCCCCGCCTGTCCGAACTGGGCTGAGGCGCGACCCGTCTTCCCCCGACCCGGCATCCGCGATATGCAGCCCGCATGACCTGGACGCTTCCCAATATCCTGACCGCCCTGCGCCTTCTGGCCGCGCCCGGCGTGGCGATCATGTTCCTTTATTTCAACCGGCCCTGGGCGGATTGGTTCGCATTGGTGCTCTTTGTCGGCGCGGCGCTGACCGACTGGGTGGACGGCTATCTGGCGCGAAGCTGGAAGCAGGAAACCAGGCTGGGCGCGATGCTTGACCCGATTGCCGACAAGGCGATGGTGGTGATCGCCCTGATGGTGATCGTGGGCTATTCCAGCTACTCTCCCTGGCTTGTCCTGCCCGCCACCGTGATCCTGTTCCGCGAGGTCTTCGTCTCGGGCTTGCGCGAATTCCTGGGCGACACCGCCGGGACATTGAAGGTCACGAAGCTGGCCAAGTGGAAGACGACGGTGCAGATGGTGGCGATTGCCGTGCTTTTCGCGCAGGGCGTGTTCGAGCACTATCTCGGATTGTCGGTTCAGGGGATGGATGCGGCGCTGGTGGAGGCTATCCTGAAAGGACAGGAAGAGGATCTGGCCGGCCTGCGATGGAAACAATCAGGCATGGTTTGGTCGGGCTATGCCGGGCTTGCGTTGCTATGGCTGGCCGCCGCACTTACCTTCGTGACGGGCTGGGATTACTTCCGCAAGGCAATCCCCTACCTGAAGGATTGAAGGCCATGGATGTTCTCTATTTCGCATGGGTGCGCGAACGCATCGGACTGCCGAAGGAGCGGGTGGAAACCGGCGCGGCCACGGTGGCGGATCTGGTGGAGGAACTGCGCGCGCGCGAGGAACGCTACGCCGCCGCCTTTGCCGATCTCTCCGCCCTGCGTGTGGCGGTGGATCAGGAGCTGACGGATTTCGACGCATCGCTTGCCGGCGCGCGCGAGGTGGCGTTCTTCCCGCCGATGACCGGGGGCTGAGATGCGCATCGCGGTGCAGCAGGCGGCCTTCGATTTCGGCGCAGAGGCGCAAGCGTTCGCCGACGGGTTGCAGGGCCAGGGCGCGGTGGTGACCTTCAGCGGCCTGGTGCGCGACAGCGCGGCGGGCGATCTGGAGGCAATGGAGATCGAGCATTATCCCGGCATGACCGAAAAGGCGTTGCAGGAGATCGCGGCCCAGGCGCGCGAGCGCTGGCATCTGGGCGACGTTCTGGTGATCCATCGCCATGGACGGATGGGGCCGGGCGAGCCGATCATGATGGTCGCCACCGCGGCCCGGCATCGGCGCGAGGCCTTCGAGGCGGCTGAGTTCCTGATGGACTACCTCAAATCCCGTGCGCCCTTCTGGAAGCGCGAGATCACCCGCGACGGGGCCGCCTGGGTCGCGGCGAGGGACGAGGACGAGGCGGCGCTCGGCCGCTGGTAGGGCCCGGCCCCGCCGGGGCAGGGTGGCGGCGCCCGGTGCGGCGTTCTGCGGCGCCGTTCAACCCGCCTGCATCCGCTCAAGCTTGCTGCGCATCTCTTCCGCCTCGTGGCGCGCGTCACGCAGCCCTTCCATCGCGGCGGCCAGTTCGGCTTCGGTCTGGGCGATCTGGTTGGTCAGTTCGGCTTCGCGCTGCTGCATGTAGGTGATCGCCTGGTCGCGCGTTTCCTCGGCCTCGTGCAATTCCTGCGCCATGCGTTCCAGCTCGCCCATATCCGCCTTCGAGACGCGGGTGAAGCGATGTACCAGCCAATGCGCGAACCAGCCCACGCAAAAGGCGACGAACAGGATGATCGCCGTGACGATCACGAATTCAGTTCTGTTCATCGCCGCTCTCCCGTGCCTCCGTGCCCTCGTCTTCTTCGCCCTCTTCGGCGAGGCTTTCAAGAGTGGTGAGCGTCTCGGCGAGAGGTTCGGGGCGGATCAGCCGGAACTCGATGCGGCGGTTGGCCTCGCGCCCTTCCTCGGTATCGTTGTCGGCGATCGGCCGGGTTTCGCCATACCCCTTCGCGGTGAAGCTGGAGGTCAGCACCCGCCGGTCGCGCAGCGCATTGAGCACCGCCTGGGCGCGGGCCTGGCTGAGCTCCTGGTTCATGGTTTCGCGGCCCTGGCTGTCGGTATGCCCGCCGATCTCGAGGCGGATCTGGCCGCATTCCTTCAGGATGTCGGCCAGATCGTCCAGGATCAGCCGCGCGGCGCTGTCCGGGGTGGCCGAGCCGGGCTCGAAGTTGATCTTGCGCTCTTCCAGGATCGCCGCGATCTGCGCCTCGCATTCCTCCGGCGTGGGTTTCGCTGCCAGCGGATCGAGATCTTCGCGATAGGCCACGTCGATGGAGAAATCCTCCGCCTCGCCCAGTTTCTCGGCCAGCAGCCTGGCGATCTCGTCGCTGGCCTCCGCGTTGCCGGTATCTCCGGTCACGGTCACCGTGTCGGACGTCACCAGAACGGCGCCGTTCGACAGCTGCGCCAGCGCGTCGAGACCGGCCAGAACCCTGATCTGCCAGCTTTCGGGCAGGCTTTCCTCGATCCGCGCGGCGGTATGAACCGCCTCGCTGCCGAACCGGGCGCGGGCGAAACTGTCGGCCAGCGTGCGGGCGGTCTCGCTTCGCAGCCGGCCGCGCAGCTGCACCAGCCCTTCCGGGCTGCGGGTGGCGATGAATTCCGGCGGGCTCGACGAGCCGGAGTCGGCCTCGGGCCGGGGCAGGACCGCGTGCAGCGAGAAGATGTCGGGCAGCGTGGCCTCCAGGTCGCCCATGACGCGGTCGAACAGGGCCTGCGACGTGTCCTCGGGGGCGATCAGGGTGATGTCGGCATCCGAGAAGGTGACCGAGGCGCCGCCGAGTTCGGCCAGCGCGGCCAGAGCCAGCTCCACCGCCTCCGGCCAGGTCGCGGAGGGCACGCCGAGGCCGATCCGACATTCCGCCGCGCCCTCGAGCCCGGCGGCGGCGGCCGCGCGCAGGATCCGCTCGCGCCCCTCTTCGGAGCCCGCGGAGCAGGCGTCGAACCGCGCGCCTTCGTCGTCGATCAGGAACCGCAGCGTGAACGGAGAGATCACCGGGCGCGGCGCCGAGATATCGAGCGAGAGCCGCAATGCACCGGGCGCACGGCGCGTCAGCTCGTCTTCCAGCCGACGGCGATCTTCCGCGCTGTCGCTCATCGCGGTTACGGCGACGCCGCCGCTTTCGACCGAGATCTTCGAGCGCGGCAAGCGTTCCAGCGCGACCAAGGCAAAGTCGAGCGCGGTCTCCCAGCCCTCGGCGGCCGCGTGATCGGCGGTCTCCATCAGGTCCGAGACCGGCGCCTCCCCGGCGATCCGGCGCACCCGGTCCAGCAGCTTTTCGCGGTCGGTGGCGGCGGGGATCAGTCCGATCAGCGACAGCGTGGTGTCGTTGCGGAGGATCTCGATGGAAAACCGGGGCGGGGCCAGTTCGGCCGCTTCGGAGACGTTGATCTCGTCGATGACCCGCGCTGCGTCCACCACCTTGCCCGCGGTCGACAGGGCCTCGAATCGCTGCGCCTCGTCCGGGGCCGTGCCGATCAGGTAGAGTTGCAGGCCGTTCGCATCCACCTCCGCCCAGTCGATCCCGGCATGAGCGAGTTCCTCGCGCACGGCGGCCTCGGAACTGTCTTCGATCAGGTCCACCGAGAAGGCGGCGGCCACTGCGGCGCACAGCGCGGCGGCGGTGAAGGCGGCCAGGGGAAGGCCGATGGAGGAAAGGCGCATGAGCGTCCACTGCCTGATTGAAGCCGGGCTCGTGATACGCCGTGGCCGCTTGTGTTGCAATCAGAGCGCGACGGCTGCGGCGAAAAACAGCACAGGCAGCAATCCCGCATCCCGGTTCGAGCGGAACAGCATCAGCAGGCGATCGTTGTCGTCCAGTTTCAGCCGGACCATCTGCCAGACCATGTGCCAGCCGAAAGCCATCGCTCCGCCCAGTGCCAGCACCAGCGCCAGCGGGTTGTCCCAGGGCACCGCGCCCAGGATCGCCACCCCCATCAGCGTGACCGAGATCACCAGGAAGCGCCGCAGCCAGAGCGGCGTTCGCGCGCCGAACAGGCGCGCGGTGGATTTCACCCCGATCAGCGCGTCATCCTCGCGATCCTGGTGGGCGTAGATCGTGTCGTAGAACAGTGTCCAGGCCATGCCCGCCGCGTAAAGCACCACCGGCTGCCAGCCCAGGCTGCCGGTATGGGCCGTCCAGGCCAGCAGCGCGCCCCAGTTGAAGGCGAAGCCCAGGAAGACCTGCGGCCACCAGGTGAATCGCTTGGCAAAAGGATAGACGGCCACCGGCAGCAGGGCGAGGATTCCCATGGCGATGGCGGCGGGTTTGAAGGTCAGCAGGATGGCGAAGGCCAGCAGCGATTGCGCGCACATCCAGATCACGGCGCCCCGTACGCTGACCTGGCCCGAGGGGATGGGCCGCGCGGCGGTGCGCGCCACGCTGCCGTCGATGTCGCGGTCGGTGATGTCGTTCCAGGTGCAGCCCGCGCCCCGCATCAGGATCGCGCCGATCCCGCAGCCTGCGAAGATCCAGAGATCGTGCCAGACGGCATTGCCGGTATGCAGCATCGCCAGCAGCAGCCCCCACCAGCACGGCAGCAGCAGCAGCCAGGTGCCGATCGGGCGGTCCAACCGGCTGAGCCGCAGAAAGGGCCGCGTCGCGGCAGGGGCGCGCCGGTCCACCCAGTTGCCCTTCACCGCGTCGGCGATCGTTCCCGGCTGGTCTGGCGTCATCGGCTGATCCGGCATATTGAGGCCCCATGGCATCCTTGGTCCGGCTCTGTGTAGATCACCCGCTGGGGGCGGGGCAAACGGTTCCTCTGGACCGCGACCAGGCGCATTACCTGTTCGGGGTGATGCGGCTGGCGGAGGGCGCCGAGCTGCTTCTGTTCAACGGTCGGGACGGCGAATGGGCCGCGCGCGTGGCGCGCGCCGACAAGCGCGGCGGGCTGCTGGAGTGCGAGTCGCAGACGGCACCGCAGGGCGCGCCGCCCGACCTGTGGCTGCTCTTCGCACCGGTCAAGAAGGCCCGCACCGATTTCATCGTCGAGAAGGCGGTGGAGATGGGCGCGGCCCGGCTTCTCCCGGTGCAGACCGACTTCACCAATGCCGAGCGGGTCCGGCAGGACCGGCTGCAGGCCCATGCGCGCGAGGCGGCCGAGCAATGCGGCGCGACCTGGGTGCCCGAGGTGACGGGGCTGGCCAGGCTCGACCGGGTGCTCGCGGAATGGGCCGAGGACCGGCGGCTGATGTTCTGTGACGAGCGGCTGGCGGCGGCCGCGCCGGGCCACTCGGGCCCCGGCCAGCGCCTGCCTGCGCGCACGGACGCCGCAAGCGGGCCCTGGGCCATCCTGATCGGCCCGGAGGGCGGGTTCTCCGAGACCGAGCGCGCGCGCTTGTCCGGTCTGCCCTTCGCCCATCCGGTGGCGCTCGGCCCGCGCATCCTGCGCGCCGACACCGCCGCCGTGGCGGCGCTGGCGCTGTGGCAGGCGCGGCTGGGAGACTGGCGATGATCCGCCCCGAGGCGCTGGCCCTGTTGCGTCGCTGGCAGGGCGTCCTGATCGGGCTTGCGGTCGGCGCGCTGGGCCTGTGGTGGATCGCCGGCGCGGGGGGGCTGCTGGGCTGGGTCGGCTGGGCGGTGCTGGCGGCGGGCGTGGCGCTGGTGATTTCGGGCCTTCAGCGCCTCCGCTTCCAGGCCGGGGGCGGCGGGCCCGGGCTGGTCGAGGTGGTGGAAGGACGCATCGCCTATTTCGGTCCGCAGACCGGCGGCGTCGTCGCCCTGTCCGAGCTTGCCGAGCTGCGCCTCGACCCGTCCCGCCGCCCGCCATCCTGGGTGCTGGTGCAGCCCGAGGCGCCGCCGCTGGAGATCCCGGTCAATGCCGAAGGCGCCGAGGCGCTGTTCGACGTGTTCGCCGCTCTGCCCGGCATCCGCACCGAGCATATGCTGCAGGAATTGCGCGCGGGCGGGGCTCACCCCGTCGTGATCTGGGAGCATCCCGACAGCATCGCGCGGCGGCCCCGGCTGCATTGACACTTCCGGCGTTTCGCCGCATCCCTGTGCCCCACGAAGCCGAACAGACCGGAGTTCCCCAGATGTCCATTCCCCAGTCCGGCGGCGGCCCGATCGAGCGCCACGAGCAACTCGCGGAATATCTCGAATCGGGCTGCAAGCCGAAGGCGGATTGGCGCATTGGAACCGAACACGAGAAATTCGGCTATTGCCGCGATACTCACCGCCCGCTGCCCTACGAGGGCGAGCGGTCCATCCTCGCGGTGCTGGAAGGGCTGCGCGACCGCCACGGCTGGGCCCCGCTGGAGGAGGCCGGCAAGCTCATCGGCCTGACCAAGGACGGCGCGAATGTCAGCCTGGAACCGGGCGGACAGCTGGAACTGTCCGGCGCGCCGCTGGAGACGATCCACGAGACCTGCGACGAGGTGAACGCCCATCTGGCCGATGTGAAGGATATTTCCGACGCGCTGGGCGTGGGCTTCATCGGGCTGGGCGCGGCGCCGGAGTGGTCACATGACGACATGCCGCGCATGCCCAAGGGCCGCTACAAGCTCATGACCGACTACATGGATCGCGTCGGCACCATGGGCAAATCGATGATGTACCGCACCTGCACGGTGCAGGTGAACCTGGATTTCTCCTCCGAGGCGGACATGGTGCAGAAGCTGCGGGTGGCGCTTGCGCTGCAGCCGGTCGCCACGGCGCTGTTCGCCAATTCGCCCTTCTTCGAGGGGCGGCCGACCGGCTACAAGTCCTGGCGCAGCCGGGTCTGGCGCGATCTGGACGACGCGCGCACCGGGATGCTGCCCTTCGTGTTCGACGAGGGGTTCGGTTTCGAGGCCTGGGCGGACTACGCGCTCGATGTGCCGATGTATTTCGTCTATCGCGACGGTCGGTACATCGACGCGCTGGGCCAGTCCTTCCGCGACTTCCTGAAGGGCGACCTGCCTGCCCTGCCGGGCGAGACGCCAACGCTTTCGGACTGGGCCGATCACCTGACCACGATCTTCCCCGAAGCGCGGATCAAGAAATTCATCGAGATGCGCGGGGCCGATGGCGGTCCGTGGCGCCGGCTCTGCGCGCTGCCCGCGCTTTGGGTCGGCCTGACCTACGAGCAGGAGGCGCTGGACGCGGCATGGGATCTGGTGAAGGGCTGGGACGCGGCGCAACGCGAGGCGCTGCGCATCGCCGCCGCAGATCAGGGATTGCAGGCCCGGGTCGGAGAGATCCACATGCACGATCTGGCGCGCCAGGTGCTGGAGATCGCCGAGGCGGGGCTGAAGGCCCGCGCCCGGCCGGGCGCGGGAGGTCTGTTGCCCGACGAGACGCATTTCCTGAACGCGCTGAAGGAAAGCGTGGACAGCGGAACCGTGCCGGCCGACGAACTCCTCGAACGCTACAAGGGCGACTGGAACGGCGATCTCAGCCGGATCTACGCCGAGTATTCCTACTGACGGACAGGCCGCGCGCCGCTGCGGAACCGCGCTACCAGTAGTCGGGGTCGTCGAATGCCGATACGCAGCGCGCGGGGCCCTTCAGCGGATCGAGAGGTCGGCCGGTCAGGGATTGCGCCAGCCACCCTTCGGGCTGCCGCAATGGCTGCGGCGGCTGCGCCGTGTCTTCTCCGATCGGCCTGAACCCGACCTTGCCGTAATAGTCCGGGTTGCCATACGTGATCGCCACGTCCACCCCCCGGGCCCGCAGTCCTGCGAGGCCGTGCTTCAGCAGCGCCTGCCCCAATCCCTGGCCCTGCCGGCTGCTCTCGACCGCGACGGGAGAAAGAAGGAACACGCTGCGCGCATCCTGCGGATAGACCAGCCGCGAGAAGATGATGACTCCGGCGAGCGCATCGTCCTCCCGGGCCGTGAAGACGAGCAGATCGTCCTCCGCTGTCGTTTCCAGAAGGTCCTTGGCGAGCTTTCCGACAAGGCGGCCTTCCTCGGCGCCTTCGGCCTCGCTGAAGGTCGCCTCGAAGAGGGCGATGATCTCGTCTGGCCGCTCCGTGCTGTCGGCGGAGAACTCCATGGCCCCTCCATCGCCTTCGCGGGGTTTCGATGGCGAGGCCCGGCCCGAGCCTCGATCGCGATCGGCCGCTCGGCGGGCGCTCAGGCCCGGTCCCGCACGATCGCGACGAAGCGGTCGATCTCCTCGTCGGTGATGGACCAGTCGCAGACCATCCTCGCGACGAGGGGCTCGTCCGGGTCGTCCCCCTCCAGCGTGCCCTCCCAGAGGTAGTATTGCGCGCCGGCCGCGTGCAGGCGGCGATGGGCCGCGCGTGGAAAGGTGGCGAACAGGATGTTGGCCACAGGCGGATTCAGCAGGGTGAGCCCCGGCACCCCGTCAAGCCCGGCGGCAAGGCGGGCGCAGGCGGCATTGGCCTGCCGGGCGCTCTGGCGCCAGAGATCGCCTTCCAGGTAGGCGGCCATCTGGGCCGACAAGTAGCGGTGCTTGGAAAACAGGTGCGCGCCACGCTTGCGGCGGTACTCGAATTCCCGGGCATGGGCCGGGTCGAAGAAGATGACGGCCTCCACCCCGGGGCACCCGTTCTTCGTGGCGCCGAAACTCACCGCATCCACCCCGGATTTCCAGGTCATCTCGGCCGGGCTGCAGCCCAGCGACTCCAGCGCGTTGGCGAAGCGCGCACCGTCAAGATGCACCGGCAGTCCATAGCCGCGAGCGACCTCCGACAGGGCGGCGATCTGGGCCGTGGTATAGACGCCGCCGCGCTCGGTCACCTGGGTGATGGACACCGGGCCGCGCTGGGGGCCATGCACGCCGCGGCTTTCCTCGCGCGCGATCGCGGCGGAGAGCGCCTCCGGCGTCATCCGGTCGCCGCTGCCCACCAGGGTCAGCTTGGCGCCGCCGGTATAGAATTCCGGCGCGTTGCACTCGTCTTCCTGGATATGGGCGACAGGGGTGCAGAATACCGTCTGCCAGGGCTGGCCCAGCGTGGCCAGCGCCAGCGCGTTGGCCGCAGTGCCGGTGGCCACCAGGTAGACCGCCGCCTCCGGCGCCTCGAAGATCTCGCGCAGCCGTGCGCGCACCTGTTCCATCAGCGGATCGGCGCCATATGGCATGGCATAGCCCTGGTTCGCGGCCAGCATCGCCTGCATGACCTGCGGATGCGCGGGGCCGGTATTGTCGGAGGCAAGATGCATCAGATGGGCTCCTCGATGATGTGGTCTTCCCAGTCCTCTTCGGGCACTTCGAACTCGGGCACCGTGGCGTCGCGCACCGACACGCCGGCGGCATGCACCGTCCCGGGATCGCCCGAGATCAGCGGGTGCCAGTCGTAAAGCGGGCGGCCCTCGTGGATCAGCCGGTAGGCGCAGGTCTGCGGCAGCCAGTAGAGATGAAGGGGAATGGTGGCGGGTGTCAGCACGATGCAGTCGGGCACGAACTGGTGGCGCGTTTCGTACTGGCCGCAGCGGCAGGTGGAGTCGTCGAACAGCCGGCAGGCCACGCGGGTGAGCGCGACCTCGCCGGTCTCCTCGTCTTCGAGCTTGTTGAGGCAGCATTTGCCGCAACCGTCGCAGAGCGCCTCCCACTGGGCCGGGGTCATCCGGTCGAGCGGCGTGTGCTCCCAGTAGCGGGGGGCGAGGCCCGAGCGGTCGATCGGATCGCGGCTCACAGCGCGCCCAGGATGGCGCGGGCCTGCGCGCAATCCGCATCCATCTGGTCGACGAGGGCCGGAAGGCTGTCGAATTTTTCCTCGGGGCGCAGGAACTCGATCAGCGCCACCGAAAGATGCGTGCCGTAGAGATCGCCGGAGAAATCGAAAAGGAAGGTTACCAGATTGGCCCGGTTCTCGCCGAACATCGGTCTGACGCCGATCGAGGCCGCGCCATGATAATGGCCCTGGTGCGGGCCGTCGACGACATCCACCAGCACGGCATAGACGCCGAAACGCGGTGGATGCAGCCCGTCGATCGACATGTTGGCGGTGGGATAGCCAAGTTCGCGGCCGCGCTGCTCGCCGCCGATCACCGGGCCTTCGATGCGGTGCCAGTGCCCCAGCTGGGCCGCGGCGTCGCGCGGACGGCCCTCGGACAGGGCCTGCCGGATCGCGGTGGAAGAGACCCGCATGCCTTCCTCGGCCACCATTGGCGCGACGGTGACGCCGAAGCCCAGTTCGCGGCCGAAACGGTCCAGCGCGGCGACATCGCCTGTCCGGTCCTTGCCGAAGCGGAAGTCGGCACCGGTCACCACGTGCCGCAGGCCGAGCCCGTCATGGATCACCTCGCGGGCGAAGTCGAACGGGGCGAGCGCGGCGAGGGCCGCGTTGAAATTCAACTCGTAGAGAATATCCACGCCCAGCTTGGCCAGACGGCTGGCTCGCGCTTCGGGGCCGGTGAGGCGAAAGGCGGGCGCGTCGGGAAAGAAGTACTGGCGCGGATGCGGCTCGAAGGTGAGCACGCCAAGCGCCCCGTCCAGCCGGTGCGCCTCGGCCCGGGCCGCGTCGATCACCGAAAGATGGCCGCGATGCACGCCATCGAAATTTCCGATCGCGGCTATGGCGCCGCGATCTTCCGGCGTGGCGAACAGATGGTCCCGGACGATGCGCATGGCGCTCACCTAGCGCCCGTCGCGGGCAGGTGCAAGCCGCCGTGCGGGTCAGTCGAACTTGCGAGAGGGGGCGAGCACCGTGGCCTCGCCGATCAGCACCTTCTTGCCATCCACCTCGCAGCGGCAATCGAGCTTGACCCGTCGCCTGGCGTGGTCGATGTCGATCACCTCGACCTCTGCGAAGACCATGTCGCCGGGGCGCACGGGGCCAAGGAATTTCAGCGTCTGGCCCATGTAGACGGTGCCATGCCCGGGGAGCTGTTCACCGATCACCGCCGAGATCAGCCCCGCCGTCAGCATGCCATGGGCGATGCGGCCCTCGAAAATGGTGTCCTGCGCGTAATCGTCGTCGAGATGAACCGGGTTCCGGTCGGTCGAGATCTCGGCGAACATCTCGATATCCGCGTCGGTTACCACCTTCCGCAGATGACGGGTCATGCCCATCTCGATATCCTCGATGCAGATCGTGCCGCGCGGCAGGTTGTCCAACATCCGGCCCTCCACAGTGCTCCGAAACAATCGGGCGCCAATGCGCCCTGTCGGGTAATTTTATTACTTCGCGCGTGCAGAAAAGCAAGAGCTGATTTCAGCGCAGATGCCCGATCGCATAGGTCGGCGCCACCTGCTCCCGCGCCAGATAGTCGCGCAGGGCGTCCGGATCGGGCTGGCCGCGTGTCTTCGTCTCCTGCTGGGCAAGCCCGCCCGAGATGAAGAGGGAATCGATATCCTCGCCCATGGCGCCCCGGATATCGGTCTGCGCGCCATCCCCGATCGCCAGCACGGACTGGGTCGGCACGTCGCGCCCCAGTGCCGCGAGCCGGCGGCGCGCCAGATCGTAGATCGGCGGGTGCGGCTTGCCGAAATAGAGACTTTCGCCGCCCATCTCGGTATAGAGCCGCGCCACCGCGCCCGCGCACCATTCGCGTTCCTCGCCCCGATCCACCACGATGTCGGGATTGGCGCAGAGCAGCTTCAGCCCCTGCTGCTTGGCGTAAAGCAGGTCGGGCCGCAGCACGGCGGGGTCCGCCAGCGGGTCGAACGGGCCGGTGCAGACGATTCCTTCGGCCTGGCGCAGAGGCACCCGGCTTACCTCCACCGGGGTCTCGATCAGCGCCAGAGGCTCGAAAAAGGGTTCGTCATGCGGCTCGCCGATATGGAATACCTTCCGGCCCACGGCGCCCTGGTACATCGCGGCGCGCGCGCTGTCGCCGCTGGTGGCGATGGTGTCCCAGGCATCCTCGGGCACGCCGAATTTCACCAGCTGACGTTCCACCCGGGCGCGGGGCTTCGGCGAGTTCGTCACCAGGACCACCGTGCCGCCGGCCTGCCGATAGGCCTGCAGCGCCGCGACCGCGTCGGGCAGGGCGCGCACACCGTCATGCACGCAGCCCCAGAGGTCGACGAACATCGCCTCGTAGCGATCGGAGACCTCCGCGAGGGTTTCGATGATACGGGTCATGGCGGGCCTTTCGCTGGGCAGGGGGGACCGACCGAGACCGAGCCGGGGGACATCCCCGGCGCCGCGTCATCGGCCGGCAAGGGGCAAGGTCAGACCTTCAGGTTGGGGATGATCTGCTTCTTCCGGCTGACCACGCCCGGCAGGATCACCTCGTCGCCCTCGACCGTGGCGCCGAAGCTCTTTTCGGCAACGGTCTTCACCAGGGCGTTGGGCACCAGCAGGGTGGACTGCTCGTTCAGGATGTCGACGACGAACAGCAGCACCTGATCCACCCCGTCCTCGGCGGCGACGGTCTCCATCGCCGCGACCAGCCCGGGCTTGCGCGCCAGCACGGCGGCGGGGCTGGTGGTTTCCAGCACGCTCACGCGGAATTTCGTGCCGCCCACCTCGTAGGCCTTGGAATCCATCCGCAGCAGCTCTGCCTCGGAGAAGGCCGAGACATCGGATTTCGCGGCGAACATCTCGGCGGCGTAGTCCGGGATCGAGATTTCCAGTTCGCCCGCCAGCTTCTCGGCCACGGCGCGGTCATGAGGCGTGGTGGTCGGGCTGCGGAATTCCAGCGTGTCGGACAGGATGCAGGACAGTGCCGCGCCCTTGATCGCGTCGGGCATCGCGGCGGCATGATCGCCCATCAGGTCGATCATGATGGTCGCGGTGCAGGCCAGCGGACGAATGGTGATGTCGATCGGGCCGCGGGTCTCGATCCCGCCCACCAGCTTGTGGTGGTCGATGATGGCGCGGATATCGGCGGCGTTGATGCCTTCGGGCAGTTCGGCCGGGTTGTTGGTGTCCACGATCACCACCGGCGCGCCGTCTTCGACCCCGTCGATGATCTGCGGCTTGTCGAGCGACCAGCGCTCCAGCATGAAGGCGGCCTCGGTATTGGGCTCGCCCAGCAGCCGCGGCACCGCGTCCACGCCTTCGATTTCCTTGAGGTACCAGGCCCAGATGATGGGGGAGCCGGTGGAATCGGTATCGGGGGCCTTGTGGCCGAAAACCTGCACGGTCATGTCGTCTCGTCCCTTGTTCGGCGGGTTTCACAAACTCGCGCGCGTTATAGGAGGCGGCCGGTCGCTTGTCACGGGGTCTCTGCCGCGTCGCAGCATCGCGCGGCGCCCTGTTTCCGCGACGGGACGGGGCGCGGCGAGGCGCCTTGCGCCTCGCGCCCCTCTGCGTCGCCCGGCCCGGTTTCAGATCGTCTGGTCGTAGTCGCCCACCGCCGGCTCGCTGCGGATCACCGCGTCGAGATCGGCGAATATGGCGCGCATCTCGGCCTCGCTCTCGGGGCTTTCGCAGACCACCACCAGGTTCGGCGTGTTCGAGCTGGCCCGCACCAAGCCCCAGGCGCCGTTGTCGAGGATCACCCGCGCGCCGTTCACCGTGACCAACTGGTCGATGGCCCGGTCCGCGATGCGCTCTCCGGCTGCGGCCTTGGCTTCCAGTTTCTCGACCAGCCGGGCCAGCACCTCGTATTTCTCGGTATCGGCACAATAGGGCGACATGGTGGGGGTGGCCCAGGTGCGCGGCAGATCTCGGCGCAGGTCGGACATCGACTTGTCCGGGTTGCGGTCGAGAATCCGGCAGATCTCCACCGCCACGCGCATCCCGCAATCGTAGCCGCGGCCCACCGGCTCGGCGAGGAAGTAGTGTCCCGATTTCTCGAATCCCGCCAGCGCGCCCAGCTCCTTCACCCGTCGCTTCATGTGGCTGTGCCCGGTCTTCCAGTAATCCGCCTTCGCGCCGTTGGCGCGCAGCACCGGGTCCGAGGCGAAGAGGCCGGTGGATTTCACATCCGCCACGAAGGTGGCACCGGGATGCAGGGCCGACAGGTCGCGTGCCATGATCACGCCCACCTTGTCGGCGAAGATCTCCTCGCCCTCGTCATCCACCACGCCACAGCGATCGCCATCGCCGTCGAAACCCAGCGCCAGGTCGGCGCCGGTTTCCTTCACGACGCGGGCCATGTCGTGCAGCATCTCCAGCGCCTCGGGGTTGGGGTTGTAGTTCGGAAAGCGGTAATCCAGCTCGGCATGCAGCGGGATCACCTCCACGCCGATGCGCTCCAGCAACTCGGGCGCAAAGGCGGAGGCCGTGCCATTGCCGGTCGCGCAGACCACCCGCAACCTGCGCGACATTCGGAAATCGCCGGCCAGATCGTCCAGATAGGCCTCGCGCACGCCCTCGACGCGCTCCCATTGACCGCCCGGCCGGGGCTCGCCATGGCCCGACAGCACGATCTCCTTGAGCTCGGCCATCTCGTCGGGGCCGTGGGTCAGCGGGCGCTCGAACCCCATCTTCACGCCGGTCCAGCCATTGGGGTTGTGGCTGGCGGTGACCATCGCAACCGCCGGCGCATCCAGGTGGAACTGGGCGAAATAGGCCATCGGGCTGAGCGCCGGGCCGATGTCGCGCACCCGGATGCCGGCCTGCACCAGCCCCAGGATCAGCGCCTGCTTGATTGACAACGAATAGTCCCGGTAATCGTTGCCGACCGCGATCTCGGGCCGGATGCCCCGGCGATGCATCTGCGTGCCCAGCCCCAGCCCCAGCGCGGTGACGCCGGGCAGGTTGATCTCGTCGGGATATTTCCAGCGTGCGTCATATTCGCGAAAGCCGGTGGGCGCGATCATCGGGCGGCTCAGAAAATCCCAGGTATTGGGGCGAACTTGGAACTCGGGGCGTGTCACGGGAGGCCTTTCGGTCAGGGGGCGTTCATTCTCAGGACGAGACCTGCTCGCGCAGGATCGAGGCGGTCAGCGAAACCATGAGGTAGATACCGGCGAAGACCAGGAAGGCCAGCACGGTATTCTCGAAGGCGCGCGGATAGCTGGGATCCTGCGACACCACCGGCTCCACGCTGGTGGTGAGATAGCGCGCCTGCGCATTGGCATCCCGCCGGGCCTGTTCAAGCTGTTCCAGCGCGGATTGCAGCATCAGGTCGCGCGTCGTCACATCGGCCTGGGCAAGCTTGATGCGCGTGGCCAGTTCGGCCAGCGAGTCCTGGCCCTGGCTGGCCTCGGTCATGCGCGAATTGAGCTGGGCCAGCAGGCTTTCGAGGCGCCGGATGTCGCCGCGGGCGCCTTCCACCTTGGCGGTGTTGGGGCGCGCATTGTCCAGCTGCGCCTGCAATTCCAGTTCCTTTTCCTGGATCTGGATCTCGATATTGTTGATCTGACCGCGCAATGCGGCGATGCGCCCCTCGGGGTCGAGAATCGCGCCTTCCTGCTGCAGCTTGACCAGCCGCTGCTGCGCGTCGCGGCGGGCCGCCTCCGCTTCGGAGAGCGCCTCTTCGGCATCGGCGACCTGGTTCTCGCGCTTGCGCTGCGACAGGTTGTCCACCCGGTCCTCGGCATAGGAGATCAACGCGCGCGAGAACTGGGCCGAGATCTCGGGATCTGCGGCCGAGACTTCCATCCGGATCACGCCCTCGGTGGGATCGTAGCCGATCTCCACGTTGCGCCGGTAGAGCGAATAGGCGGTCTCGTTGCTGGCATCGGCGTCCAGGCGCTGGATCGGGTCGATCCAGGGCTGGGAAAAATGCGTCTTGAAGCCCGCATCCTGATCCAGCCGCAGCATCGCGTCCTTCGATTGCAGGAAGGATTGCACGGCGATCGCATCCTGGTTGGTGGCGAATTGCGTGCCGGACAGCAGCCCGCCCATGCCGCCCGAACTGCCGCTTTCGGCCTTCAGGATCAGGAATTCCGACTTGGTGGCATACATCGGCGTGGCGATGGCATAGAAATACCAGCCGGCCAGCAGGGTCGGCAGGAACACGAAGAACGCCAGCCGCGTGATCAGCAGCACTGCCTTTCGCCGGCGGCGGCGGGCGATGTCACGCTGGATGTTGGTGATCTCTTGGGCGCGGCGGCGGGCCGGGTCGCCATCCGCCTCGCGCATGGGCAGGTTGCGGCCGGAGGGCACCGTCTGGGGCAGTTTCATCGGCGAAGCCGGGCGGGTCTCCTCGCTGACTTCTCCGCGATCCGCATCGCCGACGACGAGTTCCAGCATGTTGGCGCGTTGAAACGGGTCGATCCCGCGGGCGCGCAACTGGCGCACGGCGTCGAAATCCGAGGTCACGGCCAGCCCGTGCTTCTGCGCGACGCGGCGTGCCATGCGCAATTGGCGGCCGGTCAGACCTTCCTGGCGGATCGAGCCGATATCCCGCGAGATGCCCGTTTCCCGGGCCGACATCACCTCGCCCTCGCGCGGGCTGCTGTCCTGCTGCGGGTCCGGTTCGGCCCGGCCGGTGTCTTCGGCGCGGCCCAGCTCTTCCGCGCGCATGCGCAAGGCGGCATTGCCGGCAACCGCGGCGCGGGGCTGCCCGCCCGGGGTGGGCCCGGCCGGCCGCTGTGGCTGGGCGGGTGGGGTCTGTGCCTGGCGCGGCTGTGCCTGCGGTGCCGGCCGCTGCGGGGCGCGCGGCACCGCCTGCGCCGTGCCCTGCGGGGTGGCGCTTGGCTGCGGCGCGGGCGCGCTGCGGCGGATGCGGAACTTCTTAGCGCGCGGTTTCATAGTCATAAAGGCGTTTCGCTTCTTCCAGGGTATCGAAGGCATGGAGCTTGCCATCCTTCAGGACGGCCGCGCTCGCCGCGAATTTTTCCAGAACCTCGGGCTGGTGCGACACGATCACCAGCGTCGTGGTGCGCAGCCGTTCGCGCAGGATCTCGCCCGCCTTGCGGTTGAACTCGGCATCGGTGGATGTCGGCATTCCCTCGTCTACCAGGTAGATGTCGAAATCCAGCGCCAGCATCAGCGAGAAGGTGAAGCGGGCGCGCATACCCGAGGAATAGGTGCCCAGCGGCTGGTCGAAATATTCCTCCAGCCCGCAAAGCCAGCGGCAGAACGCTTCGACGTAATCCGGGTCCAGCCCGTAAAGCTTGGCGATGTAGCGGGCATTCTCGCGCGCCGAATGCCGGGAGACCACGCCGCCCATGAAACCCAGCGGGAAGGAAACCTTGCAACTGCGCCGGATCTCGCCCTCGTCGGGCTTTTCGAGGCCGGCCATCATCTTGATGAGCGTGGTCTTGCCGGTGCCGTTCGGAGCCAGGATTCCCAACGAGCGCCCCAGCTCGACGCGGAAGGACACCCGGTCCAGGATCACCTTGCGCTGTGTCCCGGTCCAGAAGGATTTGCTGACGTTGTCGAACTCGATCATCCACCGCTCCGGCCGGTCTGGCCCGACATCCTCTAGCCTGTTTGCCTTAATTGCGTCTTAGAGGGAAATCTTGGCTACATTATGTCTGGAATCCGCGTATAAAGACAAGGTTTCCGGCGGTACTGTCGGCATACGGGAAACATTCAACCGGTGGTTTCAGCGGCGATGTTTCCTATCTTGGCCAAATGGAAGATCTGCTGCACCGAATCCGGGCCTGCACCCTCTGCGCCGGACGTTTCGCCCGTACCGCGACCGCGCATCGGCCGCGGCCCGTGCTGCGGGGGCGCGCCTCGGCGCGGTTGCTGATCGTGGGGCAGGCGCCGGGCGCGCGGGTGCATGCCTCGGGCCGGCCCTTCACCGATCCGTCCGGCGACCGGCTGCGCGACTGGATGGGGATCGACGAGGCCGCCTTCTACGATGAAAGCCGGGTGGCGATCCTGCCGATGGCGTTCTGCTTTCCGGGCTACGATGCGCGCGGTTCCGACCTGCCGCCGCCGGCGCTTTGCGCGCAGAGCTGGCGCGCGCCGCTGATGGCGGCGCTGGGCGAGGTGGAGCTGACCTTGCTGGTGGGCGGGCACGCGCAGAAATGGCACCTCGGCACGCGCGACGGCGTCACGCAGACCGTGCAGGCCTGGCGCGACCATCTGCCGGGCACGATCCCCTTGCCGCACCCGTCCTGGCGCAATACCGCGTGGCTGAAACGAAATCCCTGGTTCGCCGACGAGCTGTTGCCGGTCCTGCGCGCCCGGGTCAAGGAGGTGCTGGAATGACCGAGACGACCCCGCTCGACGCCGCCCATGCCGCGATGCAGGCCGCGCCCGAGTCCGAGACGGACCGGCTGCGCTTCTACGAACGGCTGGCCGATGGTGAATTGATGCTTTTGCTGGCCACCGAAGCCGAGGGCGATTCGGTCACGCCGCGGATCTTCGATCTGGGCGAGGAGGGCCGTTTCGTGCTGGTCTTCGACCGCGAGGAGCGGCTCTCCGCCTTCACCGAAGGCCCCGCGCCCTACGCGGCCCTGCCCGGCCGCGCGCTGGCCGGGATGCTGGCGGGGCAGGGGATCGGGATGGGGGTCAATCTGGAGGTGGCGCCCTCGTCGATCCTGCTTCCGGCGCAGGCGGTGGACTGGCTGGCCGCGACCTTGGCCCAGGCCCCGGCCCGGATCGCCGCCCGCCCCGATGAGCTGCACCCGCCGCGGGGCCTGCCGGAAACCGTGCTGTCGGCGCTCGACGCACGGCTGGCCCGCGCCGCGGGGCTGGCACGGATGGCGCTTCTGGCGGGTGTCACCTACGCGGACGGGGCGCGCGGGCACATGCTGGCCTTCGTGGGGGCCGCACCGGGTGCCGAACCCGCGCTGGCCCGCGCGGTGGGCGAGGCGCTTACGTTCTCGGGCGTCGAGGCCGGCGCGCTGGATGTTGCCTTCTTCGGGCCGGAAGAGCCCATCGTGGCGCGTCTGGAACGCTGCGCCCTGCGTTTCGACCTGCCCGAGCCCGAGACGCCGACCCGCGTCGCGCCCGTGGTTCCCGGCAGCGACCCCGACAAGCCGCCGCGCCTGCGCTGAGAGGCGGCTGCCCGCCTTTGCCTGTCCCGCGGGCGCGCCGTTCGGCCGCCCCCGTCAATAGCCGGCGTCGCGGTCCACCAGATGCAGCAAGGGCTCGCCCGCCTCGCCGCGGCGAATGTTCTCCGCGATCACGCGGGCGGCGCTGTCGGGCCGGGTCTCGGAGGCGATATGCGGCGTGACCGTGACGCGGCGATGGGTCCAGAACGGGTGTGCCGGCGGCAGCGGTTCGGTGCGGAACACGTCGAGCGTGGCATGGGCAAGATGGCCCGCGTCAAGCGCGGCCAGCAGCGCGTCATCCTGGATCAGCGCGCCGCGCCCGGGATTGATCACGACAGCGCCGCGGGGCAGGGCGGCGATGCGGGCGGCATCGAGCAGGTTTTCCGTCTGCTCCGTCAGCGGCAGCAGCAGCACCAGAATCTCGGCGCGCGCCAGCGCCAGGGCCAGCCCGTCCTCGCCTGAAAACACCGTCACGGCCTCGATCCGCTTGGGGCTACGGCTCCAGCCCGCGACGTCGAAGCCCAGCCCGGCCAGCGCGCGGGCGCAGGCCGCGCCCAGCACCCCGAGGCCCAGGATCGTGACCCGGCGATCGCGCGACAGCGGCGGGGTGTCCTTCCGCCAGACGCCGTCCTGGCCCAGGATATGCGCATCCATTCCCAGATGGTGACGCAGCACATGGCCCGTGACCCATTCCACCATTCCTTGGGTCAGCCCCTCGTCATCCACCATCCGCGCCAGCGGTTGGGTGAGCGTGGGGTTGCCCACCACGTTCTCCACCCCGGCCCAGAGGTTCAGCACGCCCTTGCATCGGGTATAGGGCGTGAAGTCCTGCAGGTCGGAATTCGGCGCATAGACGATGTAGTCGACGGTTTCGGGCGCGGCCTCGGTGACCAGCCTGTAATCAAGATCCAGCGCGTCCAGCGCGCGGGTCAGCGGGGCCTCGTATTCCTTCCAGCGATCGGCGCGGGCGGCGAACAGGATCGTGACGGTCATGGCTTACCTCGGACGATGGACATGCGCGCTCTGTACCAGCCCGAAGCCGATCATCAAGACCAGCATGGCCGAGCCGCCATAGCTGACCAGCGGCAGCGGCACCCCCACCACGGGCGCCAGCCCCATCACCATCGACATGTTCACCGCGAAGAACAGGAAGAAGGTTCCGGCCATGCCGAGGGTCAGGATCGAGGAGAACCGGTCGCGGTTCTGCAGCGCCGAGACCACGCAGAACAGCAGGACCAGCGCGTAAAGCAGCAGCAGCGAGGCCCCGCCTATGAAGCCGAATTCCTCCGCGAGCGTCGTGAAGATGAAATCGGTGTGCTTTTCGGGCAGGAAGTTGAGCCGGGTCTGGGTGCCCTGCATGAAACCCCGCCCGGTCCAGCCGCCCGAGCCCAGCGCGATCTTCGACTGGGTGATGTGATAGCCCGCGCCCAGCGGGTCCGATGCGGGATCCAGGAAGGTGTCGATCCGGCGGAACTGGTAGTCCTTGAGCAATTGCCAGTCGGTGCCGCGGCTCTGGAAAACGGTCGTCACCAGACCCGCCCCGGCGGCGATCACGCCGGCGAAATAGGCCCAGTGCACGGCGGCGACGAACATCACCATGCCGCCGGCGATCACCAGCAGAAGGGCGGTGCCCAGATCGGGCTGCCGCAGCACCAGCATCGTGGGCAACAGCACCAACAGCACCGGCACCATCACCCAGAGCGGGCGCGAGGTCTTCTTCACCGGCAGCCAGTCGTAATAGGCCGCCAGCAGCATCACCAGCGTGATCTTCATCAGCTCGGAAGGTTGCAGCCGCATGAAGCCGAGATCGATCCAGCGCTGGGCGCCCATCCCGGTGACGCCCACGAATTCCACCGCGATCAGCAGCAGTATGGAAATGCCGTAGGCCAGCACCGACATGTTGCGCCAGAACCAGATCGGCACCATCGCGATGAACAGCATCAGGGCGAACCCCAAGGCAAAGCGCTTCATCTGCGGCTCGGCCCAGGGCGCGAACGATCCGCCGGCCACCGAGTAGAGCATCAGGAAGCCGATGCAGGCCACGGTGAACAGCACCACCGCGAGCGGCCAGTTCAGGTAGAGCACCTTGCGCCAGCCCGAGGGCACGGTCTTCACGGTATATTCGAGATAGCTCATGCGCGGTCCCGGTCCCCGGTGCCGTCTTCGGGACGCTCGCGGCGCAGGCGTTCCTGCTGTGCGCGGATGCGCGGACGGTCTGCCGCGGGGTAGGCGTCCAGCGGCGGGTCGCCGCCATAGAGCGCCTGAAGCGTCACGTCCCGGGCGATCGGCGCCGCCGCGGCCGAACCGCCTCCGCCATGCTCGACCACCACCGCCACGGCGACCTTGGGCGCCTCGTAGGGCGCGAAATTCACGAACAGCGCGTGGTCGCGCCGGTTCCAGGGCAGATCTTCGTTGCGGGTGACGCCGGCCCGCCGTTCGGCCGGCGTGATGTTGCGCACCTGGCTGGTGCCGGTCTTGCCGGCCATGCGGAACGCCTCGTCGACGATGCGCGAGTTGAAGGCCGTGCCGCGCCGGTTGTTGGTGGCGGTGTACATCGCCTGGCGGATGCGGCGCAGGTGGTTCTCGTTCAGGCCCAGCGGCGCGCCGCCGCGCGGCTCCGTCTCGACCCCGCCCAGGGATTTCACCAGCCGCGGCGAGACCGCGCGCCCGGTGGCCAGCCGTGCGGTCATCACCGCCAGTTGCAGCGGCGAGGACAGAACGAACCCCTGTCCGATCGCGGCGTTCACCGTGTCGCCGATCACCCATTCCGCGCCGCGGTTGCGCCGCTTCCAGTCCTTGTCGGGCATCAGGCCGCGCGCCACCGCCGACATCGGGATGTCATGCGCCTCGCCAAGTCCGAGCTTGCGGCCCATGGCGGCAATGTTCTCGATCCCCACCTTCAGCGCGAGGTCGTAGTAATAGACATCGCAGCTTTCGCGCATCGAGGATTCGAGATCCATGTGGCCGTGGCCCGCGCGTTTCCAGCAATGGAATCGCCGGCCGCCCACCTCGAGGTGACCGGGGCACCAGACCGTTTCCTCGGGCGAGACCTCGCCTGCCTCCAGCGCCGCCAGCGCCGTGACCATCTTGAAGGTGGAGCCGGGCGGATAGGCGTCCTGCACGGTCTTCGAGGCCAGCGGGCGGCGATTGTTCTCGCGCAGCGTCGCGAAATCGGAAACCGAGATGCCCCGGACGAACTTGTTGGGATCGTAGGATGGCGAGGACGCGATGGCCAGAAGGTCGCCACTTTCCACGTCCATCACCACCACGCTTGCACTCTCACTGCCGAGCCGGGCCTGGATATAGCGTTGCAGCCCCTGGTCCACCGTCAGTTGCATGTCGGCGCCCGGCGTGCCTTCGCGCCGATCGAGCTCGCGCATCACCCGCCCCGCGGCATTCACCTCGACGCGCCGCGTACCGGCCTTGCCGCGCAACTGTTCCTCGTGCCGGGACTCGATGCCCACCTTGCCGATCTGGAAGCGCGGGATGCGCAGGACCGGGTCGGGATCGGCATAGCGGCTCAGGTCGCTGTCGCTGACCGGGCCGACATAGCCCACCACATGCGCGAAATCCGGGCCCATCGGATAGTGCCGCGACAGGCCCACTTCCGGGGTCACGCCCGGCAGGGCGGGCGCGTTCACCGCCACCCGGCTGATATCGTCCCAGGTGACGCGATCCGCCACCGTGACCGGCAGGAAGGGCGCGCTGCGCGCCATCTCGGCGGCGGCGCGTTCCAGCGTCTCGGGCTCCAGCGGCACGATCCGCGAGAGCCGCTCCAGCACCTCCTCCACTTCGCCGGCATCCTCGCGCACCATGGTGATCCGGTAGGAGGGCTCGTTGAGCGCAAGCGCGCGGCCGTGCCGATCGAAGATCTCGCCGCGTTTCGGCGGGATCAGGCGGATGTTGATCCGGTTCTCCTCGGCCAGCAGGCGGAAGGTGTCGGCCTGCTCCACCTGCATCTGGCGCATCCGCAGGCCCAGCACGCCCATGAAGACCAGCTGTGCGCCGCCCAGGATCAGGCCGCGCCGGGTGATGCGGCGCACGCTGGTGGCGGTGTCGCGCGGCGTCCGTCTCATGGCCGCAGCCCGGGACCGTCGAGATCGCTTGCCAGGGGCTTGCGCACGCCCAGCACCAGATGCGACACCATCACCACCGCCGGATAGAAAGCGAGGGTCATCAGCATCTGGATCAGGCTCAGTCCCAGCGGCGGCTGCGGCACCAGCAGGATCGCCAGCGTCAGCCGATAGGCCAGCGTGACCGCGACCAGGGCACCGGCCACCTGGGCCCATTCGGTGGCGAAGGAGGCATCGCGCAGGCTGCGCGCGCGCCGCTTCAGCCATTCGGTGGCCAGCACGGCAAGCAGGGCCAGCAGCCCCGGCGGGCGCTGGAGCAGCAGATCGGCCAGCACGAAGGCCGCGGCGATGGACAGTGCCGGCACGTATTCCGGCCGCCGGGCGGCCCAGGCCAGGGTCAGCGCCATCAGCAGATCGGGCGGCGCCCAGCGCGGCGGCATCGTGTCCAGCGGCAACAGCTGGAAGAACACGATCGCCACAGCCAGCAGCAGATACATCGCGCGACGCGTCCAGAGGCGGGGTCTCGAGGTCTCAGCCATCGCCGTCGGCCTCCGGCAGTCGCTGTTCCGCCAGGGGTTCGGGCACGATCAGCGTTCCCGGCCCGTCGACCGACCGGGCGCGGTGGCTCCGCAGGACGCGCAGGAATTCGAGCCGTGCGTAATCCGCAGCCAGCCGCACCCGCAGGCGGCCCTTGGGATCCTCCGCCACCTGTCCGATCAGCAGGCCCGGCGGAATCAGCCCGCCATCGCCGGAAGACACGATCCGGTCGCCGGGGCGTATGACCTCGGCATTCTCGACGAAATCGATCAGCGGCGCGGCGGTGTTGTCGCCCACGACAAGCGCCCGCTGGCCCGAGGGCTGGATGACGGCCGGGATGCGGCTGGAACTGTCGGTCAGCAGGATCACCCGTGCGGTTCGCGCGCCGACGCCCGAGATCCGGCCCACGAGCCCGATCCCGTCCATCGTCGGCCAGCCTTCCACGATCCCGTCATCCGCGCCCACGTTTATCAGCACAGATTGCCGGAAGGGCGAACCCGAATCCGCCAGAACCACGCCCGTCACATGGGTCAGTTCCGGGTCCAGCCGCACGTTGTTGAGATCGCGCAGCCGGGCGTTTTCCTGTTCGAGTTGCAGCGCGGCCTCCTTCCAGGCACGCATCTGCTGCAATTCCCGGCGCAGCTCGCGATTCTGTTCGTGGATGCGCTGATAGCTGCGGAAATCCCGCATCAGGTTCACCGTGGCCGTCACCGGCGCCATCGCCCAGTCGAAACTGGGCATCACGGCATCCACCACATGGGCGCGGAACCGCTCGACGCGCGGGCTGTCGATCCGCCAGACCGTGAACAGAGCCAGCAATGACAGCAGCAGCACTCCCAGAAGCAGGCGCTTCAGGGGGCGGCTGAAATCGTCTCCAGCGTTGCGGTCTCTTGCCACCGGGCATCCCTCTGGACCGGATTCACCTGCCGGGCGCGGAAGGGGGAATCGCCCCGCGCCGGCGCGTCAAGCCTAGAGCCACTCGGGCCCGACGCCAAATCACGACGCGCCTAGCTGTCGTAGTCGATCGCGTGGCGCAGCTGCTTTTCGTATTCGAGCGCCTTGCCGGTGCCCATGGCCACGCAGTTCAGGCTCTCATCCGCGATGGAGACGGCAAGCCCGGTCTGTTCGCGCAGCGCGAGATCCAGATCGCCCAGCAGCGCGCCGCCGCCGGTGAGCATCACGCCCCGATCCACGATATCGGCGGCAAGGTCGGGCGGGGTGGCTTCCAGCGCCGTCATCACCGCCTCGCAGATCGCCTGCACCGGCTCTGCCAGCGCCTCGGCGACCTGGGCCTGGGAGATCTCGGTTTCCTTCGGCACTCCGTTCAGCAGGTCGCGGCCGCGGATCTGCATCGAGCTTCCGCGCCCGTCATCGGGCATCCGCGCCGTGCCGATCGAGGTCTTGATGCGCTCGGCCGTGGCTTCGCCCACCAGGATGTTCTGCTGGCGGCGCAGGTAATTGATGATCGCCTCGTCCATCCGGTCGCCACCCACGCGGACCGAGCGGGCATAGACGATGTCCCCGAGGCTCAGCACCGCCACTTCGGTGGTGCCGCCGCCGATATCCACCACCATGTTGCCGGTGGGATCGGTGATCGGCATTCCCGCGCCGATCGCCGCCGCGATCGGCTCTGCGATCAGGCCGGCCTTGCGCGCGCCCGCACTCAGAACCGACTGGCGGATCGCGCGTTTCTCCACCGGCGTGGCGCCATGCGGCACGCAGACGATGATCTTGGGGCGCGAGAAGGTGGATCGCTTGTGCACCTTGCGGATGAAATGCTTGATCATCTCCTCGGCCACGTCGAAATCCGCGATCACCCCTTCGCGCATCGGGCGGATGGCCTCGATGCTGCCCGGCGTCCGGCCCAGCATGAGCTTGGCATCCTCGCCGACGGCGAGCACCTTCTTGACGCCGTCCTTGACGTGATAGGCCACCACCGAGGGTTCCGACAGGATCACGCCGCGTCCCTTGACATAGACCAGCGTGTTGGCCGTGCCGAGATCGATCGCCATGTCCTGCGAGAAGATCCCGGTCAGATTTGCCAATCCAAACATGTAAGCCTGCGTCCCCCGCTCGCAAAATCAAAAGGACTCGCGCAGTTCTCCCGCGCGGCCCAACTGCACTTATAGGGCGGGGCGCGATGCGGCGAAAGGGGCCGTTTCGGTTGGGTGAGCGCGAAGTCGCGCAACCGATGATAATTTCAGTATTGCGATAATTTATCCCTGAAACACTGTCACAAAGGCTCGAAAATTTCCCAAAAGGCACAATGACCACCATTCGAAGGCATCGGCGGGCGTGGCGCGCGCCCGGCATGCGGCACCGGGGCTGGCGGTTCCGGGTGACCGGCTCCGCCGTTGCGGCCGGGACCGCCCCGCTGGACGGCGCGGCATTCCCCCGGCCGCCATGTCGCATTTCCACCATCTTGTGTCGGGCCGGAGGAACGGGACAGGCGGGATCGGCGATAATGACGGCACGAACAGAACGGAGTCGCAGCCCATGAAAACCCAAGTCAAAGCCCTTGTCGTCGGTGGCGGCGCGGTGGGCGCCTCGATCGCCTACCACCTCGCCCGCGCCGGCTGGTCCGACGTGATGCTGCTGGAGCGCGACGAGCTGACCTCGGGCTCCACCTGGCATGCCGCGGGCCTGCTGCCGCTGTTCAACATGAGCTATGCCGTCAGCCATATCCATGACTACTCGGTGAAGTTCTACAAGGCGCTGGAGGAAGAGACCGGCCTGAACGCGGGGTTCTACGTGGTGGGCAACCTGCGCATGGCACAGACCGAGGCGCGGATGGACGAGTACCGCCTCTACGCCTCCACCGCCGAGACCGTGGGCATCGCCTATGAATGGCTGACACCGGCCCAGATCCGCGAGCGCTGGCCGCTGGTGCGCAGCGAGGATCTGAAGGGCGCGATCTACCACCCCGAGGACGGCTACATCAACCCGGCCGACGTGACCCAGGCGATGGCCAAGGGCGCGCGCCAGCGCGGCGTCGCCATCGAGCGCAGGTGGC
>JBKHDP010000004.1:0-35184 GCA_046541255.1 Paracoccaceae bacterium | reverse complement strand
TGTTGTTGACCTCGACCGTCAGCCCCTTGCGCGAGGTCAGGATGTCGCCGGGGCGGAAGGCGTTGCCGGCAATCGCGTTCTCCACCGCCGGGATCAGCACCCGCAGCCGCACCGGCCAGCCCAGCGCCATGATCGCCCGCGCCAGGCCCAGCACATTGGCCGCGCCGCCCATGTCCTTCTTCATCAGGCCCATGGCCTGCGCCGGCTTGATGTCCAGCCCGCCGGTATCGAAACACACACCCTTGCCCACCAGGGTCAGGCGCGGGCCGGCCGCGCCCCAGCGCAGGTCGATCAGTCGCGGCGCCTGGTGAGCGGCGCGCCCGACGGCGTGGATCAGCGGGAAATTGCCCGCCAGCAGATCGTCGCCCCGGGTCACCTCGATCGACGCGCCGAAATCCCGGGCCAGATCGCTGCAGGCTGTCTCCAGTGCCTCCGGCCCCATATCGGCCGCCGGCGTGTTGATCAGATCGCGGGTCAGTGCCTCGCTGTTGGCCAGCGTCTCGATCCGGGCCGCATCGACGCCTGCGGGCGCCTTGAGCGCGCGCTCCGGCGCGGGCCTGTCGGGCTTGAGGTAACGTTCGAACCGATAGGCCGTCAGCAGCCAGCCCAGCGCCTCTTCCTCCAGCCGGGCAGGATCGGGCAGCGGACCATCCAGATGCCAGGTGCCGGCGGGCAGCTTCGCCACCGCCGCGGCCAGCGCGAATCTTCCGCGCGCCCGCGCCTCGGCCGTGCCGTATCCTGCCAAGGCGCCGGCCGGCCGGCCATCTGCGCCCGGCAGCACCAGGGCCTCGCCGACCGCCGCGGCGAATCCCGACGCCTCGACCCAGGCAGCGAGCCGTTCCGGCTGCGCGGCCCGCCACGTGTCGAGCGCGGCGGGTTCCAGAACAGTGAGGGGGAGCGAGACCGCGTCTGACGGCGCGAAACCGAGGGGCATGGCAGGGCCTTTCATTCTGTCTTGCCCGGCAACCCTAGCTTCCCCCGCGCCGCCCGCAAGTGGTCAGTCCGGCCCGTCGCGGATATCCCAGACCGCCAGCAGCGAACATTCCCCCAGCCGCAGAAGCCGCGCCAGAGTGGCGGCCAGCGCCACGCGGTCTTCCGCCTCGACGCAGCGCACGACATCCCCTGCCACCCGCGACAGGAGTGTCATTCCCAGCGGGTCCGAGATCGCGGCAAGGCTGCGCGCGTTGCGCCGCAGTTCCGCGCCATCGTCCTGCCGGTGCGCGCGCTCGACCTTGGCGAGACGTACCGCCATTTCCTCCAGCGCGCGGCAGATCACGTTCTCCGCCGCCCCCTCGCCCAGTTCGGCATAGAGTTCCTGCAGCCTGTCACGGTCGAGCCGGGCCGGCTCTTCCCTCGACAGCATGATCGGTTCTTCCACAATCCTCACCCCTCGCATTCGTACCCCCGGGCGCATCCTGCGCGAGCCCGGTTTGCGAAAGGTTTCGCCTGCCGTCTGTTTTCTCTCGAATTCTTCAAAGAATGGGCGTATCGAGCCTTTCGATCCCGACGGGCCCGCAGCAACCGGACAGCGCCATGGAGTTCGCCAAACCCCTCCCCTCCTATCTCGTCCAGCGCTACCAGGGCTGGAAGGCGACGGGCTATGCCGACAACCGCACCTGGTATCGCCATCTCGCCGAGATGGGGCAGCACCCGCGCGCGATGGTGATTTCCTGCTGCGACAGCCGGGTGCATGTCACCTCGATCTTCGGCGCTGACCAGGGCGAGTTCTTCATCCATCGGAACGTGGCCAACCTCGTGCCTCCCTACGAGCCGGGCGGCCATCATCACGGCACTTCCGCGGCCGTGGAATACGCGGTCAGCGCCCTCCATGTGGCCCATCTGATCGTGCTGGGGCATTCCGGCTGCGGCGGCGTCAAGGGCTGCATGGAGATGTGTTCCGGCGAGGCCCCGGAACTTGAGAAGGATACCAGCTTCGTCGGCCGCTGGATGGACATCCTGCGCCCCGGATGGGAGCGGGTGAAGGCCGAGCCCGACCCGAAGGTCCGCCAGACGGCGCTGGAGAAAGAGGCCGTCCTCGTGTCGCTGGAAAACCTGATGAGCTTTCCGTTCATCCGCGACGCGGTGGACGAGGGCCGGCTCAGCCTGCACGGTCTCTGGACCGATATCGGCGAAGGCGGGCTCGAAATCTACGATCCGAAGGCGGATACGTTCCGCCCGGTCTGATCCGGGCTCCGGGGACCGGCTCACCAAGCGAAGCGACCCCCGGCACCGGCGCCACCTGGGCGGCATCGCGGAAGCGAGCGACAATCCGTCATGGCACCATGAAACGGGGCCGCGCCCGGTTCGGCGCGGCCCCGTTTCGATTTCAACCTTGGCAGACGGCCCGAGGCGGTCAGCGGCCGATGACCGGATGAAGCCGCCGGATCGGGGCTCAGCCCTTCTGGAGCACCTTCTGGCCCAGAACCTCGGCGATCTGCACCGCGTTCAACGCCGCGCCCTTGCGCAGGTTGTCGCTGACGCACCACAGGTTCAGGCCGTTCTCGATGGTGGTATCCTGGCGGATTCGGCTGATGAAGGTGGCGAAATCGCCCACGCATTCGACCGGCGTGACGTAGCCGCCGTCCTCGCGCTTGTCGATCACCATGATCCCCGGCGCCTCGCGCAGGATCTCGCGCGCCTCGTCCTCGTCCAGGAAATCCTCGAACTCGATATTGATCGCCTCGGAATGGCCCACGAAAACCGGCACCCGCACGCAGGTCGCGGTGACCTTGATCGCGGGATCGACGATCTTCTTGGTCTCGGCGACCATCTTCCATTCCTCCTTGGTCGATCCGTCTTCCATGAAGACGTCGATATGGGGAATGACGTTGAAGGCGATCTGCTTCTGGAATTTCTTCGGCTTCACGTCGTCGGTGGGGTTGTAGACCGCCTTGGTCTGATCCCAAAGCTCGTCCATGCCCTCCTTGCCCGCGCCGGACACCGATTGGTAGGTGCTGACCACCACGCGCTTGATCCGCGCCCGGTCATGCAGAGGCTTCAGCGCCACGACCATCTGCGCGGTCGAGCAGTTCGGATTGGCGATGATGTTCTTCTTGGAATAGCCATGCACCGCGTCGGCATTCACCTCGGGCACCACCAGCGGCACGTCCGGGTCGTAGCGGTAGAGGCTGGAATTGTCGATCACCACGCAGCCGGCGGCGGCGGCCTTGGGCGCGTAGGTCCTGGTCGCGTCGGAGCCGATGGCGAACAGCGCCATGTCCCAGCCGGCGAAATCGAACGTGTCGAGATCCTGCGTCTTCAGGGTGCGATCCCCGAAGCTCACCTCGGTGCCCAACGACCGGCGCGAGGCCAGCGCGGCGATCTCGTCCACCGGGAATTCCCGCTCGGCGAGGATGTTCAGCATTTCGCGGCCCACATTGCCCGTGGCGCCCGCAACGACGACCTTGTAGCCCATTGTGCGGCTCTCCTTTCCGTGCGGCCGGCAGGGGTGCGGGCCGCGCAACGCACGTCTGATACATGAAGCCCGTGCCGGGCGAAAGGGCTCAGTCGAGCCGGTCGCGGCTGAACAGGTAGGGGATCAGCCCCGCCAGCATGGCCAGACCGAAGGCCAGGAACACCGCCGCGTAGGGGGCCACGGCACTTTCCGCGCCGGCCGCGACCCCGGCGTGAAGCCGCCCCGTGAGCACCTGGAACAGCCCCACGCCGCCGATGCCGAACAGGTTCATCAGCGTCACGCCGCGCCCGGCCAGATGCATCGGCACGAAGGCGCGGGCATGGGCCATGATCAGCGGGAAGGACATGCCGAAGAACCCGACAGCCGAGAACAGCGCAACCGAGACCCAGAGCCCGGCCTGCGGCACCGCGAACAGCGCGAGGCAACTGGCCGCGCCCAGCAGATTGCCTGCGAAGATCGCCCATTTGCGCGTGCCCAGCCAGCGGTCCAGCGGCCCGTAAGCAACCGTGCCCACGATCATCGCCAGCCCCATGATCATGGTGGCAAGCCCCACCATGTTTCCGCTCGCGCCCTGCACATCGGCCATGTAGGGCCCGATCCAGAGGCCGCGCAGCCCGGCGGCGGCGGCGTAGTTCACGAAGAGCAGCGGGAAGATCAGCCACAGCGCGGGCATCCGCAACAGGTCCAGCACCGAGCCCTTCTCGTCGCTTTCCACCGGCGGCGGGTCCTGCACCTTCCAGGCGATGCCCAGCGCGATCAGCGCGGTCACACCGGCCAGCGCCAGCAGGGTGGGCCGCCAGCCCACCGCTTCGACCAGCAATGCCAGCGGGGCCGATCCGGCCAGGTTGCCGGCCGATCCCACGGCGATCATCACCGCGCCGAGCGATGCGAAGGCCGCCGGGGGGTAAAGCCGCGCGAAGATATAGTACGATCCCATCAGCACCGGCGAACAGCCGATCCCGATCAGGAACATCGCGGCAACGACATGCGCGGGTGTCGTGGCCAGGCCGAACAGCGCCGCGCCGCCCGCCCCGCCCAGCAGGAACAGCACATAGGCGGTGCGCCGGGGACCGATCCGGTCCAGCGCCCAGCCGACGGGGATCTGCATGGCCGCGAAGGACAGGAACCACACCCCCGAAGCCAGCGCCAGATCGTCAGGCGTGGCGCCAAGGTCGCGGGTCAGCGGTTCGGCCAGAACGGCGAGGAAGGAGCGGAAGAACTGGCTGAATACATAGGCCAGACCAAGCAGCACCAGTCCGAGACGCATAGGCTCCCCCCTCCTCCCCGAAAGACGGCATTGCGTCGCACAGCGACCGTCGAAGCGCAAGCCGTCGCGGCAAAGGCGATTGACCTCGGAACAGGGGCGGGCTATCAAACATGAACCATTATTCATGTCCGAGCGATGACCCAACCCGCCCTGCCCAAGACGAAACGCGGAAGAGAACGGCGAGAGCAGATCCTGCGCGCGGCCGAAAGGGTGATCGGTCAGAAGGGGTATACCGACGCCTCGATCGCGGACATCACCGCCCAGGCGGAGACCGCGCTGGGAACCTTCTACATCTACTTTTCCTCCAAGGAGGATGTCTTTACCCAGCTCGTGGCCGAGATGGGGCGGATGACCCGCGCGGTGCTGTCGCGGGTTTCCGCCAGCAGCCGCGACCGGCTGGATGCCGAGCGTCAGGGCCTGCGCGCCTTTCTCGGCTTCGTCGCCGAACGGCCCGAACTCTACCGCATCGTCGAGGAGGCCCGTTTCGTCAATCCGCCCGCCTACCGCGATTATTTCTCCACCTTTGCCTCGGCCTATCGTGAACAGCTCGAAGCCGCCGCCGGGGCCGGAGAGATCGCGCCGGGCGATGCCGAGATACGCGCCTGGGCGCTGATGGGCATGGCCAAGACGCTCGGAGAGCGTTACGTTCTGTGGAGTGACGGAACCAATCTGGATCATGTGGCCGATGCGGCCTGGGAAATGATCCGGCACGGGCTGGAAGTCAGGAACGAATGACGGCACCCACGATCGGAACGCGGCGAACGGGCGCCCCCGGGGGCGGCCCGGTCGGCTAGGCGCATGTTCGACCGGGTTCCCGACATGGCCGCCAAGCGCGCCGAGCTTTCGGGCGACGCGGTGGCCTTCGTGGATCATGTCACCGGGCGGCGCTGGAGCTTCGCGCAGGTGAACGACGCCGCGGCCCGGATGGGTGCGGGACTGCTGGCCCTTGGTCTTGCTCCCGGCGACCGCGTCGCGGTGCTGGCGCTGACCCGGGTCGAGATGTTCGTGGCGTTGTTCGCGGCGCAGAAATCGGGGCTCGTGCTGGTGCCGCTGAACTGGCGGCTGACCGGGGCGGAACTGGCCGAGCAGGCGCGGGGCGTGGCCCCGTCCGCGCTTCTGGCCGACCCGGAGAACCACGCCGTCGCGCAGTCGCTGGCCGCCGCGATCTCGGCGCCGCTCATCCCGCTCTGCCCCGACGGGCCAGGCCAGCCGGATCTGATGGCCACGCCGGACCCGTTGCCGCCCGCGCCGGTTCACGCCGACCGCACATGGTATCTGCTCTTCACCTCGGGCACGACGGGCCGGCCCCGCGCGGTGATCCAGACGGCGCGCATGGCCTGGGCGAATGCGGTGAACCTCGCCCAGGCGATCGACCTGACCCGCGCCGACAGCACCGTCGCCTACCTGCCGATGTTCCATACTGCGGGCGTCAACCTTCATGCCCTGCCCACCTTCCTGTTCGGCGGGCGCGTCACCGTGCTGCGCCGGTTCGAGCCGGACAGCCTGCTTGACCTGATCGCCGCCGGCGCGATCACGCGCTTCTTCGGCGTCCCCGCGATCTACCGCGAATTGAGCCTGCTGCCGCGCGCCGCAAAGCTGGACTGGTCGGCGCTGCGCTGCGGTTGCGGCGGCGCGGCCCTGCCCGAACCGCTGATCCGGCAATTCGCGGATTGGGGCACCGCGATCTGCAACGGCTTCGGCATGACCGAAACCGGCCCCACGACGTTTCTGATGGATCCCGCCAGCGCCCTGCGCAAGATCGGCTCGGTCGGCAAGGTCCAGGTGATGACCGAGGTGCGGCTGGCCGGTGTGCCGGACGGCGTCGCGGGCAGCGGCGAGATCCTGCTGCGAGGCCCCGCCGTGAGCCCGGGCTATTTCGGCGAGGCACCGGGCGCGGCGCTCGATCCGGAGGGCTTTCTGCCCACCGGCGATGTCGCCCGCCGCGACGCGGAGGGCTATTACTACGTGGTGGACCGCCTGAAGGACATGTTCGTCTCGGGCGGCGAGAATGTCTGGCCGGCCGAGATCGAACGCGTTCTGCACGAGCATCCGGCGATCCTGGAGGCCGCGGTGATCGGCCGGCCGGATCCGCGCTGGGGCGAGGTCGGCGCGGCGTTTCTGGTGCCCCGCCCGGGCCATTGCATCGAGGCCGAAAGCCTTTCACACTGGTGCCGCGCGCGGATGGCCGGCTACAAGGTACCGAAATCCTTCCAACTGGTGCAGGATTTTCCCCGCACCGCCGCCGGCAAGATTCGCAAGCCCGCATTGAGGGACTGGCTGGAATGACGCTGCATCTGACCGCCGACTGGACACCGACGCAGGCCGAATTCGACGAGTTCGCGCGCATCTCGGGCGACGACAACCCGATCCATCTCGATGACGGGATCTATGCCATCGGCGGCTTTCCGCGGCCGGTGGCGCATGGGATGCTGATCTATGCCCGGCTCTGGGCGATGCTGCGCGAGGAGCGTCCGATGGAACGCCCGGAACTGCACATGCTGGTCTTCCCCAATCCCTGCTACGCCGGCGAACCGCTGCGGCTGGATGTCCGGCAGGAAGACCCCGACACCCGGATCCTGCTGCGCGCGATCCGCAAGGCGGATGATGCCGAAGTGATGATCGGCGAGCTGGAGGTACAGTGATGCAGCCCGGCGCCAGCGCGGAACTCACCCGCATCTTCACCCGAGACGACGTGACGGCGCTGTCGCAACTCGCCGGTACCGGTGTGCGCGAGAACGTGCCCGAGCCGCTGATCGGCGCGCTGATTTCCTGCCTGCTGGGAACGCGGCTGCCCGGGCATGGCACCAACTGGATGAAGCAGGATCTGCAATTCCTCGCACCGGTTCCCATCGGCGCCGAGGTGACCGCGAGGGTCGAGGTGACGCGCACCCGGCCAGAGAAGGATCTGGTGGATCTCTGGGCCAGCGTGCGGCTCGCGGACGGCACGCTGGTCGCCGAAGGTCGTTCGCTGGTACGCGCCCGCGGGCGCTGAGCCCCAGCGCGGGTCGAGACGCCCTATCTTGCCCGCGCCGTGCCGCCACGCAGAGGGGCCAGTGCCAGTTTCTCGACCAGCCCGGCAAAGGCCGCGGGCTCTTCAAGATGCGGGCTGTGCCCCGAGGCCTCGAAACGGTGGACCTGTCCGCCCGTTGCGCGCGCCACCCAGCGCGCGGTTCCCGACGGATAGATCCGGCTTCGTCCGCCATGCGCCGACAGGAGCGGCACCCCCAATCGCGCCAGATCGCTCCGCGCGTCCAGCGTCAGCAGGTCGGACCAGGCCGCCCCCATCGCGGCCGGATCGTTGTCGCGCACCCAGGCCTCGGCCTGCGCGATCAGGCCCGCCGGCGCATCCTGCGCGAACATCGCCCGCGCGATGGTGCGCGCGGCGCCGGGCCAGTCGGCCTCCAGCGCGGCGGGGCCCGCCGGCGGCGCCATCAGTCCCAGAGTCCAGCCCGGCCCGTTCACCAGCCGTGGCCCCATCTCGACGCTGAGCATGGCGCGCACCGGCGCCCGCCCGTCGGCCAGCCAGCGCCAGCCCACCGCCGCCCCCATGGACCAGCCCACCAGCGTGACCTCCGACAGGCCGCGAGCGGCTACAAGATCCGCCACCGCACCGGCCATGCTGTCCAGGTCGGGGGAAAGCGCGCGCGCCGCGCCATGGCCGGGAAGGTCGGGCGCGAGGCAGCGGAACCGGCCCCGCAACCTGGCCACCTGATCCGCGAAGACGGCGCCGCGCAACGTCCAGCCATGCAGGAACAGGATTGCCGGGCCGCACCCTTCGTCGATGCAGGGCAGTGGCACGGCCTAGCGTCCCTGCCGCAGCCGTCCGACGATCCCGGCGGGGAAGAAATAGACGCTCAGGATGAACAGGATGCCCAGCCACAGAAGCCAGCGATCCTCGCTCAGGAGTTCGGGCAGGATCGGCAGCCCCGCCACCGAGCCGGAGGCCAGCCCCATCAGTTCCTGCAGGTAGTTCTGCGCCACCAGCAGCAATGTCGCCCCGATCACCGCGCCATACATCGTGCCCATGCCGCCGATCACCACCATCAGCAGGATATCCAGCATGATGTCCATGCCGAGCACCGTTGACGGCCCCACATAGCGCAGCCAGATCGCGTAAAGGGCTCCCGCCAGCGCCGCCACCACCGCCGAGATGCAGGTGGCCGCGACCCGGTAATGCACCACGCGGTAGCCGATGGATTCGGCGCGGAAATCGTTCTCGCGGATCGCCTGCAGCACTCTGCCGAAGGGCGCGTTGACAATGCGCAGCAGCAGCAGGAACAGCGCGAGCGAGGCGAAGAACACCAGGTAGTAGTTCAGAAGCTTGCCGTTCAGACGCACGCCCAGCACCTCGTCGCCGAAGCGGAAGGCGGGCGTCAGCTCGCGCGGGATCTGGTAGGTCAGCCCGTCCTCGCCGCCGGTGATCTGTGACAACTGGCTGACCAGCACCGCCACCGCCGAAGCCACCGCCAGCGTGATCATGGCGAAGAAGATCGCCCGCACCCGCAGGCTGAACAGCCCGATCACGAGCGCGAAGGCGGCGGCCAGCACCGCGCCCGACAGGGTTCCCACCGCCAGCGCGTCGAAGCCCCGGCCAATATGGGTGGAGGCCAGCGCAACCCCGTAGGCCCCCATGCCGAAGAACATGGTATGGGCGAAGCTGACGATGCCGCCATAACCCAGCATCAGGTCGTAGCTTGCCACCAGCAGGATGAAGACGCAGATCCGCGCGGCCGTATCCACGGAACGGACGCCCGGAAACAGGAAGGGCGCGAAGGCCAGCGCCACGAAGATCGCCAGCAGCACCACGGCAAGGACGGGGCTGCGGGGCGTGTCACCGGAAAGAAGCTTGACGATCATCTCACTTGGCCTTCACGACCGGGATCATGCCCTGCGGACGCCACATCAGGATGGCGACCATCAGGCCGATATTGGAAATCAGTGCCACCTTGGGTTCCAGGAAGGCGATGTAGTTCTGCAAGAGCCCCACCAGCAGCGCCCCGATGAAACAGCCCTCGACGCTGCCCAGCCCGCCGATGATCACCACGATGAACACGAGGATCATCACCTGGTTGCCCATATGGGCGGTGATCACCTCCTGATAGAGCCCCCACATCACGCCACCCAGCCCCGCCAGGGCGGAGCCGGCGATGAAGACGGCGATGAACACCACCCGCAGCCGGTAGCCCATCGCCTCGACCATGGCGCCGTTTTCCACCCCGGCCCGCACGATCAGGCCGATCTTGGTGCGCCGCAGCACCAGCCGCATGGCGACGAACAGCACCAGTCCGATCGCCACCGCCACCAGCCGGTATTTTTCCAGCGCAGCTCCGGCGAAGGTAACCGCGCCCTTCAGTGCCTCGGGGCGCTGGATGTAGATCTCCTCCGGCCCCCAGAACACCACGATCAGCTGCTCGGCAACGATCAGCCCGCCCATGGTGACGAGGATCTGCTTCAGATGCGCGCCATAGACCGGCTTGACGATGACCCGCTCGAAGGCCCAGCCCATCGCGCCGGTGGCCGCCATCGCCACCAGAACCGCCGCCAGCAGCGCGGCCAGGTTCAGCGCCAGACTGGGCGCCTCGGTCATGTGTCCCAGCACCAGCAGGACGGAAACGCCCACGAAGGCCCCCACCGAAACGAAGGCGCCGTGGCCGAAATTGATCACGTCCATCAGCCCGAAAACCAGGGTCAGCCCGGAAGCCATGATGAAGATCATCATCCCCATCGCCAGCCCCGACACCGTCAGCGTCAGCCAGGTCGCGGGCGAGGCGATCGCCAGGAAGCCCAGCGCCGCCATCACCGGCACCAGAAGGAAGGGCGCCCAGGGCGCCAGCCGGTCGCCCAGCGAGGCGCGCGCCATGGTCGGTGTGTGTTCCGCCGTGCCGCTCATTGCGCGCCCTCCATGCTCAGCCCCATCAGCCGCTCCTGCAGGGCCGCGTCCGCGGCCAGTTCGGCCATGGCTCCGGTCCAGGTCACCCGGCCGTCCTCCATGACCGCCGCGGTGTCTCCCAGCGCGCGGGCAACGGGAAAGTTCTGCTCCACCAGCAGGATCGAGGCGCCCTGCGCCTTCAACTCGCGCAGCGCCCGGGCCATCGTGTTCACGATCGCCGGCGCCAGCCCCTTGGTCGGCTCGTCGATCAGATAGAGCCGCCGCTCCTCCGCCATGGCCCGGGCGATGGACAGCATCTGCTTCTGCCCGCCCGACAGGTTGCCCGCCTGCCCCTTCCAGAAGGTCCGCAAGGGTGGAAAGACGGAGAACAGCCAGTCGCGCCGGGCCGGGTCCAGCGGGCCCGACGCGGCGGCCAGGATCATGTTCTCCTCCACCGTCAGGTTGGCGAAGATGCCCATGTCCTCGGGAACATACCCCACCCCTGCCCGGGCGATGGCGGGGCTGGGCAGGGCCGTGATGTCCTGCCCGTCGAACAGGAGCCGCCCCGCCTTCGCGCGCCAGTGGCCGATGACGGTCTTCAGCGTCGTGGTCTTGCCCACGCCGTTGCGGCCCAGCAGCATCGTCACCTGCCCGCGCGGCACTTCCAGGTCCACGCCCTGCAGGATGTGATACTGCGCGATGTCGGTGAACACGCCTTCGAGTTTCAGGATCGGTTCAGGCAAGATCCAGCTCCCGACCCATGTAGGCCTCCTGCACCACGTCCGAGGCCATCACCTCCGCCGGGGGGCCATCGGCCGCAAGCGCGCCGTTATGCAGCACGATGATCCGGTCCGCGAGCGAGCGGATCACGTCCATCTTGTGTTCCACCAGCAGGATCGTGCGATCCTTCTGCGCCTTCAGCTCGGCGATCAGGTCCAGCACCACCGGCGCCTCGTCCACGCTCATGCCGGCGGTGGGTTCGTCGAACATGTAGACCAGGGGATCGAGCGCGATCATCAGCGCCACTTCCAGCTTGCGCTGGTTGCCATGGCTCAGCTCGCTGACCTTCTGCGCGGCACGGTCCGGCATTCGCACCCGATCGAGGATCTGCTCGGCCCGCCCGGTCAGCTCGCGATGGCTCTCTGCGGTGGAGAACAGGGCGAAGCCCATGCCAGCCTTCGCCTGGATCGCCAGCCGGACATTTTCCAGCACCGAGAGATTGGGAAACAGGTTGGTCAGCTGGAAGGCGCGCCCGATGCCCAGCGCGCAGCGCCGCGACACCGACAGGCGGGTGATGTCCTGCCCGTTCAGCATGACCGTTCCGGCGCTGGCGGCGACCTGCCCCGAGATCAGGTTGAAATAGGTGGTCTTGCCCGCGCCGTTCGGGCCCACGATGGCCGTGAGCTCGCCGGTCCGAAAGCTGCAGCTGACCGCGTCGACGGCCACATGCCCGCCGAAGCGCACGGTCAGGTCGCGGGTCTCCAGGATGGGATGGGTCATCGCAAACACTCCGCCGGGCGCGGCCCGGTGCTTCTTCTTGGCGGAAATATCCCGGGGGAGTCGCCTGCCCCGGAACGGGGCGGGCGACGGGGGCAGCGCCCCCTTTTCGGCGTCACTGGTTGCGCACCGGGATGGGCAGGTCGTCGATGCCCAGCTCGCGCACGAGCTCGGGGATCGCCCATTCCACATCCTCGTCCACGCGGATCTTGAAGTGATACATGGATTGCAGCGCCTGGTGATCCTCGGGGCGGAAGCGCATGGTGCCCTTCGGGGTCTCCCATTCCATGCCCTTCATGGTCTCGATCAGCGCCTCGGTATCGGTGGACCCGGCGCGCTCGATCGCCTCGACCACGGCGAGCCCCGCCGCCATGCCGCCGGCGGTGAAGAAATCCGGCGGGCTGTCGAAACGCTCCTGGTGCTGTTCCACCAGCCAGTCGTTCACCGGGTTCTCCGGGATCTCGTGGTAGTAATAGGTTGCCCCCTCCATGCCCGGGAAATCCTTGTAGGCCGACATCGCGGCCAGGATGTTGCCGCCGGTGGCGATCTCGATGCCGTGGCGCGACGGGTCCATCGCCTGGATCTTGCCCATCGGGTTGCCGCCGCCGGCCCAGATGATGAACAGCTTCTTGTCGCCCTCGACATCTTCCATCGCCGAGAAGATCCGCTCCGCCGCGGCGGTGAAATCGGTGGTGTCGGTGGGGACGTATTCCTCGTGGACGATCTCGGCCTCGGTGTTCTCCAGCGCCTCGCGGAAGGCGGCGATGCCGTCGCGCCCGAAAGCGTAATCCTGCGCCAGGGTCGCGATCTTCACGTCGGGCCCGGCCAGCGCGATGGCGTTCGACACGGCATCCTGCGAAGAGTTGCGCCCGGTGCGGAAGACATAGCGGTTCCAGTTGGCGCCGGTGATCGAATCGGCCACGGCGGGTTCCACGATCAGGATGCGCTCGTATTCCTGCGCCACCGGCAGCATCGCCAGCGCCACGCCGGAACTGACCGGCCCGACCGCGACATGCGCATCATCGTCGCCATAGGCTTCCTCCAGCAGGGCGCGGCCGCGGGCCGGGTCAAGCTGGGTGTCCTTCTCGATCACGGTAATCGGCTCTCCGTCGATCTCCATGGTGCCGCCGGTGGCGTATTCCAGCCCCATCATCAGCCCGGTATGGGACTGCTTGGCATAGGCCTCCAGCGGGCCGGTCTTGCCGTAGACATGGGCGATGCGGATCTCGGCCTGGGCGGTGCCGGCGATCGCCAGCACCGACGCCACGCCTGCAAGCAGCGTTCGTTTCACGGTGGTTCCTCCCTGATTGCGGTCTGCGCAATTCCATATGAATTCTGAATCATGGTTCATGTTTGTGTCAAGGGGGATTCCCCCGCGCCACCCCGTTCAGCCCTTCTGCAGCCAGCGCGCCAGCGCCGCCCGGTCGCAGGGCAGCCTTTCGGCCATGCCCTCGGCAAAGACCTCGAAGGCGGGCAGGCTGGACAGGTTGACCGCCAGCAACACCGGCACCCCGCGCGACACGGCCTCGCCGATCAGCGGGCGAAAGCCCCGTCCCTCGGCCTCCTGCTTGCCGAACTTGTTGAGGATCAGCGCCTCCGGCCCGGTCTCCAGCGCGGCCGCCACCCCGGCCACCGCCGCCTCCAGTCCGCCGGGGTCGAGCCGGCAGCCCCGCGCCCCCGCGCCCAGCGCCTGCGAAATCCGCAGCTCGCGGCCCGAGGGCAGCAGCCGCAGGATCATGTCGCAGCGCCGCTCGGCGCGGGTTTCGCGGTTGATCTGCACCGCGCCTGCCACGCGGAGCCCCCTTGCGGCGAGATCCTCCGCCAGTCCCGCAAGGCAGCGATCGGCCGCCCCGCGCCCTTCCGTGGTGATGTAGCCCAGACGCATTTCCGCGCTTCCCTCGCCCGTCGCCATGATCCTATAAGGGCCGCCATGAGCCGCGACCAGCATTCCGTCTATACCCTGCTCGTCGAGGTCGGGCGCAAGCCCGGCGACGACCTGCCCGAGGGCGCCACCGGCGCCGCCCTGATGTGCTTTGCCTCCGGCGTGGACGAGGCCGAGGCCGTGCGCGAGACGGTGGCGATCCTGAAGAAGGCGGGTCTCGCCCCGCTGGATGTCACCGGCTACGGCACCGCCGAGGAGCGCGAGGCCCAGGGCCATGAAATCGACGCGCAGGAACGCGCGCTGATGGGCCGCGCACGAGACGAGAACGCGGTGATCGTGGCGCAGATGACGCCCTTCTTCGACGATGACGACGACGATGGAGACGAAGAGGACTGACGGCCGATCAGGCCGCGCGCTCCTCCGCCAGGCTGACCGCCTCGAAGCATTTCAGCACCGGGTAGGCCGACATCGCGTGATCGGGCAGCCAGTCGCGCGGCAGCGGCCCCATCAGCGTGGCGCCCAGCAGATCCTTTCGGCGTCTCAGCCGGCCGATATTCAGGCTCTCGGCCCCGGTGCCCGCCGCGATCAGCGCCTCGTGCTCGGGCAGGAGAAGCTGGTGATAGGTCACCACCAGCGGCCCGGTCTCCTCCACCGCGGCCGAGCCGTTCACCAGGTGCCGCGCCGGAACCAGCACCGCCTCATGCCCGAACATGTATTCCACATGGGAGCCGCCGATCACCAACCGCTGTCCAGGGGCCACGACAATATCCTGCAGCAGGCCGAAATAGGGCGCCCGCAGGCGGATGGGACGGAAACTGCCGCGCGCGGGCAGGGCATGACGCAGCGTCGCCAGCACCGGCACCGGGCCGCTGCCGCGGGTACGCACGAGATCCCCGCGCCGCAGCGCCGAGACCGGTCGCCAGCCGCGGGGGGTGTCCACCGGAACCCGGCCGGTCAGGCTGGGCATCGGGCCCACCGGCTCCACCCTGTCGGACACGGCCACGAAGATCACATCCGGGTCGAGCCGGCGGCTCCAGGGTTCGCAGGCAAGGCGTCGCATCGCCTCCATCGGCACCGGCAGCGGGCCGCGCGCCTCGACGACGCGCGGCCGGTCATGCTCGGGCCGCTCGACGGTCAGCCGCGCCTGCCGCGCAGGCGCGTCCCAACTGTAGGCGATCCGCAACACATCCGTCCGCGCCTCGGCATCCAGCGCCAGCGTGCAGTGAAACACCCGGTCGCCCTGCCCCGCCACCACGACGATCCCGCCGCCGGGGATCGCGCGCAGCGACAGATGCGACCGCCAGGGCTGTGCCTGTTCGATCGCCAGCAGGGTCTGCGGCCGCCCGTCGGGCGAGAGCCGGGTTTCCAGCAACAGCGTGCCGCGTGTCAGGAGCGCGCCGCCACAGGGCGCGGACGCACCGCCGGCGGCCCGCGACAGTCCTTCGGGGTGGAACCAGCCGCTCGTGCGATCGGTGAGCCCGATCCAGCCTGCCCCGCCGGCCATCGTCAGGCGGCGAGGCCGGCCAGCAGCCGGGCCTCGAAGGATTTCAGCGCGCGGCGCGCTGCGGGGCTGTAGCCGGCGCCGGTCTCGGGATCGATCTCCGGGAACAGCGTGCGGATCTCGTCGACGATCTCGCGTTCGAAACTGTTCGCGATCTGCGGACCGGGCAGGAAGCTTTCGGTCTCCAGCCCCTCGGACCACACCACCTGATGGCGGTCGAACAGCAGGTGGACATAGTCCACCATGCCGCCAGGCTCGGGGCGCACGCTGCGGTCATTCACCAGGTCGCGGGCTGCCACCAGAACCTCGGATTCGCCGAACAGGAGTTCCGCCAGAACGTCGCGGATCAGCACCCGATGCAGCGGCGACAGGCGCAATTCGCCATGCTGGCCGAACGTGCCGGCCGCGATCCGGATCGGCGCGAAGGCGCCCTCCGCCGGCACCTGCCTGCGCCCCACCCAGCGCAACGGCTGCGCCCCCTCGTCGCGGGTCAGCACCAGATCGCCAGGCATCAGGCGCTCGACGCGGCGCGCGCCGTCGGGCGTGGCGATCCGCGTGCCGGCAACGAAGCAGGGCACGGAATCCACGAGAACGTATCCGGTATCCGTCTGCCCGGTGCTGCTGGCGACCGTATAGGTGAAATTGACGTTCTCGACCTCGCCATCGCCGGCGATGTCGATCGTGCCATCGGCGTTGAGCTTGATCTGCTGGCCGGTGGGCAGCGTGATCTCATCGCCCGCGCTGACAGCGTTTCCGTTGATATGCGTGATCGTCAGCGTGCCGCCGGTGCCGTTCTCGTCATTGGCCAGAACGTCGAGATTTTCCACCGCGTCGGGGTAGATCTCGACCATGTCGGCCGTGGCCGAGAGCGTCGTCTGGACGGATTCGGCGGCGATCAGCAGGTTGGAATCATACTGGTTGTCCGACACGTCGGCGATGCCGATCCTGATCGAGTTCACCTCGTCCGGGATGACCTTCATCTTCAGCGTCATGGTGACGGTGAACCCGTCCATCTCGGTGTTGTAGTCGCCGCCCGTATTGTCGATGAACAGGTTCTGGTTCTGCGTGTCGTTGATGTTGTTGGGCGACGCCAGGCCCACCTCGGTCTCGACCTGCTGGCCGTTGACCCAGACGCCCACGAAATCCTGATAGATCGAAGAGGTGAATTCCGGGTATTCTTCCGAGGCAAAGATGAACTGCATGCTCAGCGTGTCGCCGGTGGGAATGAAATCCACATCCAGCCATGCCGCGTCGAAGGTGTTGCTGCCGGCCGCCGCATTGAACTGCGCGTTGTTGTCGGGCCCCGAGGTATTGGTCGAGGTCGAGTCGCTTTCGTTCGGATCGCTGCCGGAGTTCCACCACCACGGCGCGTTCCCGCCCCAGGGCCAGCCGTTGGACTCGTTGGTGATGTCCCCGGCCCGCCCGGTGGACAGGATCACGCCCCGATCCGAGGGCGTGACCTCCGGCGCCGCCGAGTCGCCATCGGTGAAGATGCCCGAAGATCGACTGTCGCCGGTATAGCTGGCGCTGACGATCGAGGCACCGTTGCCGAAGATCTCCTGCGCCATCGCCAGCGCGGAGGCGGATGTGTCGATCGGAAGTTCCTGTGCCGTCGCCATGCCTTGCCCCAGTTCATCCGAGGCATGCGACGCATGGCGGAGTTCGAAAGCCCCGCCCGTGAAACTGTCGCCATGTCTGCCCGGTTGTCCGGGGCTGTTTTGCCAGCCCTCGGCGCCGTGCCCTGCCTCGCAACTTTAGTTTTGCTTAACATACCTTCAGAGGTCGCGGCTGTTAAGGGCCATGCGCGGGTCTGCCGGCACGGCGGCCCTCTCGATGCGCCTTTTTCGCCACATTTGCGCGCCGGGCGGATTGGCGCTAGGCCCCGCCGCAACAAGGAGACCCGCGATGCCCACCGATCCCGTCCGACTGACCGCCGAACTGATCCGCTGCCCCTCCGTCACGCCCGAGGAGGGCGGCGCACTGGCCCTGCTGGAGACGCTGCTGGCGGAGGCCGGGTTCGCCTGCACCCGGGTGGAGCGGGGCGGGGTGGCCAATCTCTTCGCCCGCTGGGGCGCGAAGGGCGCGGCGAAAAGCTTCGGCTTCAACGGCCATACCGACGTGGTGCCGCTGGGCGATGCGGGGGCCTGGACGGTGCCGCCCTTCGGCGGAGAAGAGCGCGATGGCATGCTCTGGGGCCGCGGGGCGACCGACATGAAGTCGGGCGTGGCCGCCTTTGCCGCGGCGGCGGTGGATTTCGTGACCGGGACACCCCCCGCGGACGGTGCGGTGATCCTGGCGATCACCGGCGACGAGGAGGGCGACGCGGTCGACGGCACCGCCGCGCTGCTGGACTGGATGGCCGAGGAGGGCGAGGCGATGTCGGTCTGCCTGGTGGGCGAACCCACCTGCCCCGAACGCCTGGGCGACATGATCAAGATCGGCCGGCGCGGGTCGCTCAATGCCTTCTTCACCGTGACCGGCGTTCAGGGGCACTCGGCCTATCCGCACCGGGCCCGGAACCCGCTGCCGGCCATGGCGCGGCTGATGGACCGGCTGGCCTCGGCCAGCCTGGACGAGGGCACCGCGCATTTCGACCCGTCCACCCTGGCGGTGGTGACGATAGACACCGGCAACCCGGCGACCAACGTGATCCCGGCCGAGTGCCGCGCCACGGTGAACATCCGCTTCAACGACACCCATAGCGGCGCCAGCCTGACGGACTGGTTGCGCCGCGAGGCCGACGCGGTGGCCAATGCCTTCGGTGTAAGCGTCGCGACGCGGGTGACGATCTCGGGCGAGGCCTTTCTCACCCCGCCGGGACCGCTGTCGGATCTCGTCGCGCGGGCAGTGGAGGCGGAAACCGGGATCGTGCCCGAGCTTTCCACCACCGGCGGCACCTCGGATGCCCGATTCGTGAAGGATCATTGCCCGGTGGTCGAATTCGGCCTGGTGGGCCGCAACATGCACCAGGTGGACGAGCATGTTGAGATCGACCAGATCCGCAGGCTCAAGGCCATTTATACGCGGATCCTGCAGGATTATTTCCGCTGACCGCCCGGCTGCCGCACGGCCCCCGGCAAGCCTCGCGGCACCTGGCCGCGACGCGCGCCCGACATCCCCGCCGGCATCGGTTTTCGCGATGACGCTGGCCACGCTTCATGCTAGATCCTCAGCATGAGCAACCTGCCCTCCAAGAAGGAGATCCTGCAATGGGTCTCCGACAACCCCACCCTCACCTCGAAGCGCGACATCGCCAAGGCCTTCGGGATCAAGGGCGCGGAACGCATCGACCTCAAGCGCATCCTGAAGGAGCTGGAGGAAGAGGGCCATCTCGAGAAGCGCAAGAAGACCTATCGCGATCCTGACAGCCTGCCGCCGGTCAGCGTGTTGCAGGTGCAGGCGCCGAATGCCGATGGAGATCTGTTCGCCCGGCCCCTGGAATGGCATGGCGAGGGGGTGGAGCCCACTGTGCTGGTGATCCCCCGCGCCAGCGACCCCGCGCTGGGCGAGGGCGACCGCATCCTCGGCCGGCTGACCCAGGTCAAGGGCGAGGATCACCATTACGAGGCGCGGTTGATCCGCCGCATCGGCACCAATCCGCGCCAGGTGCTCGGCATTTTCCGAAAGACGCCCGAGGGCGGTCGTATCCTGCCGATCGACAAGGGCGACGGAAAGGAATGGCAGGTGGCCGCCGACGCCACCGCGGGCGCCAAGGAGGGCGAGCTGGTCGAGGCGGAACAGGCCGGACCTGCCGGGCGGCTGGGCCTGCCGAAGGCGCGGGTGCTGCAACGGCTGGGCGATCCGTCCGCCCCGAGGGCGGTCTCGCTCATCGCGATCCATCAGCACGGCATACCGCACGATTTCCCCGATGACGCCATCGCCGAGGCCGACCGGATGAAACCGGCCGGCCTGTCGGGCCGCGAGGATCTGCGCGACCTGCCGCTCGTCACCATCGACCCGCCCGATGCGCGCGACCGGGACGACGCGGTCTGGGCCCATGCCGATGACGATCCGCGCAACGAGGGCGGGCATGTCGTCTGGGTGGCCATCGCCGACGTTGCGCATTACGTCCGGCCCGGTTCGGCGCTGGATCGCGAGGCGCGCAAGCGCGGCAATTCCAGCTACTTCCCCGACCGCGTGGTGCCGATGTTGCCCGACCGTCTTTCGGGCGACCTGTGCAGCCTGCACGAGGGCGTGCCGCGTGCCTGCGTGGCGGTGCGGATGCAGATCGACGCGCATGGCCGCAAGGTGGGGCACCGCTTCGTGCGAGGGCTGATGCGGTCGGTCGCCGCGCTGTCCTACCGCCAGGTGCAGGAGGCCCGCGACGGCACGCCGGACGACGCCACCGGCCCGCTGCTGGACGAGGTGATCCACCCGCTCTATGCCGCCTACCATGCGCTGGTGCGGGCGCGCGAGGCGCGCCAGCCGCTGGATCTCGACCTGCCCGAGCGGCGGATCGAGCTGAGCGAGGAGGGCAAGGTCACCAGCGTGAATTTCCGTGACCGGCTCGACGCCCACCGCCTGATCGAGGAATTCATGGTGCTGGCCAATGTGGCCGCCGCCGAGACACTGATCGCGCGCAAGTCGCCGCTGCTGTTCCGGGTGCACGAAGAGCCCCCGCCCGAAAAGCTCGAAAGCCTGCGCGACACGGCGGAGGCGGCCGGCTTCACCCTGGCCAAGGGGCAGGTTCTCAAGACGATGCACCTGAACCAGCTGCTGGACCAGGCGGCCGGCACGGACGAGGCCGAGCTGATCAACCTCTCCACCCTGCGCTCGATGACCCAGGCCTATTACAGCCCGGCCAATTTCGGACATTTCGGGCTGGCGCTGCAGGCCTATGCACATTTCACCTCGCCGATCCGGCGTTATGCCGACCTCGTGGTGCACCGCGCGCTGATCACCGCGCATGGCTGGGGCGAGGACGGGCTCAGCCGGGACGAGATCGACCGGATGGAACAGACCGCCACGCATATCTCCGATACCGAGCGCCGCTCGATGATGGCCGAGCGCGACACCACGGACCGCTATCTTGCCGCCTACCTGTCGGATCGGGTGGGTGCCGAGTTCACCGGGCGGATCTCGGGCATCGCGCGTTTCGGCGTCTTCGTGAAACTGGACGAGACCGGCGCCGACGGGCTGATCCCGATGCGGGCGCTCGGGCACGAATATTTCCATTTCGACCGCGACGCCGGCACCCTGATGGGCGCCGATACCGGCACCGTCATCTCCATCGGACAGCGCGTCACCGTCCGGCTGATGGAGGCCGCGCCCGTCACCGGCGGGCTGGCGCTGGAGCTGATCGAGCTGGAGGACGAGAAGCTGCCGCGCCCGCGCAGCGCACGCGGCAAGCCGCCGCGCCGCAAGGCGGCCAAGGGCGCCCGCAAGGACGAAAAGGACCGTCGCAAGACCGAGCGCAAGCGCGCGCAGAAAGTGACGCGCACGCGCCGCTAGAGCCGGCATCGCCTTGCCGACCGGCACGCAACGGCTTTCGGGAATGGCCTTTTCGAGCTATCCTGCCCCAAAACAACGGATCGAACGAGCAGGCCGTGACATGCGCTTTTCCCTTCTTTCCGCCGGCTGTGCCGCGCTTTTCCTGTCATCCGCGGACATGCTTCCCGCGCAGACGAGTTACCGGCCCGAAGCCCGCCCCGGCCCGGGCGCACCGGAAGTGACCCGCGCCGACAGCCTCTCGTTGCGCCCGCAGTTGCGCCCGGTGGGGCTGGACGGCGCCCCGTCTCCGGTGCGGACAGGCACGGAACAGGCCACGGGCTTTGCGGAATGGAGAGCGCAATTCCGTGCCCGCGCCCTGCGGCGCGGCATTCGCCCCGAGGTCTTCGACGAGGCGTTCCGAGGGGTCCGCTACCAGGCCGAGATCATCGAACGCGACCGCAACCAGTCGGAATTCACCAAGACGATCTGGGAATATCTCGACAGCGCAGTCTCCGAGACCCGCATCCGCAACGGCCGCGCGGCGCTGGAAAGGCATCGCACCACGCTGGAACGGATCGAGGAACGCTATGGTGTCGAGAAGGAGATCGTGACCGCGATCTGGGGGCTGGAATCGGCCTATGGCACGTTCCGAGGAGACACCGACGTGATCGCCTCGCTGGCCACGCTGGCCCATGACGGGCGGCGCGGCGCCTTTTTCGAGGCGCAGCTTCTGGATGCGCTCAGTATCCTGCAAAGCGGCGACATCACCGCCCGGCGGATGACGGGCTCCTGGGCGGGAGCGATGGGGCATACGCAGTTCATGCCCTCCTCCTACCTGGCGCATGCGCAGGATTTCACCGGCGACGGGCGGCGCGACATCTGGAGCGACGATCCCGCCGACGCGCTGGCCTCTGCTGCCGCCTACCTGGCGCATTTCGGCTGGACGAAGGGCCAGCCATGGGGCGTCGAGGTGCGTCTGCCCGAGGGATTCGACTACACCCAGGCCGACCGCAAGATCACCAAGTTGCCCTCGGCCTGGGCCCGGCAGGGCGTGGTCGACATGCAGGGCCGCCCGGTGCCGGATCATGCGCCCGCCTCGGTCCTGCTGCCGGCAGGCGCCCGGGGCGCCGCTTTCCTGATCTTCCCGAACTTCGCGGTGATCGAGCGCTACAACTCTGCCGATGCCTATGTGATCGGGGTGGGCCATCTGGCCGACCGCATCGCGGGCAAGGACCCGATCCGGGGTGACTGGCCGCGGGGCGACCGCGCGCTCACCTTCGACGAGCGCATCGAGATGCAGCGCAGACTGACGGCGCGCGGCTTCGACACGAGTGGAATCGACGGCAAGGTCGGCCCTCTGACCATCGCCGCGGTGCGCGCCTTCCAGCGCTCCCAGGGGATCGTTCCCGATGGCTACGCCTCGCTGGCGATCCTGAACCGGTTGCGCTGACCGGCACCTCCGGCAGGATCGGCGCGGCGCTTGCCTCCGCCCGGCCCCCGTGCCACCGTCAGACCGTTCCGCCTCCGACCCGGTGACCCCATGCAGACCGATACGCGCGCCCCTGTCAGCCATCTTCCCCAGGCGCTGGAGCCGCGCAATCCCGGCACCGAGCTGGATCTCGGCTGGGTGCGCGCGGTCACCGCCAACCGCTCGGCGATCGAGCGGCGGGCGGCCACCCTGCCGGGCCGGCGCAGCGTCAAGAAGGACCACCAGGCCGCCTGGCTGTGCCGGGCGATCTCCTGCATCGATCTGACCACGCTCGCGGGCGACGACACGCCGGGCCGGGTGGCGCGGCTGGCCGCCAAGGCCCGCCAGCCGGTGCGCGCCGACCTGCTGGAGGCGCTGGGGATGACGGGGCTGACCGTGGGCGCCCTTTGTGTCTACCACGAGATGATCGCCCCGGCCCGCGCGGCCCTCGGGGGCTCGGGCATCCCGGTCGCCGCCGTGTCCACCGGCTTTCCGGCGGGGCTGTCGCCCTTCCGCCTGCGCGTGGCCGAGATCGAGGAAAGCGTGGCCGCGGGGGCGGAGGAGATCGACATCGTGATCTCGCGCCGCCACGTGCTGACCGGCGACTGGCAGGCGCTCCATGACGAGATGCGCGCCTTCCGCGCCGCCTGCGGCAAGGCGCATGTGAAGGCGATCCTTGCCACCGGCGAACTTGGCAGCCTGCGAAACGTGGCGCGCGCCTCGCTGGTCTGCATGATGGCGGGAGCGGATTTCATCAAGACCTCCACCGGCAAGGAAAGCGTCAACGCCACCCTGCCGGTGACGCTGGTGATGCTGCGCGCGATCCGCGACTTCCACGAGCGCACCGGCTACCGGGTCGGCTACAAGCCGGCGGGCGGCATCTCGAAGGCCAAGGACGCCCTGGTCTACCTGTCGATGATCAAGGAAGAGCTGGGCGACCGCTGGCTGCGGCCCGACCTGTTCCGGTTCGGCGCCTCCTCGCTGCTGGGCGATATCGAGCGCCAGCTCGAACACCATGTGACCGGCGCCTATTCCGCCGGGTGGCGCCATGGGATGGGCTGAGCAGATGGGCACGGAAAGAGGCAGCGCATGACCGTCAAGGAGATCTTCGAGAGCATGGAGTACGGCCCCGCCCCCGAATCCGCCGCCGAGGCGCTGGCCTGGCTTGTGGACATGGGCGACCGGTTCGGCCATTTCATCGGCGGTGACTACACCGAACCCGGCGCGGGTTTCGACAGCCGCAACCCGGCCACCGGCGAGGTTCTGGCCACGCTCACCCAGGCCACGCAGGCCGATGTGGATGCCGCCGTCGCCGCCGCCCGCAAGGCCCAGCCCGGCTGGGCGCGGCTGGATGGCCACGGTCGGGCGCGGCATCTCTACGCGCTGGCGCGCCTGTTGCAGAAACATGCCCGCCTTTTCGCGGTGCTGGAGACGCTGGACAGCGGCAAGCCCATCCGCGAAAGCCGCGACATCGACCTGCCGCTGGCGCAGCGGCATTTCTACTACCATGCCGGCCTCGCCCAGCTGATGGAGTCCGAACTGCCCGGCCGCGCGCCGCTGGGGGTCTGCGGGCAGATCATCCCCTGGAACTTCCCCCTGCTCATGCTGGCCTGGAAGATCGCCCCGGCGCTGGCCGCCGGCAACACCGTGGTGCTGAAACCCGCCGAATGGACCTCGCTCACCGCGCTGCTGTTCGCCGATATCTGCCGGCAGGCGGGCCTGCCGGCGGGTGTGGTCAACATCGTCACCGGCGACGGGGCGGTGGGCGAGATGATCGTGCGCCATCCCGATATCGACAAGATCGCCTTCACCGGCTCCACCGAGGTGAGCCGCGCGATCCGCCGCGCCACCGCCGGCAGCGGCAAGGCGCTGACGCTCGAACTGGGTGGGAAATCGCCCTACATCGTGTTCGACGATGCCGATCTCGACTCCGCGGTCGAGGGGCTGGTGGACGCGATCTGGTTCAATGGCGGGCAGGTCTGCTGCGCCGGCTCGCGCCTTCTGGTGCAGGAAGGCGTGGCCGGGCGGTTCCATGACAGGTTGCGCGCCCGGATGAACCGGCTGCGCATGGGCGACCCGCTGGACAAGTGCATCGACCTTGGCGCGGTGGTGGATCCGGGCCATCGCGCGCGCATCGCGGCGATGGTGGACTCCAATACCGAGGGAGAGACCTTCCAGGCGGCCTCTTCCCTGCCCGCGCGCGGTTGCTACTACCCGCCCACGCTGATCACCGGCCTCTCGCCGGCCTCGCGGCTGATGCAGGAAGAAATCTTCGGCCCGGTCCTCGTCTCGGGCAGTTTCCGCACCCCGGCCGAGGCGGTGGAGCTGGCCAACAACACGAGATACGGGCTGGCCGCCAGCATCTGGTCCGAGAACGTGAACCTTGCCCTCGACGTCGCCCCGAAACTCGCCGCCGGCGTGGTCTGGGTGAACGGCACCAACATGTTCGACGCCGCGGCGGGCTTCGGCGGGATGCGGGAAAGCGGCTTCGGCCGCGAGGGCGGATGGGAAGGGCTGGCGGCCTACACAAGGCCCGCCCGCAAGGCAAAGCCCTTGAAACCCGTTGCCCCGTTCAGCGGCGAGGGCGCGCCGGGGGACGGGATCGACCGCACCGCCAAGCTCTATGTCGGCGGCAAGCAGGCCCGGCCCGATGGCGGCTATTCGCGGGCCGTCTGGTCGCGCTCCGGCCGGTTGCTGGGCCATGCACCGCAGGCCAACCGCAAGGATGTGCGCAACGCGGTGGAGGCCGCCCGCGCCGCCGTGGGCTGGGCCAGCACCACCGGGCACAACCGCGCGCAGATCCTGTTCTATCTGGCCGAGAACCTGTCGGCCCGCGCCGCGGACCTCGCCCACCGGCTCGACGCCATGACCGGCAAGCGCGGCGGCGCGGCCGAGGTGGAGGCATCGGTGCGGCGGCTGTTCACCTGGGCGGCCTGGGCCGACAAGCACGAGGGCCGGATGAAGCCCGTGCCGATGCGCGGCGTGGCGCTGGCCATGCCCGCGCCGGTGGGGGTGATCGGCGCGCTCTGCCCGGACGAGGCGCCGCTGCTGGGGCTCATCTCGGTAATCGGGCCGGCGATGGCGCTGGGCAACCGGCTGGTCGCCGTGGCCTCCGAGCCCTTCCCGCTGGCGGCCGCCGATCTCTACCAGCTGCTCGACACGTCCGACGTGCCCGCCGGCGTGGTGAACCTGCTGACCGGCAGCCATTCCGAGCTGGCCCCGGTGCTGTCCGCGCATCTGGACGTGGATGCGGTATGGTCCTTCTCGTCCACCAACCTGTCGCGCGTGATCGAGGCCGAAAGCGCCGGCAATCTCAAGCGCAGCTGGGTCAACCATGGCGCCGCGCGGGACTGGACCGGCCCCGAGGGCGAGGGCGCCGAATTCCTGGAGGCCGCCACCGAGATTCGCACCGTCTGGGTGCCCTGGGGCGAGTAGCCCGGCCCTGACGAAACGTCATGCTGACGCGCGCACGGCATCGCGTTACCCTGCGCGCAAATCTCTCTGCGGGAGGACACCCCATGACCGACATCGTGATCCTGAGCGGCGCGCGCACCGCCATCGGCACCTTCGGCGGCAGCCTGGCGGGGACACCGCCCATCGAACTGGGCACCGTCGCGGCGAAAGCGGCGCTGGAGCGCGCGGGTGTCGAGGGCGGACAGATCGGCCATGTCGCCTTCGGCCATGTCATCAACACCGAGCCACGCGACATGTATCTCAGCCGTGTCGCTGCGATGCAGGCGGGCATACCCGAAAGCACTCCGGCGATGAACGTCAACCGGCTGTGCGGTTCCGGCGCGCAGGCGATCGTGTCTGTGGTGCAGTCGCTGATGCTGGGAGACGCCGATTTCGGCCTTGCCGGCGGGGCCGAGAACATGTCGCGCAGCCCCTATATCGTGCCGGACCAGCGCTGGGGCGCCAAGATGGGCGATATCCGCACATTCGACATGATGCTCGGTGCACTGAACTGCCCCTTTGGCACCGGCCATATGGGCGTGACCGCCGAGAACGTGGCGGCCGAGCATGGAATCGACCGCGCGGCGCAGGACGCCTTCGCGCTGGAAAGCCAGCAGCGCGCGGCCCGGGCCATCGAGGAAGGCCGCTTCGTCGATCAGATCGTGCCGGTCGAGGTGCGGGTGAAGCGCGACATGGTGGCCTTCGCCACGGACGAGCATCCCAAGGGCTCCACCACCGCGGAGGGGCTGGCCGCTCTGAGACCGGCGTTCCAGAAGGACGGCAGCGTGACGGCGGGCAACGCGTCGGGCATCAACGACGGCGCGGCGGCTCTGGTGCTGGCGCGCGCCGAGGCGGCCGAGGCCGCCGGGCTGACACCGCGCGCCCGGTTACTGGGCTACGCCCATGCCGGGGTGCGGCCCGAGGTGATGGGGATCGGCCCGGTGCCCGCGGTGGAGAAGCTGCTGGCGCGCACCGGGCTGTCTGCCGCGGATTTCGACGTGATCGAATCGAACGAGGCCTTCGCGGCGCAGGCGCTTGCGGTCAACAAGGGCCTCGGGCTGGACCCGGCAAAGGTGAACCCCAATGGCGGCGCAATCGCGCTGGGCCATCCGGTGGGGGCGACGGGGGCGATCATCACCGTCAAGGCGCTGCATGAACTGGAGCGCATCGGCGGCCGCACCGCGCTGGTCACCATGTGCATCGGCGGCGGGCAGGGCATTGCCCTGGCGCTGGAGCGGATCTGACCCGGGCGCTGCGGGGCGCGGCAATCCGCGCCCTATAGCAACCCCTCGGCCCGGAAGCTTGTTTCCCGCGAACGGCCGATTACCAGGTGATCGTGCAGGGTGATCGAGACCGCCTCGCAGGCCGCGCGGATCTGTTCCGTCATCGCGATATCCGAGCCCGAAGGCGTCGGATCGCCCGAAGGATGGTTGTGCACCAGGATCAGCGCGCTGGCATTCAGATCGAGCGCCCGCTTGATCACCTCGCGCGGATAGACCGGCACATGATCCACCGTGCCGCGCGCCTGTTCCTCATCGGCGATCAGCACGTTCTTGCGATCGAGATAGAGCACCCGGAACTGTTCCGTCTCGCGATGGGCCATTGTGGTGCGGCAATAATCCAGCAAGGCGTCCCAGCTGGAAATCACCTGCCGGCGCAGCACCCGTGCGCGCGCGAGCCGGTGAGCCGCCGCCTCCACCACCTTCAACTCGCAGATCACCGCATCGCCCACACCGGGCGTTTCCGCCAGACGGGCAGCCGATGCGGAAATCACCGCATTGAAATCCCCGAACCTGTCCAGCAGCGCGCGCGCCAGCGGCTTGACGTCTCGCCGCGGGATGGCACGGAACAGGACCAGTTCCAGCATCTCGTAATCCGGCATCGCCTCGGGCCCACCAGCGATGAAACGGTCGCGCAGCCGCTTGCGATGGTCCCGGATATAGGAGGGCAGCGGTGGCGCCGCCGCGGCTGGCACCGCGGGGCTGGCCGGGTCGAACAGAGGCGCCGCCGCCTCGGCGAAGGAAAGCTGCCTGGACATGATGCCAGCATCGGCGGATTCGGGTGAAAAAAGGGTAAACTCCGCCAGTGTCCCCGTCGGGCGCCCCTGCTCGACCGGAGGGAGGCGGCACGGCCAAGCCCGGACACGCGCCGATCAGCCCCGGGTCTCGAACCGCAAGCTCATCGGCATCCCGGTCAGCGCGGCCTTCAGCGCGTCGCGGCTGGCTTCGGGCACGCGCACCCGTGCCTCCATCGCCTCGGAAACCTCCACCGCGATCTCGTCCTCGCGCAGCCCCAGGCCAAGGGCCGCGGCATGGATCGCCCAGACCGCCGCCTCGCGCCGCAAGGCGGGCTTGAATATCTTGCCGATGGGTGTGAGCGGCAGGCTCTCGCGCAGGCCGATGCGCCGGGGCAGCGCCACCGGATCGTCGATGCGGTCGCGCAGGAAGTCGATCAGGGCAGGGCCGTCCACCGAGGCGCCCGGGCGCAGCGTCACGAAGGCCACCGGCAATTCGCCCGCATAGGCATCGGGCATGCCCACGGCGGCCGCGGTCTCCACCTGCGGATGGCCCAGCAAGGCGTCCTCTATCATCTGAGGGTCGATATTGTGCGCCCCGCGAATGATGACATCCTTCTTGCGTCCGGTGACGTAGAGCCGCCCCTCCGCATCGAGCCGGCCCAGATCGCCGCTGACCAGCCAGCCGCCGGGCAGGAAGGTGCCGGCATCGCGGGCCGGGTCGGAATAGCCGGCCGAGACATTGGGGCCGCGCAGCGCGACGATCCCGGTCTCGCCGGGAGGAAGCGGTTTCGCGGGATCGGCCTCGCCCTCGGTCTCGCCGAGGATCGCGACCTCGGTGAAGGGCAGTCGCAACCCGCAGGACAGCGGCGTGCGCGGCGCGTGCACCGGCTCCACCGCGATGGCGCCGGCACATTCGGTCATGCCCAGGATGTTGCGCACCGCCGTGCCGGTATGGCGTTCGGCCGCGTCGGCCAGTTCCGCGGGCAGGGGCGAGCCGCCGGTCAGCAATCCGCGGAGCGACGAGATGTCGGCATTCACCGGCTTGCCGTTCAGCGCGGCCAGCACCGTGGGCACCGCGCCGATCACGGTGATCCCCAGCCGTTCCACCTGCTGCCAGATCGTGCCCATGAAATCCGGGTTGCGCATTCCCAACCGTCCGGGAATCACCAGCGTGCCTCCGGCCGAAAGCGTGGACAGCCCGTAGACGAAGGCGCCGGCGACGTGGAACAGCGGAAAGCCGTTCACCACGACGTCCTCGGGGCGCAGATCGTGCATCAGCGCGCAGGAGCGGGCCACATGCGCCTCGTTCAGGCGCGAATGCCGTACCAGCTTGGGGGCTCCGGTGGTGCCGCCGGTATGGTAATAGGCGGCCAGGCTATGCGCGTCTCCCTCTGGGCTCGGACCCTCGCGCCCCAGCCGCGCGGCCAGAAGATCCTCGAACACGCCATCCGCGCCGGGGCTGTCGGCCTCCGCGTCGCAGGCCAGGATCGGCAGGCCGATGCCCTCGGCCCTCAGCGCGGGCACGAGGGTCGACCAATAGTCGATTTCGTCGTTGATCCCGGTCACCACCACGGCCGCCGCGCCAGAGGCGCGCAGCAACCCGGCGACATGAGCCGGTTTCAGCATCGGGTTGACGGGACAGGCCGCCCCGGCGATCTGCGCGCCCCAAAGCGCGGTCTGCGCCGAAGGCGTGTGCTGGGTCAGCAGCGCGACCGACCGGCCCGGCGTCACGCCGAGGTCGCGAAACAGCGCGGCGGCGGCCATGATCCGGGCGGCCAGGTCGGCATAGGTGATGCGCAGGTCGCGCCCCGGGTCGGTGGCATCGCGCAGGTAATGCAGGGCGACCTGCCGAGGCGTCGCCTCGGCGCGCGCCCGCAGGATGTCCCAGGGGGTGCGCAGCGGATAGACCTTCTCGAAGCCCCGCGCCTCCAGCCGCCGAAGATCGTCCAGCGTGCGGATCGTCATGGACTTTTCCGCATCTCGGGGGTGGCGATGGCGTCGCGCAGATTGGCATCGATCCGATCCAGGCTGGAAAGCAGGCGGGCCTTTTCCGCCTCGGACAGGCCCCGCGTCATCATCGCCTCATGCCGCGCCACCTCGCATTCCAGCAGGGCGAGGCGCGTCTCGCCCTGCGGTGTCAGGTAGACACGGCGCAGGCGGCGGTCGCGTTCCGTGGTGCGACGCTCCACCCAGCCCTCGGCGGTCAGCGCCTCCAGGATCGGCACCAGGCTGGATCGATCGAGAAAGATCGCCTCGGCCAGCCGCGCCTGCGGGATGCCGGGATTGGCCTCGACGATCTTCAAGAGCCCGTAATAGCGCGGCGCGGTGCCCAACCCGGTCACGACCTTCTCGAAATTCTTGTAGGCGGCGATCTGGATCAGCCGGATCCGGTAGGACACCCGGCCCAGCAGGTCGGGCGGTACCACCACCTCGTCGCGGTCGCGGATCACCTCGTCCATCTCAGTTCATCCCCGCGGGCAGGAACAGCACGATCCCGGGAAACAGGATCAGCAGCAGCAGGCGCAGCACGTCGATCGCCACGAAGGGCAGCACGCCCTTGAAGATCGTGGGCAGCGTGACCTTCCCGGCGATCGAGTTGATGACGAAGACGTTCATCCCCACCGGCGGGGTGATGAGCCCCAATTCCACCGTCATCACGATGATGATGCCGAACCAGATCGGATCGAAGCCCAGTTCCAGGATCACCGGAAAGACGATCGGCACCATCAGGATGATCATCGCCATGGCATCGAGGAAACAGCCCATCACGAGGAACATCAGAAGGATCAGCAGCAGGGTTCCGTAGCGCCCCGCACCGAGATCGAGCAGGAATTGCGTCAGATCCTGCGGCACCTGCGTGATGGCCAGGAAATAGCCGAACAGCGTGGCCCCGATCAGCACGACATAGATCGCCACCGAGGTGCGCAGCCCCTCCACAAGGCAATCCAGCAGTTTCGCCGCGTTCAGCCGCCCGCGGACGATGCCGATCACGGCCGTGAGAAAGGCGCCCGCCGCGGCCGCCTCGGTAGCGGTGACGAGGCCGAAATAGATCGAGACGATCACCGCCACGAACAGCAGGCCCACCGCCCAGATGCCCCGCAACGCGACTAGCGCCTCGACCAGAGAGAAGCTGTCGCTGTCGGGCAGCGTGCGGGCATACCAGATCCGCACCGTCAGCATGTACATCAGCACCGCGAGGATGCCCGGCACGATGCCGGCGATGAACAGGGCGCCGATATCCTGCTCGGTGATGAAACCGTAGACCGCCAGCACCACCGAGGGCGGGATCAGGATCCCCAATGTGCCGCCCGCGGCGATGATCCCGGTCGAGGCGTCGTCGGGATAGCCCGCGCGCTTCATCTCGGGATAGGCGATCTTGGTCATGGTCGCCGCGGTGGCCACCGACGAGCCGCAGATCGCCGCGAAGCCCGCGCAAGCCCCAACCGAGGCCAGCCCCAGCCCGCCACGAAAGCCGCCCAGCCAGGCCCGCGCGGCGCGGAACAGTTCCGAGGACATGCCGGAATTGGTGGCCAGCACCCCCATCAGCACGAAGAACGGGATCAGGGTAAGGTTGAAATCGGTGATCGTGCTGATCGGCGATTGCGACAGCAGGTTGAGCGCCGGGCCCATGCCCACCACCGCGCCAAACCCGCCAATGCCCACCAGCCCCATCGCCACGCCGATCGGCACGCGCAGCAGCATCAGCGCGAACAGGACGACGAAGCCGCCGCCGGCAACCAGTTCGTTGCTCATTTGCTCTTGATATCCTGCAGCAATTGCTCGTCGATGCTCTCATACTCGACGAGATCCCGCCCGCGGGTCACGATGAGCCAGAGCCTGACGCCAGTGGTGAAAAGCGCGGCCACGAGGCCCAGCCATATGCCCAGGAAGAAGATCCAGTGCGGCAGGCGCAGGTCCATCGTGGCATCGCCCGAGGCGAGCGCCGATTGCAGCCTTTCGCCGATCTTCCAGACCAGCATCGCGGTGAAGCCCAGCAGAACGAGCCATGCCACCGCGTTCAAGACCCGCCGCAGCGCCGTCGGAAGGGCCTGTGCCTAAAGGTCCACCTTGATATGGCTGCCGTGAAAGCCGAGGCTGGCAAGCCCCCAGGCGATCGCCACGCCGAGCATCAGGCGCGACAGGTCAAACGCGTCGGGAATCGGAGACGCGAAGACGTATCGTCCGATCGCCGAGGCGAAGATCAGCACGGTGACAAGGCCGAGGATCATGCCGGCGACCCGCTCCACGGCGTGGATCGCGCGGCGGGTCGGCGAATGGTCGCGGGACTGGTCGAGCATGGTGGAACGCTCCCATCGGGATGCGCGCACGGGCGGATGCCCGTGCGCGGATCGTGCCTCAGTAGCGCGCGTCGTTGGCTTCGAGCGCGTCGAGGAAGCCCTGCAGGATCGCCTCGGAATCGCCGCCCTTGGCCTCGACATCCTCGCGCCAGTCGTCGATCAGCGGTTCCGCCGCGGTGCGCCAGGCCTCGACCTCTTCCTCGGTAGGCCTGTGCAGTTCCTGTTCGGAATCCTCGATCAGCCGGTCGCGCGCCGCCATGTCGTCGTCGAACCAGCCCTGCGCGACCTCCGCCGACCACTCCGGCGTGCAATGCGCATCGATCACCGCGCGGTTCTCCTCCGACAGCCCGGCATAGCTGTCCTCGTTCATGATCAGCGCCTGCGCCGACATGTAGAAGGGCATGTCCAGATGCTGCGAAACCTCGTCCGTGAGGTTGAAGTCATACATCGAGCCCCACGGGAAGGTCACGGCCTCGGCGGTGCCGCGCGACAGCGCCTCGCGCACTTCGGGCGCCGGCACCTGCACCGGGCCACCGCCCAAAAGGCTCACGAAGCGCGCCATGGTGGCATGGGCCGGACGGACATTCTTGCCGTCGATCTGCTCGGGCCTTGTGATCTTTTCCTTGGAGTGCAACGTGCCCGGCGCGTGCGGATGGATGAAGCACAGCTTCACGTCGCCCATCTCCTGCTCGGCGCCGTACTCGGCATACCATTCGTGGATCGCCTTCGCGCCGCGCACCGAATCGTCGGCCAGGAACGGCACTTCGGTCAGCGCGTAGATCGGGAACCGGCCGGCGGTATAGCCCGGATTCACCCAGGCGAAATCGACGATGCCCTGCCGCGCCATGTCGTAGTGATCGGGGGCCTTGCCGAGCTGTTGGGCGGGGAAGATATCGATGGCGATCCGCCCCTCCGAGGCCTCTTCCACGGCCCGGGCCCAGGGCTCGATCCCCTTGGAGGCCGGCGCGATCCCGGCGGGAACCCAGTGCGACAGCCGCAAGGTCACGTCCTGTGCCTGAGCCGCCAGCGGCACGGCAAGCGCGATCGCCGCGCCAAGCGCGTGTTTCAGATGCTTCATGGTGTCCTCCCTATCGCGACCCGGTGATGTCTCCGGGTCCGCAGAACGATTGATATCAAACGTTCTCGTCGGATCAATCCATTTCCTGCAGGCGCGATGCCTGATATCGCCGCCCCAGGCGCATGAAAAAGGGCGGCACGCCTGGCCGCGCGCCGCCCCGATCCCGCGCGAAAACGCGCCGCGGGCAATCAGCCCTTCATCGAGTCCCAGAAGCTCTTGACGGACGAGAAGAAGCTCTTGCCTTCGGGGTTGTTGTCCTCGCTCAGCGCCTCGAACTCGCGCAGCAGCTCCTTCTGGCGCGAGGTCAGGTTCACCGGTGTCTCCACCGCGAGTTCGATGAACATGTCCCCGATCCCGGCGCCTCGCAGCGCCGGCATCCCCTTGCCGCGCAGGCGCATCTGACGGCCCGACTGGCTGCCGGCCGGGATCTTCACCCGCGAGCGGCCGCCATCGATGGTGGGAACCTCGATATCCCCGCCCAGCGCCGCCGTGGTCATCGAGACCGGAACCCGGCAGTGCAGCTCCATCCCGTCGCGTTCAAACAGCTTGTGCTGCCGAACCTCGATGAAGATGTAGAGATCGCCCGCCGGCCCGCCGCGCATCCCGGCCTCGCCTTCGCCGGCGAGCCGGATCCGCGTTCCCGTCTCCACCCCGGCAGGGATGTTGACCGAAAGCGCCCGCTCTTTCTGGACCCGGCCCTGACCCCCGCAAATGTGGCAGGGATTCTTGACGATCTGGCCCAGCCCGCCGCAGGTGGGACAGGGCCGTTCCACGGTGAAGAAGCCCTGCTGCGCGCGCACCTTGCCCATGCCCGAGCAGGTGGGACAGGTGGTGGGCTCTGCGCCACCCTCCGCCCCGGTCCCGTGACAGGCATCGCACTGCACCGAACTGGGCACCTGGATCGTCTTCTGAAGGCCGGAATAGGCCTCTTCCAGCGTGACGCGCAGGTTGTAGCGCAGATCCGAGCCGCGGGCCGCGCGTTGGCGGCCGCCGCCGCGGCCCCCCATGAAATCGCCGAACAGATCGTCGAACACGTCCGAGAAGGCCGAGGCGAAATCGCCCTGCCCGCCGCCGAAGCCGCCACCGGGCCGCGGCCCGCCGCCGCCGCCCATTCCACCCTCGAAGGCCGCATGACCGAAGCGATCATAGGCCGCCTTCTTGTCGGCGTCCTTGAGCACCTCGTAGGCTTCGTTCGCCTCCTTGAACTGGGTTTCGGCCTCCGGGTCGTCCTTGTTGCGATCGGGGTGAAGTTCCTTCGCCTTCTGGCGATAGGCCTTCTTGATCTCGTCGGCGGACGCGCCGCGCGAGACCCCCAGCACGTCGTAGTAATCCCGTTTTGCCATAGGCTATCCCCTTGTCCGAAACATTCGGGCCGGCCCGGTATCCGGACCGGCCCCAGAGGTTTCGTCAGAGCCGAAGGTCACGACCGCTTGTCGTCGCCCAGATCCTCGAAATCGGCATCGACGATGTCATCTTCGTCCTTGCCGCGCGGCCCCTCCTCCGCAGAAGGCTCATCCGTCTCGGGCGCCTCCTGCCCGGCCTTGTAGATCGCCTCGCCCAGCTTCATGGCGGCCTCGGTCACGTTCTGGATGCCTGCCTTGATCTTGTCGGCGGTGGCATCCTCCTTCTCGAGATCGTCCTTGAGCGCGGCAACGGCCAGTTCGATCGCCTCGATGGTGGTAGGATCGACCTTGTCGCCGTGCTCTTCCATCGACTTCTCGGTCGAATGGATCAGGCTTTCGGCCTGGTTGCGGGCCTCCACCAGTTCGCGGCGCTGCTTGTCCGCCTCGGCATTGGCCTCGGCATCCTTCACCATCTTCTCGATGTCCTCGTCGGACAGACCGCCCGAGGCCTGGATGGTGATCTTCTGCTCCTTGCCGGTGCCCTTGTCCTTGGCCGAGACGTTGACGATGCCGTTGGCGTCGATGTCGAAGGTGACCTCGATCTGCGGCACGCCGCGCGGGGCGGGCGGGATGCCGACGAGATCGAACTGGCCGAGCAGCTTGTTG
>JBKHDP010000003.1:0-38084 GCA_046541255.1 Paracoccaceae bacterium | reverse complement strand
CCATCGGGTTGCCCTATCGCGTGATCGGCGGCCCGCGCTTCTACGAGCGGATGGAAATTCGCGACGCGATGGCCTATTTCCGCGTCGTCACCTCGCCCGCGGACGACCTGGCCTTCGAGCGGATCGTGAACACCCCCAAGCGCGGCCTCGGCGACAAGGCCCGGCAGAAGATCCAGGCCACCGCCCGCGCCCATGGCGTGCCGCTGGTCGAGGGCGCGCGCCTCCTGCTGGCGGACAAGGGGATCACCGGCAAGGGTGCGGCGGAACTGGCGCGGCTGCTGGACGGGATCGCACGTTGGGGCCATATGGCGGGCGACCCGGAACTGAGCCATGTGGAGCTGGCCGAAATCATCCTCGACGATTCCGGCTATACGGCCATGTGGCAGAACGACAAGACGCCCGAGGCGCCGGGCCGGCTGGAGAACCTCAAGGAACTGGTCAAGGCGCTGGAAGGCTTCGAGAACCTCACGGGCTTTCTCGAACATGTCAGCCTCGTGATGGACAACGAGTCCGATGCCGGGGGCGAGAAGGTCTCGATCATGACGCTGCACGCCGCCAAGGGGCTGGAATTTCCCGCGGTGTTCCTGCCGGGCTGGGAGGACGGGCTGTTTCCGTCGCAACGCTCGATGGACGAGCAGGGCGTCAAGGGCCTGGAGGAAGAGCGGCGGCTGGCATATGTCGGTATCACCCGCGCCGAGGAGCTGTGCACGATCTCCTTTGCCGGCAATCGCCGGGTCTTCGGACAGTGGCAATCGGCGTTGCCCTCGCGTTTCATCGACGAGTTGCCCGAGGCGCATGTCGAGGTGCTGACCCCGCCGGGGCTTTATGGCGGCGGCTACGGCGCGGCCGCGACCGCCGGCATCGAGACTCGCGCGGCAGAGTCCAATGTCTACAACTCGCCGGGCTGGCGGCGGATGCAGGCGCGGGCGGGCGACCGTCCGCTGGCCCAGCCGCGCGAGAGCCGGAACCAGGTGATCGACCTGGAGGCGGTGTCTGCCCACACTGTCGGCGAACGGGTGTTTCACCAGAAATTCGGCTATGGCCTGGTGACGGGGATCGAGGGCGACAAGCTCGAGATCGACTTCGAGAAGGCGGGACGGAAGAAGGTCGTGGCGCGCTTCGTGAGCGGGGCGGAGGACATCCCGTTCTGAGCCGGTTTTTCCACTTTCGCCCCGGGCCGAATCGTCTACCCTGAGCGGGTCAGGGTGCCGCCCTTCGCGGGGCGGAGAATTGGGAAGCCGGTGAGAACCCGGCGCTGCCCCCGCAACGGTGAGGGCGGGATGCGACGGGCAAGACCACTGGGGCGCGACGCCCCGGGAAGGTGCCCGCCGCCGGCCGGATGGCCACCCGCCCCAAGCCCGGAAACCAGCCCTGGCGCAACGTCGAACCGCGGGTGGCGGGCAGGCGGGGTGTGCCGGGCCCTTGCCTTGCAGCTTCGTCCTGCTTCCATCCGCCCCTGAACGCCGCGGGGCGCGGCGAAGGACCTGAGCGAATGAGTGATCTCATGTGGCAGGGGGGCCGCGCAACGCTGGCGCGGCGCATCATGGACGGGTTGCAGGCGCTGCCGCGCGAAGGCGCGCCCGCGCGCGAAGCGGCCCGGATGGGGTTTCTGGAATGGGTGTGCTCCCTGCCGGTGGAGGCGGATGCCCCGCAAGCGGCGGCCCGTGCGGTGGCGCAGATCGGCCCGGCGCCCGGTGCCAGCCCCGCGGCGGCGCTGTTTCTCGGCTATCTCTGGCAGGCTGCGGAAGCCTGCGCATCATCGCCGGCGCGGCGCGGTGGCGCGGCGGCCAGACGTCGTCTGCAGTGATGCGGGTTTGAAATGCGAACGGCGACGCCCGGGAGGAGGTGGACGCCGCCGTCGCTTGCACGAACCGACCCAGGGAGGAGGAGGGGGCCGGCCCGGAACCTTGGGGCGAACGGCGGCGCCAGGGAGGAGGAGAGGCGCCGCCGTTGCCGTTCACGAAAAGCCCCAGGGAGGAGGAGAGGAGCTTTCCGAAGCGTCTGGCCCTTTCGGGCCTTGTTCAAAAAGGCGGCGGCACCAGGGAGGAGGAGAGGCGCCGCCGCCAGAAGACAGAAAACCCAGGGAGGAGGAGAGGGTTTTCTGATCTCGTCGTTACTTGCCGTAGGCGGCCTGCCAGGCCACCCGCGTGATCATCGAGCGATGCAGCCCCAGATCGGCCAGCTCGCGGCTGGACAGGCTGCGGAGTTCGTTCACCGTGCGACGGTAGAGCCGGTGGCGGGCATACCGCTCGGACAGATCCCGTGCAAGGATCCGGAGCTTGCCGCCCAGCCCGGCGCGTGCGCCAGCGAGGTCTTGTGCGTAGGCCATTGTTCTTGTCTGCTTCTCAGTAGTCGCGTCTTGCGTGTCGAGGCACCGTGCCTCGTCTTGTGTCCCATATTTACGCCGATGCTGCGTCTGCACAATCCCCACCGCGCTCAATGCTGCCATGCAGAAAATGCATATGCCTTGCTGACCTAATTTTCGGCATTCCGCCCGCTGTTTCAGCACAGCGATTGCCGGGTCGGGCCGGCTGCCGATTCCCGCGCCGATGATGCCTGCGCGCTGGGCGGGGACGAGACGCGCCGGCCTGAAGATTCGGTCGGTTGCGCCCCGAATGCCACGTCCTCGCGCGGGTGGCCCTGCAAGTTTTTGATTCGTTTCGCCGCGCGGCAATGGCGAGCCCGGGGGGCGGATCGAGGCCGGAGGCGCCTGCGTGTTGCCGGGTCGCGGGGCCGAAGGCTCGCCGCCCGAGCGCCGGTCGGCTCGGGGCGGGATCGGGCCGGCAAGGGCGGCATGGGAAATCATGGCACCTGCACTGTCGGCGATGCGCTGCCGATCCGCCCGGCTCGAATCATTTCGGTTGATTCGTGCGGAATCGCTGGCTTTCCGGCTTGAAGCACGGCTCTTTCCGGCCTCGCTGGTGAGGATTCCAGGAAATCTCCGGGAATTTATGGGTAGTCGGCAGGCGCAGCCATTTCCGCTATATATGGTGTCGAAATTGACTGATGCCGCAAAATACTGCCAATTCTATCGCAAGATACCTACCATATCTGGCTTGTCGAGTGGCCTGCAGGCAAGATCATGTGCCGTCTGGGCGATCTTTGCAGTTGATTTCCATGAATTCCCATGGCATCCCTTTATCCACGATGAGGGACGGGAAACAAGGGGCGACGAAGACCCCGAAAGACACTCCCGAAAAGTCAGGCTTCATACAGGCACCCGCTTTCATCGTGAAAAAGAGATCCGATGCGCGGGCGAGCAGACATCCCCCCAGGTGGCTTGCGACATCGGACACCCCGGCGACGGGACGAGGGCGGCGGATCGGGCACAGGCAGCAGCTCGATCCGCCGTTTCTCGTAGAGGGGTGGCGAAAATCCGGGGGCGGTCGACGAGAGGACCATAGGGACAGTGGTTCGCAGGTTCAGAGGCGAAAGCCGTCACAAGGTGGACAGCAAGGGCCGGGTGTCGATCCCCGCGTCCTTTCGCCGTGTGCTCGAAGCCGGCGACCCGAACTGGACCGAAGGGCTGAGCCCCGAACTGGTCATCGTCTATGGCGACCATCGCCGCAAGTTCCTGGAATGCTACACGATGGAAGCCATCGCCGAGGTCGATGCCAAGATCGACGCCAAGCCGCGCGGGTCGGTCGAGCGCAAGATCCTGCAGCGGCTGTTCCATGGCCAGAGCTTTCCCACCAATGTGGACGAGACCGGCCGCCTCGTGCTGCCGGCGAAGCTGCGTCAGAAGATCGGGCTGGAGGACGAGGCGTTCTTCATCGCGGCGGGCGATACCTTCCAGATCTGGAAGCCCGAAACCTACGAGGAAGAGGAGCTGGCCAAGACCGAGGCCTGGCTCGAAGAGCTTCCCGAGGATTTCGACCCGCTCGAACTTCTGGATGGCGGCACGGTGGAGTGAATGATGGCCGGGCCCGATGACCGCTCTGCCATCCCGCATGTTCCCGTCCTGCTCGCGCCGCTGCTGCGCGCGGTGGCGCCGGTCCGCGGCACCTGGCTGGATGGCACCTTCGGCGCGGGCGGCTACACCCGCGGCCTGCTGGAGGCGGGCGCGGAAAAGGTGATCGCGGTGGATCGCGATCCGCTGGCCTTCGAGATGGCGGCGGGTTGGGCGGCCGACTACGGCGACCGGATCGAGATGGTCGAGGGCGTGTTCTCGCGGATGGATGACTACGCCACCGCGCTGGACGGCGTGGTGCTGGATCTCGGCGTGTCCTCGATGCAGCTCGACCGCGCCGAGCGGGGCTTTTCCTTCCTTCGGGAGGGCCCGCTCGACATGCGGATGAGCCAGTCCGGGCGTTCGGCCGCCGATCTCGTCAACGCGCTGCCCGAGGCGGATCTGGCCGAAATCCTCTATGTCTATGGCGAGGAGCGGGCCAGCCGGCGCATCGCTCGCGCCATCCTGCGGGCGCGCGCCGAGGCGCGGATCGAGACGACCACGCGGCTTGCCGGGATCGTGGAATCCTGCCTGCCGCGCGCGAAGCCCGGCCAGTCGCACCCCGCGACGCGGAGCTTCCAGGCGTTGCGCATCGCGGTGAACGATGAATATGCCGAGCTGTTCGAGGGGCTGATGGCAGCCGAGCGCGCGCTGGCGCCCGGGGGGCTGCTGGCGGTAGTGACCTTCCATTCCATCGAGGATCGCATGGTGAAACGGTTCCTGCAGGCCCGCGCGGGCCAGAGCGGGGCCGCCAACCGCTATGCACCCGCCGCAGAGGTCGTGGCGGCGCGTTTCGAAATTCTCACCCGCAAGGCGGTGGGCCCGGACGAGGCAGAGCTTGCCGGCAATCCCCGGGCCCGCTCGGCCAAGTTGCGGGTGGCGCGGCGCACCGAGGCGCCCGCGGGCGCGGTGACGCCGCAGGAGATCGGGATGCCGGAACTGAGGGGAAAGGGCTGATGCGGACGCTGCTTTTCGTGCTGACCGCGCTGGCGGTCATCGGGTTGGCCTTCTGGGCCTATCGCGAGAACTATCTCACGCAGGAAGCCATCGCCGAGACCGAGGCGCTGCAGCGCGACATCGCGCAGGCGCGGGCGCGGCTGGGCGTGCTCAAGGCGGAATGGGCCTATCTCAACCGGCCCGACCGGCTGCGCGAACTGGCCGAGATCAATTTCGATCGGCTGGGCCTTCTGCCTTTCGAGGCCGCGCAGTTCGGCCGGCTCGACCAGGTGGCCTATCCGCGTCCCGAGCTGCCCCCGATCACCAATCCGATCGAGCTGTCGCATATCGACGGCGACGCGGAGGCGCGGCCATGAGCCGCACGCCGCTGCGCCCGCTGGCGCGCATCCTGGAGGCCCGCGCCAAGGGCCAGAATCCGGACGCCATCGAACGCGAAAACATCCGCCTTCGCCACGAGGAGATGCGCGACAGCGCCCGCCTTCGCGCCGAGGGCCGGCTTCTGGTGCTGGGAGTGATGTTCGTCTGCGCCTTCGCGGTGGTGGGGGCGCGGATGGGCCACCTTGCCGCGTCCGAACCGTCCGAGCCGCGGGTCCACGCCTCGGATGCCGCGATCATCGCGCAGCGGGCCGATATCGTGGATCGGCGCGGCCGGGTTCTGGCCACCAACCTGGAGACCCACAGCCTTTATGCCCAGCCGCCGCAGATGATCGACCCGGCCCATGCGGCACGCGAGCTGGCGCGGATCTTTCCCGATCTCGACGAGGCTGAACTGCTGGAGGACTTCACCGGCAGCCGCAAGTTCCTGTGGATCAAGCGCAAGATCAGCCCCGAGCAGAAGCAGGCGGTTCATGACATCGGCGATCCCGGCCTGCTGTTCGGGCCGCGCGAGATGCGGCTCTATCCCAATGGCCGGCTGGCCGCGCATGTGCTGGGCGGGGCGAGCTTCGGCCGCGAGGGCGTGCATGCGGCCGAGGTGATCGGCGTGGCCGGGGTGGAAAAGAGCTTCGACGATTTCCTGCGCGATCCGGCCAATGCGGGCGCTCCGCTGGAACTGTCGCTTGATCTTTCGGTCCAGGATACCGCGGAACGGGTGCTCGACGGCGGCATGAAGCTTCTGAACGCCAAGGGCGCGGCCGCGGTGCTGATGGACGCGCAGAGCGGCGAGGTCATCAGCCTGGTCAGCCTGCCGGATTTCGATCCGAACGATCGGCCACGGCCCCCGCTCGAGGGCAATCCCTCGGACAGCGTGCTGTTCAACCGCGCCGTTCAGGGGGTTTACGAGCTGGGCTCGACCTTCAAGATCTTCACCGCGGCGCAGGCGATCGACCTGGGCCAGGTGAGCGCCGAGACTCTCATCGACACGTCCGGCCCGATGCGCGTCGGCGGGCACAGTATCGGCGAGTTCGAGGGCAAGAATTTCGGCGAGATCAGCGTGGCCGATGTCATCGTGGAAAGCTCGAACCGCGGCACCGGGCGGATGGCTCTGAAGATCGGCCCGGAGCGGCAACGCGCCTTTCTGAGCAAGTTGGGGCTGCTCGATCCGGTGCCGTTCGAGATGGTCGAGGCCGCCGGCGGCGCGCCCCTGGCCCCCCGCCGCTGGACCGATCTGTCGGCGGTGACGATCTCGTACGGGCACGGAATCTCGGTGACGCCGCTGCACCTGGCGGCCGGCTATGCCGCGATCGCCAATGGCGGCCACGCGGTCAAGCCGACGCTTCTGCGCCAGGATGGGCCGCGCCGGGGCGAGCGGGTGATGTCGGCGCAGGCAGCGGAGGCATCGCGCCGGATGCTGCGGCGGGTCGTGACCGAGGGCACCGCCAGCATGGGCGAGGTGCGCGGCTATGCCGTCGGCGGGAAGACCGGCACCGCCGACAAGCCGCGCGAGCGGGGCGGCGGCTATTACGAGGACCGGGTGATCGCCGTCTTCGCCACGATCTTTCCGGCGCATGATCCGCGCTATGTGCTGGTGGTGGCGCTGGACGTGCGGGTGGAGACGTCGGGCGAGGAGCCGCGCCGCACTGCCGGCTGGACGGCGGTGCCGGTGGCGGCCGAGATGATCCGCCGGATCGCGCCACTGCTGGATCTCAGGCCGCAGATTGAACCGCCGGCCCTTGCTGATATAACGCTGACGTCGCAATGAGCGGTGGTGGCGCCGCGCGGCGCCGCGCTTCCGGCGGGGGTATTTCGGGAATTATGACGCGGTCGGGGGCGGGCGGCATGACCAACAGCAGCAAGAGCCTCGCAGAGCTGGGCCTGGCCGCGCGCGGCGGGCGCGCGGCACGGGTCACGGGCCTGTCGGTGGACAGCCGCGACGTGCGGCCCGGCCATCTCTTCGCGGCGATGCCGGGCAGCCGGGCGCATGGCGCCGCCTTCGTGGAAGCCGCGCTGCAGCGCGGCGCGGCAGCGGTGCTGACCGATGCCGAGGGCGCGCGCATGGCCGCCGGGGTGCTGGCGGAGGCGGATGTGGCGCTTGTGATCGCCCATACCCCGCGCGCGGCTCTGGCGCAGGCCGCGGCCCGCTGGTTCGGCGCCCAGCCCGAGACGGTGGTGGCGGTGACGGGCACCAACGGCAAGACGTCGGTGGCAAGCTTCCTGCGCCAGATCTGGATCGCCTGCGGCGAACGGGCGGTGAATCTCGGTACCACCGGGGTGGAGGGCGCCTGGGCGCATCCGCTGGCCCATACCACGCCCGAGCCGATCACCCTGCATCGCGTGCTGGCAGAGGCCGCGGCGGCGGGCGTGACCCATGTGGCGATGGAGGCGTCCAGCCACGGGCTTGACCAGCGCCGGCTGGACGGGGTGCGGCTGGCGGCGGCGGGGTTTTGCAGCTTCAGCCAGGACCATCTCGACTACCACCCGACGCTGGAGGCCTATTTCAGCGCCAAGGCGGCGCTGTTCTCCCGCGTGCTGCCCGAAGACGGCGCGGCGGTCGTCAATCTCGATGCCGCGCGCGGGCCGGAGATGGCGCAGATCGCCCGCGCCCGCGGCCAGCGGGTGATCGGGGTGGGCCGCTCCGAGGCCGCCGACCTGCGCATCCTCGCGCAACGCTGCGACACGACCGGGCAGGAACTGCGACTGCTCTGGCAAGGCCGGGCGGTCCAGCTGCGGCTGGCGCTGGTGGGCGATTTCCAGGCCTGGAACGCCACGCTCGCCGCCGGGCTGGCGCTGGCCTGCGGTGCCGAGGCCGATCGCGTCTTCGCCGCGCTGCCGCGGCTTCTCACCGTGCGCGGGCGGATGCAGCTCGCCGCCACCCGGGCCAATGGCGCGGCGGTCTATGTGGATTATGCCCACACGCCCGACGCGGTGGCCACCGCGCTGCGCGCCATGCGCCCGCATGTGATGGGCCGGCTGCTGGCCATCGTGGGCGCCGGCGGCGACCGAGACACGACCAAGCGCGCCCCGATGGGCCGGGCGGCCGCCGATCATGCCGACATGGTCATCGTCACCGACGACAATCCCCGCTCGGAGGATCCCGCCGCGATCCGTGCCGCCGTGCTGGCCGGCGCGCCGGAGGCCGTGGAGGTGGGAGACCGGGCCGAGGCAATCCTGCGCGGCGCCGCGATGCTCGAGCCGGGCGATGCGCTTCTGATCTGCGGCAAGGGCCACGAGACGGGCCAGACCGTGGGCGACACCACCTATCCGTTCGACGACGTGGAACAGGCCAGCCTCGCCGTGGCCGCCCTTGACGGGAGGGAGCCATGAGCCTCTGGACCGCAGCCTAGGCCGCCGCCGCCACCGGCGGGCAGGCAAGGGGCGACTGGGCCGCAACCGGCGTGTCGATCGACACCCGCACGCTGGCGCCGGGCGATCTCTTCGTGGCGCTGAAGGCGGCGCGCGACGGGCATGATTTCGTGGCGCAGGCGCTGGCGAAGGGGGCCGCGGCCGCGCTGGTCTCGCGTCGGCCCGAGGATGTGGCGGAAGACGCGCCGCTGCTGGTGGTGCCCGACGTGCAGGCGGCGCTGGAGGCGCTGGGCCGCGCCGCCCGCGCGCGCACCCGCGCCAGGGTGATCGCGGTGACAGGATCGGTCGGCAAGACCTCGACCAAGGAAATGCTGCGTTGCGTCTTCGCGGGTCAGGGCCGTGCCCATGCTTCGACCGCCAGCTACAACAACCATTGGGGCGTGCCGCTGACGCTGGCGCGGATGCCCGCCGACACGCAGTTCGCGGTGGTCGAGATCGGCATGAACCGCCCCGGAGAGATCGCGCCCCTGGCCCGCATGGCCCGGCCCCATGTCGGCATCGTCACCACCGTCGCGCCCGCCCATCTGGAGGCCTTCGACGGGATCGAGGACATTGCCCGCGAGAAGGGCGCCATCATGGCCGGGCTGGAGCCCGGCGGCACCGCGATCGTCAATGGCGATGTGGGCACCGCGGCGATCCTGCAGGCGGCCGCGCGCGCTGCCGGGGCACGCCGGATCATCACCTTCGGCGAGGCGCCGGGCAACCATCACCGACTGCTGTCCGCCACGATCCGCGATACCGTCACCGTGGCCGAGGCGCGTGCCTGGCGCAGCCCGCTGCTCTACAAGGTGGCCGCGCCGGGGCGGCATTTCGCGGTGAACGCGCTGGCGGTGCTGGCCGCGGCCTGGGCGCTGCGGCTGGACCGCGCGCTGGCGATCGGAGACCTGGGGCGCTGGCAGCCCGTCTCCGGGCGCGGCGCGCGCGAGGTGATCCGGCTCGATCCGGTCGAGACCGATCTGACGATCGAACTGATCGACGAATCCTACAACGCCAACCCGGCTTCGATGGCAGCCGCGCTCGAGGTGCTGGCCGGCGCGCGGGTCCGCGACGGGGTGGGTCGCAAGGATCGCGGCCGCCGCGTCGCCTATCTCGGCGACATGAAGGAACTGGGCCCCGATGCCGAGGCGATGCATGCCGCGCTGGCGGACCATCCGGCGATGGCGCGGATCGACACGGTGCACACGGTGGGTCCCCTGGCGCGCGCGCTCTGGGAGGCGCTGCCGCCGGCCCGCCGCGGCCGCCGCGCCGCCACGGCGCGGGAAATGGCCGGCACCGTCCGGGCCGAACTCGATGCCGGCGACGTGGTGATGGTCAAGGCCTCGCTCTCGACCGGGCTGGGCGTCGTTGTTGACGCGGTGCGCAAACTCGGGCATCCCGCCGCGCATTCCTTTGCGGGGGACGACTAGATGCTGTACTGGCTGACGACGCTCAGCGACGGCGGGGATGTGTTCAACCTCTTCCGCTACATCACCTTCCGCGCGGGCGGGGCCTTCCTGACGGCGCTGCTCTTCGGCTTCCTGTTCGGTCCGCCGCTGATCAACGTGTTGCGCCGCAGCCAGGGCAAGGGCCAGCCGATCCGCAGCGACGGGCCGGAGGGCCATGCGGCCAAGGCCGGCACGCCCACCATGGGCGGGCTGCTGATCGTGGGCGCGCTGCTGAGCTCGACGCTGCTCTGGGCGCGGCTCGACAACCCCTTCGTCTGGATGGTGCTGTTCGTCACCCTGTCCTTCGGACTGATCGGTTTCGCCGACGATTACGCCAAGGTCAGCAGGCAGAACGTCAAGGGCGTGCCCGGTCGGCTACGGCTGGCGCTGGGCTTCGCGATCGCGGCGGTGGCGGCGCTCTGGGCGGGCTGGGTGCACCCGCCCGAGCTCGCCAATCAGCTCGCCCTTCCGGTGTTCAAGGACACGCTGATCAACCTGGGCTGGTTCTTCCTCCCCTTCGCCATGTTCGTGATCGTGGGCGCGGCCAACGCGGTGAACCTGACCGACGGGCTCGACGGGCTCGCGATCATGCCGGTGATGATCGCCGGCGCCACGCTGGGCGTGATCGCCTATGCGGTGGGACGGGTGGATTTCACCGAATATCTCGATGTCCATTACGTCCCCGGCACCGGCGAGATCCTGGTCTTCGCGGCAGGGCTCTTCGGCGGCGGGCTGGGCTTCTTGTGGTACAATGCGCCGCCCGCGGCGGTGTTCATGGGCGATACCGGCAGCCTTGCGCTGGGCGGGGCGCTGGGCGCGATCGCGGTGGCCACCAAGCACGAGATCGTGCTGGGCATCGTCGGCGGCCTGTTCGTGGCCGAGGCGCTCTCGGTGATCGTGCAGGTGCTCTACTTCAAGCGCACCGGCAAGCGCGTCTTCCTGATGGCGCCCATCCACCACCATTACGAGAAGAAGGGCTGGGCCGAACCCACCATCGTCATCCGCTTCTGGATCATCTCGCTGATCCTCGCGATGATCGGGCTGGCCACGCTCAAGGTGCGCTGAGCTGCGCGCCGATGTCCCGGCTTCTTCTTGGGTCAAATATCCCGGGGGAGTCGCCCGGAACGGGCGACGGGGGCGGAGCCCCCCATGCCCCGCCAGCAGGAGAGTGATCGCATGATCCCTGTCAGAGGACTGGAAGGCGCGCGCGTCGCGGTGCTGGGGCTCGGCCGGTCGGGTCTGGCCACCGCGCGGGCGCTTGCGGCGGGCGGCGCGCTGCCGCTGGTCTGGGACGACAGCCCCGAGGCCCGCGCCCATGCCGAGGCCGAGGGCTTCGCCCTCCATGATGCCGCCGGGCCCGGCGGGTTCGAGGCGGTGGCGCGGCTGATCGTCAGCCCGGGCATTCCCCATCTCTATCCCCGGCCGCACCCGGCGGTTTCTGCCGCGCTGCAGGCCGGCGTCCCGGTGGACAACGATATCGGGCTGTTCTTCGCCTCGCTCGCGGGCGGCGACTGGGACGGGTTCGACACGCCGCCGCGGGTGGTGGCCGTCACCGGCTCCAATGGCAAGTCCACCACCGCCGCGCTGATCCATCATCTGCTGCGGCAGGCGGGCCGGCCGGCGCAGCTTGCGGGCAATATCGGCCGCGCCGTGCTGAATATCGATCCGCCGGGCGAGGCCGAGGTGATCGTGCTGGAACTGTCCTCCTACCAGACCGAGCTGGCCCGCGCGCTCACCCCGGACGTGGCGGTGTTCACCAATCTCGGCCCCGATCATCTCGACCGGCATGCCGGTCTGGGAGGCTATTTCGCCGCCAAGCGCCGGCTCTTCGCCGAAGGCGGTCCCGACCGGGCGGTGATCGGGGTGGACGAGCCCGAGGGCCGCTTTCTCGCCGGACAGCTGGCCGAGGCGCCGGGCGACGACCGGGTGATCCGCATCTCCGCGGGGCAGAAGCTCGCCGGGCCGGGCTGGGCCGTCTTCGCGCGCAAGGGATTCCTTGCCGAGTGGCGCAAGGGGCGGCAGGTGGCCGCGATCGACCTGCGCGCGGTGCGAGGGCTGCCCGGGGCGCATAATCACCAGAACGCCTGTGCGGCCTATGGGGCATTGCGCGCGCTGGGGCTGGGCCCGCGCCAGATCGAGGAGGGGTTCGCCAGCTTCGAGGGCCTGCCGCATCGCAGCCAGATCGTGGCAGAGGCGGGCGGGGTGCTCTACATCAACGATTCCAAGGCCACGAATGTGGACAGCGCCGCCCGCGCGCTGCAGGCCTTCGACCGGATCCGCTGGATCTGCGGCGGGCTGGAAAAGGAGGGTGGTCTGGCCGGGCTGCACCCGCATCTGGGCCGGGTGGTCAAGGCCTATGTCATCGGCCGCGAGGCCGCCGGTTTCGCGCTGCAGCTTCCGGGCATCGAGGCCGAGCCCTGCACCACCATGGCGCGGGCCGTCGAGCGCGCGATGGCCGAGGCCCGGCCCGGCGAGACGGTGCTGCTGGCTCCGGCCGCGGCCAGCTTCGACCAGTATGACAATTTCGAGCAGCGCGGCGCGGATTTCATGGCCGAGGTGCGGCGAGGTCTCGGGCAGGTCTAGGCACGCCGGTCCGGTCCGGCGCGGTGGATCGTTCGGCCAGCGGCCGGCGCAGCCCCAGATGCAGCCCGTCGCGCACCGCCTCCGGGTGGATCACCCCCAGTTGCACAGGGATCTCGGGCAGCCGCAGGATCCAGGCGATGGCGAATCTGTGCGCCCCGCCGCCGGCGCGTCGCAAGGTGCCGTCGCGTGCCACATGCACCAGGATGCCGCCATGCGCGCGCCGGAAATAGTCCTGCAACTCGCGGCGCGGGTTCAACCGCCCGGTCCGTCGGGCCAGGTCGAACAGCCGGTCGAGCCCGGCATGGCGCGCCTGGATGTCTTCCTCTGTTCGGCATTCGTCCGGGATCTCGCCGGCCGCGATCTGGCGTGTCAGCTTGCGGATCAGCGGGGTTCCGTCCCAGGGCAGACCCTGTTCGAAATGCATCCGGCAGCTTTGCAGCTTGTGGTTCGCCTCGACCGGGACGCGCGAAAGATCCCAGTCGCCGGGCACCACCTTGCCGCTCTGGCGCCGGCGGAAATCCGGTGCGCCGGCGGCGGGATCGGGCCTGTAGCAAAAGCGGATCGCGCGGGGATCGACGAAAAGCAATTCGTCGCTGAGCGGCGCCTCCGGGCCGAAGCGCAGGCGATTGCCCAGATCCCGCAGCGCCTTCTGCGGTCCCTGCGCCGCGAACAGGCGACGCATCCGCGACAGCGGCGACGATCGGCAATCGGGGCGTGAAACGTCTTCCGTGGCGGAAGGCCATGTAGCAGTTTCGTGGCGCTGCGGCCCGGCGGCGGCCCTCGGACAGCCTCAGCCCGGCCCCGCCCGCCGCGTCTGAAGGGCCTGGCCCGCGGCCCAGCCCGAGGCCCAGGCCCATTGGAAATTGTAGCCGCCCAGCCAGCCCGTCACGTCGACCGCCTCGCCGATGAAGAACAGTCCCGGCACTGCCCTGGCCTCCATCGTCTGCGAGGAAAGACCGTCGGTCGCCACCCCGCCCAGCGTCACCTCGGCCGTGCGGTAGCCCTCCGATCCCGCGGGTGTCAGGTCCCAGCCGTGCAGCTGCGCCTCCAGCGCCGCGAGCGCTGCATCCGACTGATCGGCCAGGTTCCCCGACAGGTTCAAGATGCCCGCCAGGTGCTCCACCAGGCGCGCGGGCAGGAAACCGGCAAGTTCGGTGGTCAGTTTGCGCCGCCCGGCCGCACGCTTGCGCTCGCGCATCGTCTGGGCCAGAGCGACCCCGGGCAGCAGGTCCAGCGTGATCGCCTCTCCCTCTCGCCAGTAGGAGGAGATCTGCAGGATCGCCGGGCCCGACAGGCCGCGATGGGTGAACAGGATCGCCTCGTCGAAGGCGGCGCGTGCATTGGTCGCGCGCGCGGGCACCGCGACGCCGGCAAGCGGCGCGAACCGGCCTTCGGGGAAGGTCAGCGGCACCAGGGCGGGGCGGGTCTCGGTCACGGCCAGCCCGAAGCGGTGGGCGATGTCGTAGGCCAGGCCCGTCGCCCCCATCTTCGGGATCGACTTGCCGCCCGTGGCCACCACCAGGTTCGCCGCCCGCACCGGGATGCGCCGGCCCTCCTGTTCCAGCGTGACGGCAAAGCCCGCCTCGTCCCGGTCGATCCCGACGACGGAGGTGCCCAGGCGCAGGTCCGCCCCGGCGGCGCGCATCTCCGCCAGCAGCATGTCCACGATCTGTGTCGAGCGGCCGTCGCAGAACAGCTGGCCCAGGGTCTTCTCGTGCCAGGCGATGCCATGGCGCGCGACCAGTTCGAGGAAATCCCACTGGGTGTAGCGCGCCAGCGCGGATTTGTGGAAATGCGGGTTCTCGCCCAGGAAGTTCTCGGGCCCGCACCACAGGTTGGTGAAGTTGCAGCGCCCGCCGCCCGAGATGCGGATCTTTTCCCCCGGAGCCTTCGCGTGATCCACCACCAGCACGCGACCCCCGGCATGGGCCGCGCACATCAGGCCGGCCGCACCGGCACCCAGGATCAGCGTGTCATATCTCATCCACCCCGGTTGCCCCGGCGCGGCGGCATTGGCAAGGGGCGGTTTGTTGTGGCGTGGCGATGCGGATTTCGGTAGTCTGACAGGCAGACCCCGACAAACGGGGCAGCATCGAGGCAGCGATCGGCGGTAGGTTTCCATGACGGAAATGGTGTATGGTTCCTTGCCCGTGCGGCAGGGAGAGCCTGTTCTCCCCAAATGGTGGCGGACGGTCGACAAGTGGTCGATGTCCTGCATCTTCATCCTGTTCGGCGTAGGCCTGCTGCTGGGGTTCGCGGCCTCGCCGCCGCTGGCCGCGCGCAATGGCTTCGCGGCGTTCCACTATGTCGAGCGGCAGGCGGTCTTCGGATTTGCCGCGCTGGCCGCGATGCTGGTGGTGTCGATGATGGGGCCGCTGCTGGTGCGCCGGCTGGCGGTGCTGGGTTTTGTCGCGGCCTTCGTGGCGATGGCGCTGCTGCCCGTCTTCGGCACCGATTTCGGCAAGGGCGCGGTGCGCTGGTACTCGCTGGGCTTCGCCTCGGTCCAGCCGTCGGAATTCCTCAAGCCCGGCTTCGTGGTGGCGGTCGCCTGGCTGATGGCCGCCAACCAGGAGATCAACGGCCCGCCGGGCAGGCTCTGGTCCTTCGGGCTGACGGTGACGCTGGTGCTGATGCTGGCGTTGCAGCCCGATTTCGGACAGGCGGCGCTGGTTCTTTTCGGCTGGGGCGTGATGTATTTCGTGGCCGGGGCCTCGCTGATCCTGCTGGGCTGCATCGCCGTCGCGGTGGTCGCGGCCGGGAGCGTGGCCTATACGAATTCGGAACATTTCGCGCGCCGGATCGACGGCTTCCTCAGCCCCGAGGTGGATCCGACCACCCAGCTGGGCTATGCCACCAACGCGATCCGCGAGGGCGGCTTCTTCGGTGTGGGGGTGGGCGAGGGACAGGTGAAATGGTCGCTGCCCGACGCCCATACGGATTTCATCATCGCCGTGGCGGCCGAGGAATACGGCCTCGTGCTGGTGCTGGTGCTGATCGTGATCTATGCCAGCATCGTGATGCGGTCACTGCTGCGCCTGATGCGCGAGCGCGACCCGTTCATCCGCCTGGCCGGTACCGGGCTGGCCTGCATGTTCGGCGTGCAGGCGATGGTGAACATGGCCGTGGCGGTGCGGCTGCTGCCGGCCAAGGGCATGACGCTGCCCTTCGTGAGCTATGGTGGTTCGTCGATCATCGCCACCGGCATCGCCATGGGGATGCTGCTGGCCTTCACCCGAAGCCGTCCGCAGGGCGAGATCGGAGATATCCTGCGCGGGCGGTTGCGATGAGTCCGGATCGGGCGCAGAAGATGGGCGGAACCGCAGGACCACGCCGCCAGGCCCGCGACGCCGGCGGAACAAGGCAGGAGGAGACGTGAGCGCACCGCTGCTCGTCATCGCCGCCGGGGGCACCGGCGGCCACATGTTCCCCGCCCAGGCGCTGGCCGAGGCCATGCTGGCGCGCGGCTGGCGGGTGCGGCTGTCCACCGATGCCCGCGGCGCGCGCTATATCGGCGGCTTCCCCCACACGGTGGAGGTGGAGCAGGTGTCGTCCGCCACCTTCGCCCGCGGCGGGCCGCTGGCCCGGGCCGCGGCGCCGTTCCGGATCGGGGCAGGGGTGTTGTCGGCCATCCTGCGGATGCGGCGCGACCGGCCTGCCGTGGTGGTGGGCTTCGGCGGCTATCCAACGATCCCCGCGCTGGGCGCGGCGGTGGCGCTGGGCCTGCCGCGCATGATCCATGAACAGAACGGCGTTCTTGGCCGGGTGAACCGGCTCTTCGCCCGCCGCGTGGACGCGGTGGCCTGCGGCACCTGGCCCACCGTGCTGCCCGAGGGGGTGGAGGGACTCCACGCGGGCAACCCGGTGCGCGGGGCGGTCGCGGCGCGTGCCGGGGCTGCCTATATCACTCCCGGCGACTATCCCATGTCGCTGCTTGTGATCGGCGGCAGCCAGGGCGCGCGCATCCTGTCGGACATGGTGCCCGAGGCGGTGGCGCGCCTGCCCGAGGCGCTGCGCGCGCATCTGCGGGTCAGTCACCAGGCCCGCGAGGAGGATGCCGCCCGCGTCGCCGACTTCTATGCCGAGCATGGTATCGACGCCGAGGTAGAGCCCTTCTTCAACGACGTGCCGCGCCGGATGAGCGAGGCGCAGCTGGTCGTCAGCCGCGCGGGCGCGTCCTCCATCGCCGATATCTCGGCCATCGGGCGGCCGGCAATCCTGATCCCCTACGCCGCGGCGGCCGAGGATCACCAGTCGGCCAATGCCCGCGGCCTCGTCGAGGCGGGTGGCGCGATCCGCATCCCCGAGGCGCGGCTGACGCCGGAGGTGCTGAGCGAGCAGATCGCCTCGGTGCTGGAGAACCCGCGCGGCGCGCTGCAGATGTCGCAGGCGGCGCTGTCCTGCGCGGTGCCAGACGCGACCGAGCGGCTGGCGGGTATGGTCGAGGAGCTTGCAGCGAAGGGGCGGCGATGAACGCGGCGACGAAACTTCCCACCGATATCGGCCCGATCCACTTCGTGGGGATCGGCGGGATCGGCATGTCCGGCATCGCCGAGGTGCTGCTGAACCACGGCTACGACGTGCAGGGCTCTGACCTCAAGGCCAGCCCGATCACCGAGCGGCTGGAGCGGCTGGGTGCGCGCATCTTCACCGGTCAGCGCCCGGAGAATCTGGAAGGCGCCGAGGTGGTGGTGATCTCCTCCGCGATCAAGCCGGGCAACCCGGAACTTGACGAGGCGCGCAGCCGCGGCCTGCCGGTGGTGCGCCGGGCCGATATGCTGGCCGAGCTGATGCGGCTGAAATCCAACGTCGCGGTGGCCGGCACCCATGGCAAGACCACCACCACGACGCTGGTGGCAACGCTGCTGGATGCCGGCGGGCTCGACCCCACGGTGATCAATGGCGGGATCATCCACGCCTATGGCTCCAACGCGCGGATGGGGCAGGGCGAATGGATGGTTGTGGAGGCCGACGAGAGCGACGGCACCTTCAACCGGCTGCCCGCCACGATCGCGATCGTCACCAATATCGATCCCGAGCACATGGAGCACTGGGGCGATTTCGACCGGCTGCGCCAGGGGTTTCACGAATTCGTCTCGAACATCCCGTTCTACGGCCTCGCCGTGTGCTGCACCGATCACGACGAGGTGCAGCGCCTGGTGGGCCGGATCACCGATCGCCGCGTGCTGACCTACGGGTTCAACGCCCAGGCCGATGTGCGCGCGGTGAATCTTCGCTACGCCGGCGGCGTGGCGCATTTCGACGTGGCGCTTCAGGCCGAGGGCCGGATGATCGAGGGCTGCACCCTGCCGATGCCGGGCGATCACAACGTCTCGAACGCGCTTTCCGCGATCGCCGTGGCGCGGCATCTTGGCATGAGGGCCGACGAGATCCGAACCGCGCTGGCCGGGTTCCGCGGCGTGAATCGCCGCTTTACCAAGGTGGGCGAGGTGGGCGGCGTCGCCGTGATCGACGATTACGGCCATCACCCGGTGGAGATCGCGGCGGTGCTCAAGGCGGCGCGCCAGGCCTGCGAGGGCCGCGTGATCGCGGTGCACCAGCCCCATCGCTACTCCCGGCTGTCGAGCCTCTTCGACGATTTCTGCGCCTGTTTCAACGAGGCCGACGTGGTGGCCATCGCCGAGGTCTATGCGGCGGGCGAGGAGCCGATCCCCGGCGCCTCGCGCGACGATCTGGTGGCGGGGCTGATCCGGCACGGCCACCGCCACGCCCGTGCCATCCGCGACGAGGACGACCTGGAGCGCCTGGTGCGCGAGCAGGCGCGGCCGGGCGACATGGTGGTGTGCCTGGGCGCCGGCACGATCAGCGCCTGGGCCAACGGTCTGCCTGCACGTCTGGAGGGGCGGGGATGAGCGCCCCGGTCCGAGCGCGGCCGCCCGCCGAGGCGAGGCGCCCGGACGGGGTTTGCGCGACGGGGCGGGGGCACGCCCCGACCCGGGACCGGGCTGCAGGCCGGGCCGGGCGGGTGCATGACGGCCCGTGGTCGTGCCGTGCGCGGCGAGAGGCCATGACGGCGCGCTTTCCGGGTGGCCCGGCATTGCCGGGCGCATCACGGAACCTGGACGGCCGGTATTTTCGCAAGAAAAATCCGGCGAGATGGCTGAGATGAGCGAGCATCTGAAGCGCCGCATCGGGCTTGGCCTGCTGACCGCCTATGGCGTGGGCGTGATGGTGGGGGCGGGCATCTACGTGCTGGTGGGGGCCGTGGCGGCGGATGCCGGTACCTGGGCGCCGGTATCCTTCCTGCTGGCCGGGGTGATCGCCGCGCCCACCGCGCTCAGCTACGCCGAATTCTCCACCCGGTATCCCGAGGCCGCGGGCGAGGCGGCCTTTGTGGAGAAGGGGCTGAACAGCCACGCGCTGGCGCTGCTGGTGGGGCTGGCCATCGTGGTGGCGGGCATGATCTCGGCCGGGGCGGTGCTGCGCGGCGGCACCGGCTATCTGGCCGCCGTGCTGGATGTGCCCGCCGTCGTGGCGGCGATCGTTCTGGGCCTCGCGCTGACGCTGGTCGCGGTGGTGGGGGTGCTGGAAAGCCTCGCACTGGCCGCCGTCTTCACCATCGTCGAGGTGATCGGCCTGGTGCTGGTGATCTATGCCGGCAGCACTGCCACGCCGGTGACCGCGCCGGCCCTGCCCGAGGCCGGGCCGCTTTGGACGGGTGTCGCCGCGGGGGCGGTGCTGGCCTTCTTCGCCTTCATCGGTTTCGAGAACATCGTGAACATGGCCGAGGAGGTGGATCGCCCCGAGCGCACCCTGCCGCGCGCGATCCTGTTGTCGCTGGCGATCACCACCGCGATCTACATCGCCGTGGCCTGGGCCGCGTTGCGCGCCGTCCCGGCCGAGCGGCTGGCGGCCAGCGGGCAGCCGCTGGTGCTGGTGTGGCAGGCCGGGCCGGGGGGCGATGGGCGCTTTCTGTCGGCCATCGCCGTCTTCGCCGCGCTGAACGGTGTGCTGGCCCAGATCGTGATGGCCAGCCGCGTCCTGTTCGGACTGGGCCGGCGCAGTGCCGCTCTGGCGATCTTCCATCATGCCCATCCGCGCTTTGGCACACCCGTCCTGGCCACCGCGCTGATCGGTGGCCTGGTGATCGTGGGGGCGCTGGCGCTGGAGGTGGCGGTGCTGGCCGAGGCGACATCCTCGATCCTGCTCTTCGTCTTCGCGCTGGTGAATGCGGCGCTGATAAGCATGAAACGCCGCGCGCCCGAGGCCGTGTTCCGGGTGCCGATGGCGGTGCCGGTCGTGGGCCTGGTGCTTTCACTTGCGGCATTGGCCGCCAATATCGGGGCATCGCTATGACCCTGTCGCTGATCCTTGCCTGCCTCTGGGCCGTTGCGGCGAATATCGCCGCGATGATCCCCTCGCGCGACAATCACTGGCGCCGCGCCTACGCGCTGATCGTCCTGGGCGTGCCGATCCTGGGATATGTCACCTACGAGAACGGCCCCTGGGTCGGCCTGGCCGTGCTGGTGGCGGGTATGAGCGTGCTGCGCTGGCCGGTCTTCCACCTGTGGCGGCGCGTGACCAGGAGGCACCCGTGACCGACATCTCCCCGGTGATGGCCTATGCCACATGGCTGCTGGCCCCGGTGATGGCCTGGCAGGCGCTTTCGGCCGGTCTGGAGCGGCGTGGCCGTGGCCTGGCGCTGTTCTTCGCGCTCTATTCCGCACTGGTTTTCGCCACGGCGGCGGCACTGACCGGGGCGCCGGCGCCTTCGCCGCTGTCGGTTCTGATCCCCTGGGCCGGTGTTGCGGTGCTGTCGGGCGCGCTCTATGCGCTGGGCCGGCGCACGGGCGGGCGGCAATGAGCGCGATGCCGCAGGTGCGCGGCCGGCTGACGCCGGATCGCCCGCTGTCGGACCTGACCTGGCTGCGGGTGGGCGGCCCGGCCGACTGGCTGTTCCAGCCTGCCGATGAGGCCGATCTTGCCGCCTTTCTCGCCGGACTGCCGCCGGACGTGGCGGTGTTCCCGATGGGGGTGGGCTCCAACCTGATCGTGCGCGACGGCGGGGTGCGCGCGGTGGTGGTCCGGCTGGGCCGGGGCTTCAACCGGATCGGGATCGAGGGCCGGCGGGTGCGCGCCGGCGCGGCGGCGCTCGATGCCCATGTGGCGCGCAAGGCCGCCGCCGCCGGGGTGGACCTGACCTTCCTGCGCACCATTCCCGGTGCGATCGGCGGCGCGGTGCGGATGAATGCCGGCTGCTACGGCACCTATGTGGCCGACCGTTTCGTCGAGGCGCGCGCCGTCACCCGGCAGGGCGAGACCGTCACGCTGAGCGCCGCCGATCTGGATTTCCGCTACCGCCAGACCGACCTGCCCGAGGGCTGGGTGATCGTCGAGGCCCTGTTCGAGGGGCCCGAGGGCGATCCGGCGGAGCTGGAGGCGCGGATGGCCGACCAGCTGGCCCGACGCGACGCGACCCAGCCCACGAAGGACCGCAGCGCCGGCTCCACCTTCCGCAACCCGGCGGGGTTTTCCTCGACCGGACGGGCGGATGACAGCCACGAGCTGAAGGCCTGGAAGGTGATCGACGCGGCGGGGATGCGCGGCGCCTCCCTCGGCGGCGCGCAGATGAGCCCCAAGCATCCCAATTTCCTGGTCAATACCGGAGAGGCCACCGCGGCCGAGCTGGAGGCGCTGGGCGAACGGGTGCGAAAAAGGGTTTTCCAGTTCAGCGGAATAGAGCTACACTGGGAAATCATGCGGGTTGGCGAAGCACTCCCCGCATCGAGCAGGCAAGACAAGAACGAAAACGGCTGACGTTCCGGGGCGGTCCATGCCTCGGACGGATCGAACGACAAGGGCCGCGAAGGCCCGAATATCGAGGCAGGACTGGGTTATGTCGAGCAGGACAGACCCGACAGTTGCGGTGCTGATGGGCGGCTTGTCCGCCGAGCGCGAGGTGTCCCTTTCTTCGGGGCGCCAATGCGCGGCCGCGCTGCGGGATCAGGGCTACAGGGTGATCGAGGTCGATGCCGGCCGCGACCTTGCCGCGCGACTGACCGACCTGGCCCCGGACGTGGTCTTCAACGCGCTGCACGGGCGCTGGGGCGAGGATGGCTGCGTGCAGGGCCTGCTGGAATGGATGGGCCTGCCCTATACCCATTCGGGCGTGCTGGCCTCGGCGCTGGCGATGGACAAGACCCGCTCCAAGGAGGTCTTCGCCGCCGCCGGGCTGCCCATCGTGGAAAGCCGGCTGGCGGCCCGCGACGAGGTTTCCGCCCGCCACGTGCTGCCGCCTCCCTATGTGGTCAAGCCCAACAACGAGGGCTCGTCGGTGGGCATCTACATCGTGGACGAGGCCGCCAACGGCCCGCCGCGGCTGGACGCGGACATGCCCGAGATGGTGATGGTCGAGGCCTTCGCCCCGGGGCGCGAACTGACCACGACCGTGATGGACGACCGGGCGCTGACCGTCACCGATATCCTGACCGAGGGCTGGTACGACTACGAGGCCAAGTATGCCGAGGGCGGCTCGCGGCATGTGGTGCCTGCCGAGGTGCCGTCGGAGGTGTTCGAGGCCTGCCTCGACCACGCCTTGCGCGCGCATCGGGCGCTGGGCTGCCGCGGGCTCAGCCGCACGGATTTCCGCTGGGACGAGAGCCGCGGCGCCGAGGGGCTGATCGTGCTGGAGTTGAACACCCAGCCGGGCATGACACCCACCTCGCTCAGCCCCGAACAGGCCCGCGCCGTGGGGATCGGCTTTGGCGAGCTGTGCCGCTGGATGGTGGAGGACGCGTCATGCGGCCGTTGAGAGGCGCATTTCGCCGCGCGGCCGATCCGGCGCCCTCGCTCTGGGCCTACCGGCTGGAACGGCTGCTGCTGACCCCGCTCTACCGCCGGGCGCTGACGCTGGGCGTTCCCGCCCTTTGCGGGCTGGCCGCGGTCTGGGTCTATTTCTCCGACGCCGAGCGGGCCGAGAAGGTGCAGCTGGCCCTGTCCGAGATGCGCGCCGCCTTCGAAAGCCGCCCCGAGTTCCAGGTGAACCTGATGGCGATCGACGGCGCCGGACGCGGGGTGTCCGAGGATATCCGCGAGATCCTGCAGCTCGACTTTCCGATGTCGAGTTTCGATCTCGATCTTGACGCCCTGCGCGAGGTGGTGACGGGGCTCGATGCGGTGAAATCCGCGAACCTGCGGATCCGGCCCGGCGGCGTGCTCCAGGTCGAGGTGGTGGAGCGCACTCCGGTGGCGATCTGGCGCCATGCCGAGGGGCTTGACCTGCTCGATGCCGAGGGCGTCGTGGTGGGGCCGCTCGCGGCGCGCGGCGCGCGTCCCGACCTGCCGCTGGTCGCGGGTGAGGGCGCGCGCGAAGCGATGTCCGAGGCGCTGGAGCTGGCGGCGGCGGCCGGGCCTCTGCTGCCCCGCATGCGCGGGCTGGTACGCGTGGGCGAGCGGCGCTGGGACGTGATGCTGGATCGCGACCAGCGCCTGATGCTGCCGCCCGAGACGCCGGTGCGGGCGCTGGAGCGGATCATCGCGATGGATCAGGCGCAGGACATGCTGTCGCGCGACGTGGCGGCCGTGGACATGCGCCTGCCGCGACGCCCGACGGTGCGGCTGAACGGGCCGGCGGTGGAGGAATTGCACCGGATCCGGCAGATCGAATGGGGAGACACGGACTAGGATGATCGAGCTCTATGAATCCCAGCGCGCGATGCGCAACATGCGCAAGGCGGCGATGCAGCGCGGTGTGATCGCGATACTCGACGTGGGCAGTTCCAAGATCGCCTGCCTGGTGCTGCGGTTCGACGGTTCGGCCACCGCCGGCGAGGGCGATGGCGTGGGCTCGCTGGCCGGGCAGTCGGGCTTTCGTGTGATCGGCGCGGCGACCACGCGCTCGCGCGGGGTGCGGTTCGGCGAGATCGCCGACATGCAGGAAACCGAGCGCGCGATCCGCACCGCGGTTCAGGGTGCCCAGAAGATGGCCCAGCTTCGCGTCGATCATGTCATCGCCTGCCTCTCGGGCGCGGCGCCGCGCAGCTACGGGGTGGCCGGCGCGGTGGAGGTGGCCGATCACGCGGTGAGCGAGCAGGACGTGGCGCGGGTGCTGTCGGCCTGCGACGTGCCCGAATTCGGCGAGGGGCGCGAGGTGCTGCACGCGCAGCCGGTGAATTTCGCGCTCGATCACCGCTCGGGGCTGAGCGATCCGCGCGGCCAGATCGGCAACCGGCTGGCGGTGGACATGCACATGCTCACGGTCAGCGGGCAGGCGCTGCAGAACCTGGCGCATTGCATCAAGCGGTGCGATCTGGAACTCGCGGGACTGGCCTCCTCGGCCTATGTCAGCGGCATCTCCGCGCTGGTCGAGGACGAGCAGGAACTGGGCGCGGCCTGCATCGACATGGGCGGCGGGTCGACCGGCGTGTCGATCTTCATGCGCAAGCACATGATCTACGCCGACTCCGTGCGCATGGGCGGCGACCATGTGACCGGCGACATCTCGATGGGGCTGTCGGTGCCGATGGCGGTGGCGGAACGCATCAAGACCTTTCACGGCGGGGTGGTCGCCACCGGCATGGACGACCGCGAAATGATCGAGATCGGCGGCGAGACCGGCGACTGGGAACATGACCGCCGCACGGTGAGCCGCGCGGAACTGATCGGAATCATCCGGCCGCGGGTCGAGGAGATCCTCGAAGAGGCGCGCGCCCGGCTCGACGCGGCCGGGTTCGAGCATCTGCCCAGCCAGCAGATCGTGCTGACCGGCGGCGCCAGCCAGATCCCCGGGCTGGACGGGCTGGCAAGCCGCATCCTGGGTCAGCAGGTCCGGCTGGGCCGGCCGCTGCGGGTGCACGGGCTGCCGCAGGCGGCGACCGGCCCGGGTTTCGCCAGCGCGGTGGGGCTGTGCCTCTTCGCGGCGCATCCGCAGGACGAGTGGTGGGATTTCGAGATCCCGGTAGAACGCTACCCCGCCCGAAGCCTGCGGCGCGCGGTGAAGTGGTTCAAGGATAACTGGTGAACGCTAGATCTGGTGAAAGATGCGAAATCCCGCGAAAAACCGCCGAAACCGTGCCATATTTGGGGTTAATTTCGTGTTTTTTTCGTGACGAACAGGGCGAGTCCCGGTAAGGTCGGGGCTGAACAGGCAGAAAAACGGCCCCAGCGGGGCTTGGACAAAAGCAGGCGGACAGATCCATGACACTCAACCTCTCGGTGCCCGGACAGGACGAACTCAAGCCGCGCATCACCGTTTTCGGTGTCGGCGGCGCTGGCGGAAACGCCGTCAACAACATGATCGAGAAAGAGCTTGGCGGCGTCGATTTCGTGGTGGCGAACACCGATGCCCAGGCCCTGCAGCAATCGCAGGCCGAGCACCGCATCCAGCTGGGCGTGAAGGTGACCGAGGGGCTGGGCGCGGGGGCGCGCGCCTCGGTGGGCGCCAAGGCGGCCGAAGAGTCGATCGAGCAGATCGTGGATCACCTGGCCGGCGCGCATATGTGCTTCATCACCGCGGGCATGGGGGGCGGCACCGGCACCGGCGCGGCGCCGATCATCGCGCAGGCCGCGCGCGAGCTGGGCGTGCTGACCGTGGGGGTCGTCACCAAGCCGTTCCAGTTCGAGGGCGCCAAGCGGATGCGCCAGGCCGAGGAAGGCGTGGAAAGCCTCCAGAAGGTCGTCGACACGCTGATCATCATTCCCAACCAGAACCTGTTCCGGCTCGCCAACGAGAAGACCACCTTCACCGAGGCGTTCAGCCTTGCCGACGACGTGCTCTATCAGGGCGTGAAGGGTGTCACCGACCTGATGGTGCGGCCCGGCCTCATCAACCTCGATTTCGCCGATGTCCGCGCGGTGATGGACGAGATGGGCAAGGCGATGATGGGCACCGGCGAGGCCGAGGGCGAGGATCGCGCCACCCAGGCGGCCGAGAAGGCGATCGCCAACCCGCTGCTGGACGAGATCAGCTTGCGCGGCGCGAAGGGCGTGCTGATCAACATCACCGGCGGGCATGACCTGACGCTGTTCGAGCTGGACGAGGCCGCCAACCGCATCCGCGAGGAAGTGGACCCGGATGCCAACATCATCGTGGGCTCCACCCTCGACACCGAAATGGCGGGCGTGATGCGGGTGAGCGTGGTCGCCACCGGCATCGACGTGACCGAGCCGGCCGAGGTTCCGGTGCCGCGCCGATCGCTCCACAAGCCGCTGAACGAGGGCAGGGTGCACCAGCAGATGGAGCCCGAGCCGATGCCCGAGCCGGCGCGGGCCGAGGTGGCGACGGCCGCCGAGGAGCCGTCGCTGTTCGGCCAGTTCGAGGCAGAGCAGGCCGCCGCCGAAGAGCAGATGGAAGACATCTTCGAAGAGCAGCACCGCCCGGCCGCCCACCGGCAGGACGAACTGCCCGCCCCGGCCTACCAGCCGCAGGTGGCCAGCTTCGAGCCGCGCCCCGAACCCGAGGAGATCGAGCCCGAAACCTTCGTCGCGCCCCGCGCTCCGGCGGCCGGAACGCCCTCGCCCGAAGCGATGGCCCGGCTGCAGGCCGCCGTGCAGCGCGCGCCGGGCCGGGGCTATGACGCCGAGGAGCAGGAGCCCTCGGCTGTCGAGCGTCCGCGCTTCGGGATCAATTCGCTGATCAACCGCATGACCGGCCATGACGCGGCAGAGCGTCCCCAGCCGCAGCCGCGCCGCCAGCCGCCGGTGCAGCAGCCGCGGGCCGCGGCAGCGGACCCGCAGGCCCGGCAGCAGGACGATCCCGATCAGGAGCGTATCGAGATTCCCGCCTTCCTGCGCCGACAGGCGAACTGATCGCCGCTTTTCAACGGGCAAGATAACGGGCCGCAGTCGTGCGGCCCGTTTCCGTTTCCGTTTCCGAAGCGGCGCCTGCCTTCGACGGGGGTGCCCGAACGCGCCTGACTTGCGCGGGATTCTGCCAATTCGTGCGGCGTGATGTTTCAGCCCGTTACAAAGATTGAGTTGTTTGCGCCAGGACCCGGCGTTAACACTTCCTGAACCCTGCGGCGGAGACCCGGGGATGGCAGGACCACGGATGGGAAACGGTTTGCAAACGACCTTGAAATCCAGCTTGCGCTTTGACGGGATCGGTCTGCATTCCGGCCGTCGCGCGCGGATGGTGATCCATCCCGCATCGGCCGAACAGGGCATCTGGTTCCGCCGGACCGACATCCTGGTGGGCGATTCCCTGATCCCTGCGCGCTGGGACGTGGTGGAACAGACCCCGCTCTGCACCCGCCTCGTGAACCGCGCGGGCGTGTCCGTCTCGACGGTCGAGCATGTCATGGCCGCGCTGGCCGGCTGCGGCATCCACAACGCGTTGATCGAGGTCGACGGCCCGGAGCTGCCGATCCTCGACGGATCTTCGGCGCCATTCGTCCAGGCCATTCTTTCCTGCGGCGCGCGCCGGTTGCCCGAAGCGGTCCGTGCCTTCGAAGTCACCCGCGCCATCCGGGTGGAGACCGCGGCGGGCTGGGCCGAGCTCGTGCCGTCCGACCGGCTGGGGATCACCTTTCACATCGACTTTCCCGATGCGGCGATCGGGTCCCAGGACAAGACGCTCGACATGTCCAACGGCACCTTCGTGCGCGAGCTGTGCGATGCGCGCACCTTCTGCCGGCAGTGTGACGTGGACGCGATGCGCGCCCGGGGCCTGGCGCTGGGCGGGACGCTGGAAAATGCCGTCGTGGTCGATGGCGACGCGGTGCTCAGCCCCGGCGGTCTGCGCCATCGCGACGAGGCGGTGCGCCACAAGATGCTGGACGCGCTGGGCGACCTCGCGCTGGCCGGCGCGCCCATCCTTGGCCATTACACCGGCCACAAGGCGGGCCATAGCCTGACCAACATGCTGCTGCGAGAGGCGTTCGCCACTCCCGGTGCGCTGCGGATGGTGGTCTGCGATGCCGCGATGGCCGCACGGCTTCCCGGTGTCGGCGCGGCGCTGGCCGAGATGCCCGCCGTCGCCTGATCGGCGCCCTGACCGGGCGGGTGCGCCGGTCCGCCGGCGCCTTCGCCGGCAAGCCGCCACACCCATCTCCGCTTTTTCCGCAAAGGCGTTTTGCACCGGATTTTTCTGTGCTAGGACCGACGGGACGCACGGGGTCCGCGCCCCGGCCGTGACGCGAAGAGGATGATCGAGCATGACGGGCAAAGCTGGGCGGGGCAAGGCGATCGCGGCGTTTCTCGTGGCAGCCCTCCTGGCCGGCTGCGGTGGCGAAGGCGGCCGGGAAGAGCGCCGTGACGGCATTTTCGGCGACAATCGCCCGATGGAAAGCTTCAGCGCGGAACAGATCTTCGTTCGCGGCGAATTCGAGCTGGAACGCAACCGCCCCGAGGATGCCGCCTTCTATTTCGGCGAGATCGAGCGGCTCTACCCGTATTCCGACTGGGCCAAGCGCGCGCTGATCATGCAGGCCTTCGCCTGGCACAAGGCCAACGACTACGAATCCGCCCGCGGCGCCGCGCAACGCTATATCGACTTCTACCCGGCCGAGGACGACGCGGCCTATGCGCAATACCTGCTCGCGCTCAGCTATTACGATCAGATCGAGGATGCGGGTCGCGACCAGGGCGTGACCTTCCAGGCGCTGCAGTCGCTGCGGCAGGTGATCGAACGCTATCCCGACAGCGAGTATGCCCGCTCGGCAATCCTGAAATTCGATCTCGCCTTCGACCATCTCGCCGGCAAGGAGATGGAGGTTGGCCGCTATTACCTCAAGCGCGGACATTTCTCCGCCGCGGCCAATCGCTTCCGCGTGGTGGTGGAGGATTTCCAGACCACCACCCACACGCCCGAGGCGCTGCACCGGCTGGTCGAGGCCTATCTCTCGCTCGGTCTGACCGACGAGGCCCAGACCGCCGGCGCCATCCTTGGCCACAATTACCAGGGCAGCGAATGGTACGAGGACAGCTATGCGCTGCTGACCGGTCGCGGACTGGAACTGGAACCGCGCGGCGACAACTGGCTCAGCGCCGTCTACCGCCAGGTGATCCGGGGCGAATGGCTGTGAGGGGCGCCGGGGCCCCGCCCCGCCCGACGGACCGAGCCTGACCCCATGCTGCGCAGTCTCCAGATAAGGGACATGCTGATCATCGACCGGCTGGATCTCGATGTCCGGCCCGGGCTCAACGTGCTGACCGGCGAGACCGGCGCCGGCAAGTCCATCCTGCTCGATTGCCTGGGCTTCGTGCTGGGCTGGCGGGGCCGGGCGGACCTGGTGCGCGACGGCGCCGATCAGGGTGAGGTGACGGCGGAATTCGCCCTGCCCGAGGGACATCCGGCGCGCGAGATCCTGGCCGAAGCCGGGCTGGAGGCGGGGGAGGAGCTGATCCTGCGGCGGGTCAACCGCACCGGGGGGCAGAAGACCGCCTGGGTCAATGACCGGCGGGTCTCGGGCGAGGTGCTGCGGCAATTGTCGGACCGGCTGGTGGAACTGCACGGCCAGCAGGACGATCGCGGCCTGCTGGATGCGAGGGTGCATCGACGGCTGCTGGACATGTTCGGCGGGCTGGAGGGGCTGCTGGCGCAGACCCGCGCGGCCTGGGGCGAGCTGCGCGCCGCGCGCCGCGCGCTGGACGAAGCCGAAACCGCTCTGGAGGCGGTGCGCGCGGAAGAGGATTTCCTGCGCCACGCCGTGGCCGAACTCGATGAACTCGCCCCGGAGCCGGGCGAGGAGGAAACGCTCGACGCCAGCCGCCGCCTGATGCAGGGCGCCGAACGCATCCGCGAGGATGTGGCCCGCGCCCATGCGGCTTTGGGCCCCGACGGCGCGGAGGGCGCCATGGGCGACGCGCTGCGCTGGCTGGAGGGCGCGTCCGACCGTGCCGAGGGCCGGCTGGAGGAGCCACTGGGCGCGCTGTCGCGCGCCATGCTCGAGCTGGGCGAGGCGGTGCAGGGGGTCGAGGACTGCCTGGACGCGCTGGGCTTCGACCCGCTGGAACTGGAGCGGGTGGAGGAGCGGCTTTTCGCCATCCGCGGCCTGGCACGCAAGCACCAGGTGATGCCCGACGACCTGCCGGGGCTGGCCGAGGATCTTCGCGGGCGCCTGCAGGCGCTGGATGCGGGCGAGGGCCGGATCGCCGACCTGCGCGGCGCGGTCCGGTCGGCGGAGGCGAGCTATGACGCGGCGGCCCGGGCGCTGGGCGAAGCCCGGCGCGAGGCGGCGGGCCGGCTGGATGCGGCGGTGATGGCCGAACTGGCGCCCTTGAAGATGGAGCGTGCCGTGTTCTCGACCAGGGTGGAGGACGGCCCGGCCGGCCCCGAGGGGCGCGAGGCGGTGGCCTTCGAGGTGGCCACCAATCCGGGTGCCCCCTCCGGTCCGCTGGCCCGGATCGCCTCGGGCGGGGAGCTGAGCCGCTTCCTGCTGGCCTTGAAGGTCTGCCTTGCCGCGCCGGAGGCCGGGATCACCATGATCTTCGACGAGATCGACCGTGGTGTCGGCGGCGCCACCGCCGATGCGGTGGGCCGCCGGCTGCGCGCGCTGGCACAGGGCGGGCAGGTGCTGGTCGTGACCCATTCGCCGCAGGTGGCCGCGCAGGGCGGGCATCACTGGCGGGTGGAGAAGCGGGTGGAGGATGGCCGGACATTGTCCACCGTGGTGCCGCTGGACGGCCCTCGGCGGGTGGATGAGATCGCGCGGATGCTGTCGGGTGACCGGGTGACCGAAGAGGCCCGCGCCGCCGCCCGAACGCTGCTGGAAAGCTGAGGCGTCGGCCGGGCCGGGGCATGGTCGGCGCGGGGCCGGGCGCCGCGGGGGCTCCGCCCCCGTCCGGCTGCGCCGGACTCCCCCGGGATATTTGGGCCAAGAAGAAGAGACGGCCGAGCGACGAGGCCCGGCAGGGTCGGGGGGCGGCCCGGGAAGGTCAGCGGCCCGGCAGCAGCTTGCCGGGGTTCAGGATGTTGCCAGGATCGAGCGCCGTCTTGATCGCCCCCATCACGGCCCAGCCCTCGCCGTGTTCGGCGGCCATGTAGGCGGTCTTGCCCATGCCGATGCCATGCTCGCCGGTGGCGGTGCCGCCGAGCGCCAGGGCGCGTTCGACCATGCGGTGCGAGAGGGCCTTGGCCTCGTCCAGTTCCTCGGGGCGGGACGGGTCGACCAGCAGGGTGGCGTGAAAATTGCCGTCGCCCACATGGCCCAGGATCGGACCGGGGATCGAGGCGCGGGCGATGTCTTCGGCGGTGGCCTCCACCGCCTCGGCCAGGCGCGAGATCGGCACGCAGATATCGGTGACGAGCGCACGCGCGCCGGGGCGCAGCGCGAGGATCGCGTAGTAGCCGTTATGGCGCATGGTCCAGAGCGCGGCGCGTTCCTCGGCGCGGGTGGACCAGCGGAAATCGCGCCCGCCGTGATCGGCCAGGATCGCGCCGAAGGCTTCGGACTGTTCGGCCACGGCGGTGGGCGAGCCGTGCAGCTCGACCAGCAGATGCGGGCATTCGGGCATGCCGGCGCCGGCATAGGCATTGAAGGCGGCGGCGGTGGCGGAGTCGACGAATTCGATCCGGGCCATGGGCAGGCCCATCTGGATCGTGTCGATCACGCAGGCGACGGCATCCGACAGGCGGTCGAAGGCGCAGATGCCGGCCGAGATCGCCTCGGGCTGGCCGTGCAGCCTGAGCGTGAGTTCGGTGATCAGCCCCAGCGTGCCTTCCGAGCCCAGCATCAGCGCGGTGAGATCGTAGCCCGAGGCGGTCTTGCGCGCCCGGGTTCCGGTACGGATGGCGCGGCCGTCGGCCAGCACCGTTTCCAGCGCCAGGACGTTGTCGCGCATCGAGCCGTAGCGCACCGTTGTGGTGCCCGAGGCGCGCGTTGCGGCCATCCCGCCCAGCGAGGCATTGGCGCCCGGATCGACCGGGAAGAACAGCCCGGTGGCCCGCAGCTCGCGATTGAGCTCTTCGCGGGTGAGGCCGGGCTGCACCGTCACGTCCATGTCCTCGGGGCGGATCGACAGCACCTTGTTCATCCGGGCGAAATCCACCACCACGCCGCCCTGTACCGCCAGCGCGTGCCCCTCGAGCGAGGTGCCGGCCCCCCAGCCCACCACCGGGCAGCCCTGCGCGGCGCAGATTCGCAGCAGCGCCTGCACCTCGGCGGTGGATTCGGGATAGGCCACCGCATCCGGCGGGGTGAGCGGAAAATGCGACTCGGAGCGGCCATGCTGCTCGAGATCGGGCTTGGAGCGGCTCAACCGTTGGCCTAACAAGTTGGATAATGCGCTCAGGGCCTCGGGGATCGGCATGATGGTGCTCCGTTGTCTTGGGCGAGAGCCTAGCCCGTTGCCGCTTGTGACGAAAGTCGACGGAACGTGAACAACGTGGAGCGAAAGAGGAAACAGCAACCGATCGGTCTTCTGCTGACCGTCGGCCTGGAGCAGTTTGCCGCGATGCGCGCATCGGTGTCGCGCGGCTGGCAGCTCCTGCGCCATCAGGGCCCCGGCCAGGTGCAGTTCTGGTTCATCGCGCTGCTGATCGGCATCGCGGCGGGGCTGGCCGCGCTGCTGTTCCGCAAGGCGATCGAGGCCTTGCAAAGCTTCGTCTATGGCACAGACGACATTCAGGCGCTGCACAGTTTTGCCGAGACGCTGGCCTGGTGGTGGGTGCTTGCCGTGCCCGTGCTGGGCGGGTTGACGGTCGGCGTGCTGTTGCACCGATTCACGCCCGACGGCCGGGTGCGTTCGGTGGCCGACGTGATCGAGGGCGCGGCGCTCCGGGACGGCCGGGTGGAACGGCGGGCCGGGCGGACCTCGGCGCTGTGTTCACTGATCACCCTGTCCACCGGCGGTTCCACGGGCCGCGAGGGGCCGGTGGTCCATATCGCGGCGCTGATCTCGACCTGGGTCAGCAACACGATCCGGGCGGATGGTATCACCGGGCGCGACCTGCTGGGCTGCGCGGTGGCGGCCGCCGTCTCTGCCAGTTTCAACGCGCCGATCGCCGGGGCGCTGTTCGCGCTGGAGGTGGTGCTGCGGCATTTCGCGCTGCATGCCTTCGCGCCGATCGTGGTGGCCTCGGCCGCCGGGACCGTCATCAACCGGCTGGCCTTCGGCGATGTCACGGAATTCGTGCTGCCGGGCACCTCGGCGCTGGAATTCTACATCGAGTTGCCCGCCTTCCTGATCCTGGGGCTGGTCTGCGGGCTGGTGTCGGTGGTGATGATGCGGACGATCTTCTGGGCCGAGGATCTGGGCAACGAGGTGCAGCGTCGAACCGGCATGCCGATCTGGTTGCGGCCCGCCGTCTCGGGACTGATGCTGGGGGCGCTGGCGATCGGCTTTCCGCATATCATCGGCGTGGGCTACGAGACCACCTCGGCGGCGCTGACCGGGCAGCTCCTGCTGCATGAGGCGGTGGTCTTCACGATCCTCAAGGTGATCGCCGTGGCGATCACCATGGCCGGGCGGATGGGCGGCGGGGCGTTCTCGCCGTCGCTGATGGTGGGGGCGCTGACCGGGCTGGCCTTCGGGCTGATCGCCACGTCGGTGTTTCCCGAAGTCTCGGGCAGCCACACGCTCTACGCGCTGGCGGGGATGGGCGCGGTGGCGGCGGCGGTGCTGGGCGCGCCGATTTCCACCACGCTGATCGTGTTCGAACTGACCGGCGACTGGCAGACCGGGCTGGCGGTGATGGTGTCGGTGTCGCTCTCGACCGCGCTGAGCTCGCGACTGGTTGACCGCTCGTTCTTCCTGACCCAGCTCGAACGGCGCGGCGTACATCTGGCTGCCGGGCCGCAGGAATACTTGCTGGCCATGTTCCGCGTGGCCGGCGTGATGCGCGGACCCGACCATGAGCGGGCTGCCGACCAGGCGCGCTGCTGGGAGCTGATCGAGAATGGCGTCTATGTCGATGCCAATGCCACGCTTGAGGCGGCGATGCCGATCTTCGACAAGTCCGGCCTGGCGTTCATCCCCGTCGTGCGGCTGATCGGCGCCGGCAACGCGCCCGAGCTCCAGGGCGCGTTGTTCCAGGTCGATGCGCTGAAAGCCTACAACCGGGCCCTGGCGGCCACGGCCGAGGAGGAGCATTCCTGACGCGATCGGCGCCTCAGAGCTGCTCTACGGTCACGTCCTCGCTGGCATGAAACGCCAGATGCCCCTTGATCGCGGCCACGTCGTCTTTGGGATCGTCGTAGCACCAGGCGGCGTTCGGGATGGTCTTGGACTTGGTGACGATCGAGAAATACCCGGCGTCGCCCTTGTGCGGGCAATGGGTGGCGCGATCGGACGCTTCGAGGAACGCCATGGCGATATCCTCGCGCGGGAAGTAGATCACCGGCGCGTGGCCGGGCTCGTCCAGTTCCAGCGCGTTCGAGCTTTCCACAAGCACCGCACCGCCGGCGCGCACGCTCCACGTGCCTTCGGCCTTGCGCACAAGGATTTCCGTCATCGCTCGCCCTCCCTTCGTTTCGCTGGTTGTCGGATGTCTTGCTGCCCCGCGGATGTGACAGCGCCGTGTCAGATCGGGGCAGTGGCGTCATCCAACCATGTTTTTGCCCGGTTGCCCAGCCGCGGACCGATCTTGCTGCGGCACAGCGCGTGATAGGCGTTCAGCCAGGCCCGGTCCGGCCCGTGCAGCATCTCGGCCTCGATCAGGTGCCGGTCGAAGGGCACATGGGTGAGGGTATGGAATCGCAGCATCCTGGCCAGGTTGCCACCCGGCAGCTCCGGCGCCTCTTCCACCACCACCAGGTTTTCCAGCCGGATGCCGAAGGCGCCTTCGCGGTAGAAGCCCGGTTCGTTGGACAGGATCATGCCGGGCAGCAGCGGCTCCTCCCCGGTGCGGGCCAGCCGCTGCGGGCCCTCATGCACCGACAGGTAGGCGCCCACGCCGTGCCCGGTGCCATGGGCATAGTCCTGCCCGGCCAGCCAGAGCGGCATCCGCGCCAGCGCGTCGAGATCGCGCCCCGCCAGCCCCTCGGGCCAGCGCAGCCGCGAGATCGCGATGAGCCCCTGCAGCACACGGGTGTAGCAGGCGCGTTCCTCCGCGCCGGGATCGCCGATCGCCACTGTGCGGGTGATGTCGGTCGTGCCGTCTCGATACTGCCCGCCGCTGTCCACCAGGTAGAGCTCGCCCGCGCCGAGCGGCCGGTCGGTCTCTTCAGTGACACGGTAATGCACGATGGCGCCATGCGGCCCCGCGCCCGAGATCGTGTCGAAGCTGATGTCGCGCAACTCGCCGGTGGCGCGGCGGCACTCCTCCAGCTTCGTCGCTGCGCCGATCTCGGTCACGCTGCCCGGCGCCTGCTCGTCGAGCCAGGACAGGAATTCGCACATCGCCGCGCCGTCGCGCAGATGCGCGGCCTCGGCGCCGCGGATCTCGGCACGGGTCTTGGTGGCCTTCGGCAGAAGGCACGGATCGCGGCCATGCACCGGCTCGGCGTCGCCTTTCTCCAGCGCGCGGGCCACCGCCACGGGCGCGCTGGCCGGGTCCAGCCGCACCGGCCCCGACAGCGCAGCGAGCGCGGGCAGGAAATCCTCGGGGGCATGAAGCGCCACCCCGTCGCCCAGCGCCACCCCGGCCAGCTTGGCCTCGGCCATGAACAGCGACACCCGGGCGTCGTCATGCAGGATGGCGAAGCCATGCACCACCGGGTTGCGCGGGATATCCGCACCGCGGATGTTGAGCAGCCAGCACAGGGAATCCGGCAGGGTGATCACCGCCGCCCGGTGCCCGGCCTCGCGCAGCCCGGCCGCGAGGCGCGTGCGCTTGTCTGCGGCGCTCTCGCCGGCCAGCGCGTCGGGATGGGGTGTGACCGCCCCCGCAGGCGGGGCGGGCTGATCCTCCCAGATCCGGTCCACCAGGTTGACGCTTTCGCGCAGGGTGATGCCGCTGCCCTCCAGCGCCGCGCGCAGACGGGCGATCTCGTCCACGCTGTGGAGCCAGGGATCGAAACCCACCGCCCCGCCATGCGGCAGATGCTGGCGCAACCAGGCGCCGGGGCGCGTCGCGGGCCAGTCCAGCGGGGTGAACACCTCCGCCACCTGCGCCCTGGCCTGCACCGTGTAGCGGCCATCGACGAAGAGGCCCGCCACCGCCTGCAGCACCACCGCGAAGCCGGCCGAGCCGGTGAAGCCGGTGAGCCAGGCCAGCCGCTGGTCGCGCGGGGCCACATATTCGCCCTGATGCGCGTCGGCGCGCGGCACCAGGAACCCGTCCAGCCCGTCGCGCGCCATTTCCTCGCGCAGGGCGCGCAGCCGGGGCGGGCCCTGCTCGGGCCGGGTGGTGGCCTTGAATGACTGAAACATCGCTCGCTCCCCCGATGCCGCGCGGTCGCGGCGTCCTTGTTTCTCGATCTGCCCCGCCGGAAGCCGGCCCCTCAGGACGCCTTCCGGATTCCCATCAGCCGGGCCCGGGCACGCGGGTCCGAATCGAACAGGCCGGCAAGCTGTTCGGTCATGGCGCCGGCCAGTTGTTCCACATCGGTGATCGTGACCGCGCGCTGGTAGTAGCGCGTCACGTCATGGCCGATGCCGATGGCGATCAGTTCCACCTGCTTCTTGCGCTCGACCATGGCGATCACGTCGCGCAGGTGCTTTTCGAGGTAGTTGGCAGGGTTGACCGACAGGGTGGAATCGTCCACCGGCGCGCCGTCCGAGATCACCATCAGGATCTTGCGCGCCTCGGCGCGCATCGCCATGCGCCGATGCGCCCATTCCAGCGCCTCGCCGTCGATGTTTTCCTTCAGCAGGCCTTCCTTCATCATCAGGCCCAGATTGTCGCGCGCCCGCCGCCACGGCGCGTCGGCATGCTTGTAGACGATGTGGCGCAGGTCGTTGAGCCGCCCCGGCTGCTGGGGGCGACCCTCGTTCAGCCAGGTCTCGCGGCTCTGCCCGCCCTTCCAGGCGCGGGTGGTGAAGCCCAGGATCTCGACCTTCACGCTGCAGCGTTCCAGCGTGCGCGCCAGAACGTCCGCGCAGATCGCCGCGATCGAGATCGGCCGGCCCCGCATCGAGCCGGAATTGTCCAGCAGCAGCGTGACCACGGTGTCGCGGAACTCGGTATCCTTTTCCACCTTGAAGGAGAGCGGCGTGGTTGGATTGGCCACAACCCGCGCCAGCCGCCCGGCATCGAGGATGCCCTCCTCGCGGTCGAATTCCCAGCTGCGGTTCTGCTGCGCCTGCAGGCGGCGCTGCAGCTTGTTGGCAAGCCGCGAAACCGCGCCCTTCAGAGGTTCGAGCTGCTGGTCGAGATAGGCGCGCAGGCGCTCCAGCTCGACGGGTTCGGCCAGATCGGCGGCGGCGATCTCCTCGTCGAACCGGGTGTCGAACACCTTGTAGCCCGGATCGGCCTCCGAGACGGGCGCGGGTGGGGGCGGCTCCAGCGGGGCCTCGCCCTCGGGCATCTCGACTTCCTCGCCCAGTTCCTGGTCGGCCGGATCGTCCATGCTGACCTGGGCCTGGCTGTCGTCCTGGGTCTCTTCCTGGGATTGCTCGGGGCTGGCATCGGCCTCTTCCTGCTGGTCGTCCTGACCGGTGGAGTCGGGTTCCTGCTCTTCCTCCTGGCCCTCCTCGGCCTCGTCCTGCTGGTCCTCGTCCATCTGGTCGGGATCGTCGCCCAGCTGGTCGCCATAGCCCAGATCCTCGATCACCTTTCGGGCGAACCTGGCGAAGGCACCCTGATCGGCCAGCTTGTCCTGCAGCCCTTCCAGCGTGCCGCCGGCCTGCGCCTCGATATAGCCGCGCCAGAGTTCCATCGCGTTCTGCGCGCCGGGCGGCAGGTCGCGCCCGGTGGCGAGATGGCGGATCAGGTAGCCCGCCGCCACCGGCAGCGGCACATCCGCCGCCTGGGTGATCTCGGCATAGCCCTTGCGGCCGGCCTCCTGGCCGATCTTGGCGTCGATATTGACCGCGGTGCCGGGCATGTCGCGCGCGCCCATCGCCTCGCAGCGGGCGGTCTCCATCGCCTCGTAGAGGTCGCGCGCCATGTCGCCCTGCGGGGCATAGCGGCTATGGGTGGCGTCGTCGTGATAGCGCCGGTGCAGCGCCAGCGCATCCGCCGTGCCGCGGGCCACCAGCACCTCCTCGCGGGTCAACCGGCGGCTGACCTGCGGCAACCGCATCATGTCGCCCGACAGGCCCGAAGGATCGACGGAGTAGGTGACGTTCAGATCCGGGTCATGGGCCATGACCTTCGTGGCCTCGGCCAGCGCCTTCTTGAACGGATCGGCGGGGTTGTCGGAGGTGGGGCTCATGTCGGATCCTGAAACTCGGGCCGGCCGGCGGACAGGGCCGCGCGGCGCCGCGCCTGAAATTCGTCGATGGCGCCGCTCCGGCACCCGGCGCGCGCGATGGCGGCCCGGCTCGTCGGCGCCAAGCCTGGCCGCCTTCCGGCGAGGCGCGTATCGGCGGCCGCCGCGTTCCCCGTCAGGCGACTGGCCGCAGCGCGAAGGCGGCAGGCGCTCGGGTGCGCCACGGCGCCGATCGGCGCCAGGAAAAGCCGGCCGCGCCCGATCACCCCAGGCTCGCGC
>JBKHDP010000002.1:0-43948 GCA_046541255.1 Paracoccaceae bacterium | reverse complement strand
AGCAGCACGGGCAGCCCCAGAGCCCGCGCCCGGGAAAAGACGAGGGCGCGGATCTGCGCGCGACGCTCGGCATCCAGCCCCGAGAACGGTTCGTCCAGCAACAGGGCCTGCGGTTCGGCCAGCAGCATCCGCATCAGGGCGACCCGCGCCTTCTGCCCGCCCGACAGCGTGGCGGGATCGCGGCTGGCAAAGCCCTGGAGACCGATCTCGGCCAGCGCCGCCTCGATCCGCGCGGCGCGCGTCGCCCTGCCGCCGCCGGGCGCCAGGCCGAAGGCGAGGTTCTCGCCCACGCTCAGATGCGGGAACAGCAGGTCGTCCTGATACAGGATGCCCAGCCGCCGGCGGTGCGGCGGCAGGTCGGTGATGTCGCGCCCGTTCAGCCAGACGCGGCCCCGCGCCGTGAAGCCGGGGGCCAGCCCGCCGGTCAGGAAGGCCAGCAGCGTGGATTTTCCCGCACCGGACGGGCCCATGACGGTGAGGATCTCGCCCGGGGCCACGCGCCGGTCGATCTCTGCCAGCGTCCGACCTTGCAGGGCGATCCGCACGCCGCGCAGTTCCAGCCCCTCAGCCATGCAGACCCCTGCGGTTGCGCCAGAGTAGCGCCGGTAGTCCCAGTGCCAGGGCGAAGGGTAGCAGCGCCGCCGCAGTCTGTGCCACCGCGAAGGCGCCGATGGCCCGCCGATCCCCGCCGGACGCCAGCGCCACGGCCTCGGTGGTCAGCGTCGCCACCCGGCCACCTCCGGCCAGCAGGGTGGGCAGGTACTGGCCCACGGACACGGCCAGCCCCACCGCAGCCGCCGTCAGCACCGGGCGCAGCAGCATCGGCAGCCTGACGCGCCAGAACACCCGGGAAGGCCCGGCGCCCAGCGTGGCGGCGACGGTCGCGTGGCGGGCATCCCAGGCCCGCCACGGATCGCCCAGCGACAGGAACAGATAGGGCAGCACGAAGACCAGATGCGCGGCGATCACCGGGCCGGGGCCTCCGGACCAGCCCAGCGTCAGCAGCAGGGTCTGCAACCCTGGCAGGAACGCGATCTGCGGCACGATCAGGGGCAGGTAGATCAGCCAGAGCCCGCGGCGCGACAGCGGTCGCCGGCGGCGGTGCTCTGCCTCCAGGCAGCCCAGGACCAGCAGCAGCGCAAGCGCGGTGGCGGTCGCGGCGACAAGCGCAGTCGTGGCGGCGCTGTCCAGAAGGCCTGGCCCGTGACGGGCCCAGCCCCGCAGGCTCAGGCTGTCGGGCAGGGGGGCCGGAAAGCTCCAGAACCCGGCCACTGACCAAAGCGCCAGCCCGGCCAGCCCGGCCAGGACCGCCAGCGCCGAGAACGCGCCCAGCAGCAGCCCTGCCGGGCGCAGCAGCGGGTCGAGCCTCGCATGTGCGCCGCGGACGACCCAGGCCCGTCCAAGCCATGCCAGCCCCGCCTCGCCGGCGCGCCAGGCCAGCAGCGCGGCCCCCACCAGCGCCAGCTGCAACAGCGCGCCGGCCGCCGCCACCAGCCGCTGCGACAGGTCCGGGTCCGACATCCAGCGCACGATCTGGACCGACAGCGGCGGCGGCGTGGAGGGCCCCAGGATCACCGCAACGTCGACCACCGTCATGGAATAGGCCAGCACCACGTAGACCGGCAGGCGGATCTGCGCGTAGATCCGCGGGAACACCGCCACCAGCCAGCCCGACACCCGGTCATGGCCGAGCGATTGCGCCACCCGAAGGGCGCGCCGGGCATCCGCCTGTGCCAGCGCCGCAAGGCTCATCAGCAGCAGGAAGGGCACCTCCTTGGCCACCAGCCCGGCGGTCATCGCAAGGCCCCACGGATCTAGCAGGATCAGAAGGTCCGGCGGGCGCTCCCAGCCGGTGGCCCAGGGCGAGAGCGCCCGGGCGATCCAGCCCGAGGGCGCGATCAGGAAGGCCAGGCCGAAGGCCGCCGCCGCGTGCGGCACCGATAGCAGCGGCGACAGCGCGCGTTCCAGCGCCGCGAAGCTGCGGGTGCCCCACCAGCCGGCCAGGATCAGTGCGGTGATGGCCAGCGAGCCCAGCGTCGCCAGAAGTCCCGGAACCAGCGACAGGCGCAGCGCATCGGCAAGTCCGGGCCACCCGAGAACCCCCCGCAGCGGCGCGAGCGAGGGCCCGTCGAACCCCGCCGCGGGCAGGTGACCGGCAGCCGGCAGCAGCACCCCCCACAGCCCGGCCGCTACCGGCCCGAGCATGGCCAGCAGGGTCAGAGGCGGCAAGGCCGACAGCAATGCGGGCCGCGCGCGCATGGGCGGGCTCAGCGCCCGGTGCCGTAGCGTGCGTCCCAGTCCTCGGCGATGCGGGTCATCCAGCTGGGATGCGGCTCGGGCACCGCCGGGCCCAGTTCCTCGGGCGAGAGCGTTGCCACGCCCAGATCCAGCGCCTCGAAAGCGGCGCGGTCGGCCTCCGGCAGCTTGTCCATCGCCAGAACCGTGCCGTATCCCAGCACATCCGGATCCTGCGCGCGCAGTTGCACGTCGGGCGAGAGCAGGGCGTTCGCCACCACCATCGCGCCGGCCTTGGCGCCGGAATTGTAGGGAATCGCCACGAAGGACGCATTGCCCAGCGTGCCCTTCTCCAGCACGAAGCTGCGGACAGTGGGCGGCAATTGCCGGTTGGCGATCGCGGTCGAGGCCTCGCCGGGGCTGAAGGAGATCGCCAGATCCACCTCGTCATCGGCAATCAGCTGGAATTGCGCGGGCCCGGTGGCGGGATAGGCCCGACCCTCGCGCCACAAGACCGGCGTCAAGCGGTCCAGGAAATCCCAGAGCGGCGCGGTGACGGCGGCGTAATCGGCCTGCTCCACCGGCCCGTAAAGCGGGGCAGTGTCCTCGGAGAGGTCCAGCAAAGCCTGCTTCAGAAAGGTCAGCCCCAGGAAATCCGGAGGCTGAGGATAGGTGAAACGGCCCGGATTGGCCTCGGCCCAGTCCAGCAGCGCGGCCATCGAGGGCAGGGGGTCGGGAAGGTCCGCGGTATCGTGGATGAACACCACCTGCGCCATCGCCCAGGGCGATTCGCGGCCCTCGGTCGGCACGGTGAAATCGGCCTGCACCGTCTTGCCCTCGACATCGACGAAGCGCCAGTTGGGCAGTGCTTCGGCAAACGGGCCGAACAGCAGATCCGCCTCCTTCATCGCGGCGAAGTTGGGGCCGTTGATCCAGACGAGATCCACCGCCCCATCGGTATCGCGGCCCGCCTGGCGTTCGCTCAGCACCCGGGTCACCGCGTCGGCGGTATCCGACAGCTTCACATGTTCGAGCGTGACGCCGTGCTCTTCGGCCACGCGGTCGCCCAGCCAGGCGATGAAATCGTTGGTGGCGGTCGACCCGCCCCAGGCATGCCAGTAGACGGTCTGGCCGCGGGCCTCTTCGAGGACCGCATCCCAGTCGGCCGGGTCCGGCTCGGCAGCGAGGGGAGAGGCGAGAGACAGAGCGGCCAGCAGGGCAGAGAGCGATCGGATCATGCTTGGTCCCTTCACGATTTGAACATGCGCCGCGCGGCATGGATGCGCAGCAGCGCCGTGGCATAGCACAGCGCGCCGAAGATCCAGGCCAGCGGCGCGAATTGCCCGGGAAGCAGGCACAGGGCCACGAAGAACAGGATGGTCTCCGTGCCTTCCAGCAACCCGTTGGAGAAATACAGCGACTTGATCCCCTGCGCGTCGGTTTCCATGCCGCGTTTCGCGGCAAGGATGGCATAGCCCAGGAAGCTGGTGCCGTTGAAGTAGAACGCGGCCAGCAGGAAGGCGCCGGCCGCTCCGTTCGCCGCCGGGTCCGCCAGCACGAAGGCCAGCGGCACGGCGCCGTAGAACAGGAAATCCGAGGCGATGTCGAGAAAGCCGCCGAAATCGGTGCGCCCGTTCTGACGGGCCACCGCTCCGTCCAGACCGTCTGCCAGCCGGGACAGCAGAAGCGGCAGCAGCGCAGGGCCGGGCCAGCCTGCCCAGATCAGCGCCGCGGCGGCGAGGCCAAGGGCCGCGCCCGACAGCGTCACCTGATCCGCGGTGATGCCGCGCGCCGCCAGCCACCGGCCCATGCGGTCCAGCGGCGGATCTATCAGCCTGCGCATCGCGGCGTCCAGCATCTTTCCCTCCCACCACGTTCGCAGAAGCAATGCGGCAGGCGCGTCGCCCGCGCAATCGGGCTGACGCGAACGTGAAAGACGCGCGGCTACTTGTCCGAGGGCGCCAGGCCCAGCCGCGTGGCGTGCCAGGCCGCCTCGGCCCGGGACGAGATGCCGAGCTTGCGGTAGATCGTCTTGATGTAACCCGCGACGGTGGACTCGGCGATTTCGAGACTCTGGGCCACCTCGGCATTGCGCAGCCCGCGCGCGATCAGGGCCAGCACCTCGCTTTCGCGCTGGGTCAGCCGCGCCTCGCTGTCCACCGGGCCTGTATTGCGGAAATGCAGCATGATGCGGCGCGCGATAACCGGCGACAGGGCCGGGATGCCATGGCTGATCTGGCGCAACTGGCTGGCCAGCAGGGCCTCGGGCTGATCCTTCAGAAGGTAGCCCTGCGCGCCCGCCGCCAGGGCCGAGACGACGCTGGCATCGTCGCCCACCACGGTGGCTATGACGCAGATCGCCTCGGGGCAGTCGCGGCGGATCGTCGCCAGCAGGCTGAGCCCGGAACCGTCGGGCAGACCCAGGTCGATCAGCGCCAGGTCGGGGCAGCCCCGACGCAGCATCGCCTGTCCGGCGCGCAGGCTTGCGGCCTCCATCAGGTCGATCCCGGGGAAGGCGTCCCTTGCGATACGGCAAAGCCATTGCCGGGTTTCCAGAACGTCCTCGACGATCAGGGCCTGTTTCATCGCGCTGACACCTCTTGCAGGGCCGCCGGGCGCCGGGCCGGTTCGGGTCCCAGTGGCAGTGCTGCCTCGATCCGCAGCCCGCCCCCCGGCGCGGGGCCCCGCGAAAACTGCCCGCCCATGTCCTCCACCCGGCTGCGCATGTTGTCCAGGCCGTTCCCGCGGCGCCCGTCATTGAGCCGCGCGATACCCGGCGCGCTCTCCTGCGGCAGGCCGCGGCCGTCATCGGACACGCAAAGGTGCACCCATCCGTCTTGCGCGGCCACGCGCACCGTGACGCGCTGCGCGCCCGAATGACGATGCGCGTTGTTCAACGCTTCGCGCAGCACCGAGCGCAGCGCATGGGCCATTCGTGGCGACATCGTCAGCCCGGGGCCGGACGGCATCGGCCAGTCCAGCGCGATGCCGGAGGCTTCCAGCAGCTCGGCCATGTCGCGCCGCAGGTCCGCCAGGATCTCGGACAGTTCCAGCTCGCCGCCATTCGCGTTCGCGATGATCTCGCGCAGGTCCGAAAGCGTTTCGCGGATCAACTCGTCCTTGCGACGGGGGTCGGGGCTGTGCAGTGCGCCCAGCAGGTGGACCCCGATATTGTCGTGGATGTCGCGGGCGATGCGGGCGCGCTCTTCCGTCACGCCGGCCTCGAAGGCCTGCCGTCCCTCGACCAGCTGGGCGAGGATGGCCCGGATCTCTTCGGCGCGGGCAATGTCCTCCGGGGTGAAGAGCCGTCGCCCGCCCTCGCGCCAGCGCAGGCGCTTGCCGACGATCCCGCTTACGCCGGGCACCAGAAGGGCCACGCCCTCTTCCTCGATCCGGCAGGGGCCCTCGGACGGCGCGACGGGCTCTACCGCCAGCGGCTCGAACGTGTCGCGCAGCAGCGCCTCCCAGCGGGCATCCCGTTCTTCCGCGTCGAGCGCCCGCAGCACGCCATCGGCCTTGCGCACGATATTCGTCACCGCCCGATGGGTGCGGCCTCGCCGCAGCCGCCATGCGGCCCAATCGCGGGCGGGCAGGTAGATCAGGGCAACCACCAGCAGGGACAGCCCCAGCGCCGGTGCGCGGTCCAGCGCGACCGCGAAGATCAGGATCGCGTCGAGCACCAGCAGCAGGGCCACGCCGCCCATGTAATACAGGATGTTGAAGGACCACCGTTCCAGTTCGAACAGCCGGTAGCGCAGCACCGAAGAGGCAAGCCCCACATGAATCACCAGGAAAAGCGCGAAGGCATAGCCTTGCGATACCGCGGAAGGCAGGCCCAGCAGCGCGGGCACGATGCTGGTCAGCACGAAGCCACCCGCCCCGATCACGATGCTCAGTCCGAACAGCCGGAGCGCGGCCCGCGCAGGCAGATCGCCACGGGTCGCGCGGCGCTGGGCCATGACGCAGACAAGGATCGCCAGCAGGGCCACGACGATCGGCAACTGGAATCCCAGCGCGTTGGACCGGATCAGTCCGAGGATGTTCGCAGCCCACCAGGACAAGAGCACGAAGGCCTGCGCCCAGAGCAGCCAGGCCGGCGCGATCCGTCTGGGATAGGACAGGAACAGGCCGATCATCCCCGCGCCGAAGGCGAGCGCGCCCCAGGCGTTCAGGGCCTGAAGCAGCGCCAATGTCGTGCCGGGCAGCGCCAGTTCCCGCGTGCTGTAGACCGCGGCCGCAGAGGCCGACACCGCAAGGCCAAGGCCGGTCAGCAACAGGAAGCCCTGCGCCCGGCCCGTCGGTTTCAGCGACCAGACCCAGCCGCCCAGCAGCAGCCCGGCGAACCCCGTCAGCACCTGTACCCAGAAGACCGGCGGCAGATCGGCCAGCGGCCGGGCGGCCAAGGGCGTGACGGCGGTGGTTCGCGGGGCGGCTTCCGCGGCTTGCCAGGTCAGCAGGGCAGACCCCGAGCGCAGCGCCCGCGCGATCCTCTCCTGTTCGGCGCGAAATGCGTGCAGCGCGGTCTTGTCGGGCAGGGTGTCGGGTTCCTCGATCAGGGTCAGGGCCGAGAGCGTGATCGCTGCCCCGCCCGCGGTGCCGACCGACAGCAGGCGCACCCCGGCGGGAATGGCGCCAGCCGGGCCGGAGGCTTCCCGCAGGAGCAGGCCCGGCCCGTCTTCCGGGGGGACGAGATCGAGGCCCAGCCATGGCTGCCGGATCGACAGCCAGAGCGTGAGCGACGCGATCAGAAGGCCCAGCACCCCGATGCCGAACAGCAGGGTCGTTGGCGTGGCGAGGCGGCGCATCATGACACTCCCGTCCGGCGGAGCCGGGATACTCCCGTTCAGAAAAGCCGAGCTTTGGCGTCCCTGTCACCCCCTATTCAGGGGGAAGACAGGGCGAGAAGCTTCGCGCTCACATTGCACGTCCCTTCCGGATGCGGGGGTATCCGCCGGGATGCAGCAAGGATCACAAGGGTGAAGGAAGATACGGATGATCATGTCTCGATCCGTCGCGCTGGCGGCGGCCCTGGTCGGCGCGGTGGCGCTTTCGGCCTGTTCCGGCAGCAACGGAAATGCCGGCAGTGGCGGCGGTGCAGCAGGCGGCGGCGGTGGTGGTGGCAGCGGAGGCGGGGGTGGCAATCCGCCCCCCGCCCAGGATTTCGATCAGGCGTTCAACGCGGCGATCGGCCTGGGGCCGTCCACCGACGTGCTGACCGGCACGGCCCGCCACACCGGCCGGATGAACCTCATCACCACCGATCCGGGCGGCCAGACCGGGGAAATCGCGGCCGACCTGAACCTGACGGTCGATTTCGATGCGGCCAGCGACCCGATGTCCGGCACCGCGACCAATTTTGCCGGCACGGTGAACGGCAATCCGGTGACGCTTTCGGGCGACCTCTCCACGGCCGCTGCGGCCGCGGCCTCGGGCAATGCCCTGAACGACATCACCACCTCGCCACTGCCGGCGATCGCAGGATCGGGTGAACTGACCGGAATGTCGCTCGAATTGCGCGGCACCTTGACCGAAGACGACAGCGGCGTCGCCAACGACGTGCTCTCGACCCTGCAGGGCAATTTCTACGGCAGCGACGGGGCCGCCATTGCCGGGTCCGTCGGATCGCTGGTGGAACCGCGAAGCGGCACCAGCATCCTGACGGGCACCGGCGCGCGCCAGGCCGGTTTCGGCGGCCGGTTCTACACCGACAGGAACTAGGCCACGTCGCTTGGCCCGGGATTTTCAGCACCGCTCCATTTCATCACGACAGCGGGAGCCGCAGACGCGCGGCTCCCGTCTTTCCTTCCGGCCAGGCTGCAGGCCCCTTCCGCCGCCGCCGGGGGGTCAGGGCCGAACCACCCGGTTGCGAAGCACCCCGATCCGCTCCACCTCCAGTTCGATCTCGTCGCCGGGGGCAAGCTTGCGCCCCACCTCCAGCCCGCAGCCCGTGCCCACCGTGCCCGAACCGATCACCTCGCCGGGATAGACCGTCTCGGATGCCGAGACATGCGCAAGGATCGCGCCGAAATCATGGTGCATGGCGCGGGAATTGCCGCCGCCCCAACGGGTGCCGTTCACCCGCGCCTCCATCTCCAGTGCGGCGGGATGGGCGATCTCGTCGGCGGTGACGATCCACGGCCCGAGGATGTTGCCGGTGTCGAAATCCTTGCCCTTGGCCGGACCAAGCTGGCCGGCCATCTCCAGCATCTGCGCATCGCGCGCCGAGACGTCGTTGAGGATCGTGTAACCCCAGATCCAGGGCTCGGCCGCATCGGCCGGGATGTCCTTTCCCTCGCGCCCCACCACGATCGCCAGCTCCAGCTCGATATCCAGGAACTCGGCATAGCGCGGCCAGTGGATCTCCTGTCCGTCGCCGATGAAGGACATGCGGTTGCCCTTGTAGTAGATCGGCTGGTCGTACCAGACCTGCGGAATCGCGAAGCTGCGCCCGGTCATCCTTTCGGCCGCGGCGAAGGAATTCACCAGATGCTCCTCGAAGACCAGGCAGTCGCGATACTGCACCGGCTGGATCGGGCAGCGCATCGCCGCCTCCTCCAGCGCGATCACGGTCTCGGCCCGCGCCAGCAGATCGCGCACCAGTGCCAGCGCCGCGTCGCCGCCGCGCACCAGCTCCACCATGTCCGCGAAATGGTCCGACAGATCGACCGCGCGGGCGTCGTCGAGCATCACGACGGGCCGCGCATGGCCGCGCCATTCCACGGTGCCCAGCTTCATGCCTCCTCCTCCAGGATCGCCACGGCGCGGGTGAATCCCGCCGAGGCCGCCTTGATCTTCACCGGGAAGCAGACGACCGTGAAACCGGTGGCGGGCAGCGCCTCCAGGTTCGACAGCTTCTCCATGTGGCAATAGCCGATCTCCATCGAGGCGCGGTGCCCTTCCCAGATGATCGAGGGGTCATGCGTCTCCTCCCAGCGTTTCGCCGTATGGGCGAAAGGCGCGTCCCAGGACCAGGCATCGGTGCCGGTGACGCGCACGCCCCGCTCCAGCAGGTAGAGCGTGGCCTCCCGCCCCATGCCGCAGCCCGCATTCAGGTAGTCCGGCTGGCCATAGCGCGCGCCCGCGGCGGTGTTGACCACGACGATGTCGAGCGGGCGCAGATCATGGCCGATCCGGTCCAGTTCGGCCGCCACCTCGTCGGCGCCGACCACATGCCCGTCGGGCAGGTGGCGGAAATCCAGCCTGACGCCCGGGTTCATGCACCACTCCAGCGGCACCTCGTCGATGGTGATCGCGCGCTTGCCGCCATCCATCGTGGAATGATGGTGCCAGGGGGCGTCGAGATGGGTGCCGTTATGGGTGGCCACGCGCAGGAACTCGATCGCCCATCCCTCGCCGCCAGGCAGATCCTCGGGCTTCAGCCCGGGAAAGAAACTCGCCACCTGCCCGGCGGTCTGGTCATGCGCCATGTAGTCGATCTGCGGCAGCATCATCGGCGGGTCCGAGGCGATATCCGCCTCCAGGGCCACCGAGATATCCACGAATTTCCGCGCCATCCGCGCCTCCCTTTCTCCTTGCATGCGCCGGGCGAAGCGCGCCCCGCCCGGCTTCTTCTTGGTCGAAATATCCCGGGGGAGTCCGCCCGGAACGGGCGGGCGGGGGCGGAGCCCCCATCCCCTAGAGCAGAAATGTCGCGATCGCCGGAAACGCCATCACCAGCGCCAGGACCGCGAGCATCATCGCCGTGAAAGGCGCCGCCCCCGCGAAGATGTCGCCCAGCGTGATCGAGGGCTCGTCCAGGGTGGACTTGATCACGTAGACCGAGATCCCGAAGGGTGGGGTCAGCAGCCCGATCTCCACCGCGATCACGGTGACGATCCCGAACCAGATCAGGTCCACCCCCATGGGCTGGATCACCGGCAGCATCAGCGGCACCAGGATCAGCATGATCGAGGAGCTGTCCAGGATCATGCCCATCGCGATAACGATCGCCACATAGGCGAGCATCAGGCCCCAGAAGCCCAGCTCGGCCTGGATCGCCCAGTCGCCCAGCCCTGCCGGCACCCCGGAGAAGGCCAGCATCCGCGAATACATCTGCGCCGCGATGATCAGGAAACACACCGCCGCGGTGACCAGTCCGGTCTCCACCAGCACCCTCCAGAGCGCGGCCCAGCCCAGCCGGCGGCGCGCCAGACCGATCGCCAGCGCGCCGATCGATCCCATGGCGCCGGCCTCGACCGGCGTGAAGAGGCCGGCATAGATGCCGCCCAGCACCAGCAGGATCAGCCCCGCGATGGGGGCGCCCCGCGCCAGCAGCGCGCCGCCCCCCGGTACGCCTTCGGGCGCGGTGTCCGGTGTGCCGACGAAGCGCGGTGCAAAGACCGCCATCGCCACGATGCCCAGGGCGAAGACCACCGCCATCGCCAGTCCCGGCCCGATTCCGGCGAGAAACAGGTCGCCGATGCTCTGCTCGGTCAGGATGCCGTAGAGGATCAGCAGCAGCGAGGGCGGGATCAGCATGCCCAGCACCGAGGAGCCCGCCACCACCCCGACGGCGAAGCGCGGCGCATAGCCGTGGCGCATCATCTGCGGCACGGCGATCTTGGTGAAGACCGCCGCCGAGGCGATCGAGATGCCGGTGATCGCCGCGAAGATCGCGTTCGCCCCCACCGTGCCCACGCCCAGCCCGCCCTTCAGCCGTCGGAACAGGGCATTGGCCACGTCGAAGGCGTCGCGCCCCAGGCCCGCCTCCGCGACGAGAAAGCCCATCAGCACGAAGAGCGGCACGACGCCGAAGAAATAGCTGGAAATCGCGTCATTCGCGGCCAGCGCCAGCAGCTTGGAGGCCAGTTCGGGCGACCCCTTGATCGCCCAGACGCCCAGGAAGCTGCACAGGATCAGCGCGATGGGCACGAACAGTCCTGCCAGCACCAGGAGACCCATGCTGCCCAGCGCGATCAGTCCGATCTCGAACGGGGTCATGCCGCCCCCGTATGGCGGCGCAGGATCCGGGCCAGGAATTGCAGGATCATCATCGTCCCGCCCAGCACGATGATGCCCTTGACGGGCCAGGTCGGCGCGGTGAAATCGCCCACGGCGCCAACGAAATCGCCCTGGCGCCAGGCCCTTGCGAAGAGCGGCCAGGTGGCATGCACGATGACCCCGACCACCGCGGCCGAAACAAGATCGAACCCGGTCTCGAGCCAGCGCCCCAAGCGGGGCGCGCGGCGCGACAGCCAGCCGGTCACGCCCTCGGACCGGGTGATGCGGCCCGCCCGCAGCGCCTGGGGGATCTGCAGGAAGACGATCGCCACGATCGAAAGCGACACCAGTTCCGGCACTCCCGAAAGCGGCGCGCCGGCCAGGTTGCGGCCGGCCACGTCCAGCCCCACCAGCGCCATCAGCGCGAGGATCAGCAGCGAGCCCGCGACATTGAGCACCTGTGTCGCGGCGTCGAGTGCGCGTAGCGGCAGGGGGTCCTGCCGCGTGGCGGCGGCCTGGCTCATTCCTTGTCCCAGTCGCGCAGCGGCGTGGCGCCGGCCTCGCGCATCGCCTCCATGTAGAGGCCGAGGATCTCGCTGCCCGGCCGGCCCTGCGCGTCCAGCCCCTCGGCCCATTCCTTCGCGGCATTGTCCATGCCCTCGGCCCAGTCCTGCCGCATCTCGGGGCTGGCATCGGTGATCGTCGCTCCGGCCTCGGCCATCTGGTCGAAGGCGGTTTCCACCGCGGCCTCCAGATCGTCGTGATACCAGGCCTGCGCCGCGTCGGCGCCTTCATCCAGCGCGTCCTTCACCTCCTGCGGCAGGCCCTCGTACCAGTCCGCATTGGCACAGATCGCGCCGGCGAACTGCGCGCCCAGGCCGAAACGCGTCACATGGGGCGCCACCTCGAACAGCTTGCCCGGAAGCGCGGCCGAGGCGAAGACGATCACCCCGTCATAGACGCCGGTCTTTATCTCGTTGTAATAGGTGGTCAGGTTGCCCGAAACGCCCACCGCGCCGGTACCCGACAGCCAGTTGATGGCGGCGCCGGGGGCGGCGATCTTGCGCCCGTCCAGATCGTCCAGACTGTCCACCGGGAAGTCGGTCATCAGCAGGTAGTCGTCGATTCCGATCGGGGCCCCGATATAGACGACGCCATTGTCGCCATAGGCGCGGGTCATGGCGGGTTCTTCCTCGTGCAGCCTGTGCATCAGGCCCGCGACCTGCCGCACGTCGGAGCTGACGAAGGGGGTGTAGTAGGTGACGTTCTGCACCGCCAGCTTGGAGGGATCGAACAGCGCCTGGCAGGTGCCCAGCTCGGCCAGGCCGGCCTCGATGGCTTCCAGTTCCTCGCCGACCCCGGCGATGGCGCCGCCGAACTGGTTGGAGAAACTCATCGAATGGCCACTGCCTTCGAGGGCTTCCTGAACCGTGGGCTCGAACACCTCCGAGATCATCCGCACCCAGCGGAATACCGGCGGGTGGCCCGCAGCGACGGTGGCGGTGAAGCTGTCCGCGGGCGCCGCGGTGGGCGCGGCGAGAACGAGCGCGGCGGCGGCCGCGGCGGTGATGCGTGTCATGGTATCCTCCCGTGCGGGCGGTTCGGCCGCCCCTTGCCCGCGCAGCATGGCGCCGGGCCGCGCGCGCGTCAAACCTTTCGGCGGGATGATGCGGGCAGGCGGCGCCGTCGCGTGGGGCGGCCCCGCCGCGGCCCGGGCTTGTCCAGGACGGGCGGGCCCTCCGGGGTGCCGCGAGCCACCACCGCCTTGTCCGTCAAGACCGCATTCCCGTCCTGGTGCGGCACGCAAGGCTCTGGCCGATTTCCGGCGCCGCGATGCGGCGACGGTGCCATCCTGCTCCCCAAGGGCGTCATGTCCATGCCGCGCAAGGCGGCGTCCGTCACGCGCCGGCCAGCCGTGCCAGCAACGCCCGCGCAGCGGCCTGTTCGGCCTGCCGCTTGCTGCCGGCGCTGGCCTCGGCGATCTCGCCGGTGGCAAGCCGTGCCTCGATGGTGAAGCGGGGCGCATGGTCGGGGCCGGAGCGCGCGGTCTCGACATAGGCCGGCGGGGGCAGGCCGCGCGCCTGCGCCCATTCCTGCAGCGCGGTCTTGGGATCCCGCGCATCGGCCTCGACCCGGCGGACCCGATCGCCCCAGAGCCGCAGGATCATCTGCCGCGCCGCCTCGTAACCGCCATCCAGATAGACCGCGGCGATCACCGCCTCCATCGCGTCGCCCAGCAGCGCCTGCTTGCGCCTTCCCCCCGAGATCATCTCGGACCGGCCCAGCTTCAGCACCTCGCCGAGCGCGATCTCGCGGGCCACATCGGCGCAGGTCTCCTTGCGCACCAGCGCGTTGAACCGCGGCGCCAGCTGGCCCTCGGTCGCCTGCGGATCCTCGGCCAGAAGCGCCTCGGCCATCACCAGCCCGAGAACCCGGTCGCCGAGGAATTCCAGCCGCTGGTTGTCGCCGCGCGCCGGCGTCGACATCGAGGCATGCGTCACCGCCTGCAGCAGCAAGTCCCCTCGGGCGAAACCGTGACCGATGCGGCGCTCGAAGGCCTGGAGTTCGCGCGACAGCTTCACTCGATCTTCTCGAAGAACCGATCGCCGCGCCAGGTCCAGAAGAACAGCATCGATCGTCCGGCGGACGAGAAGAACACCCGGTCCGCCCGGCCGATCAGATTGGCATAGGGCACGAAACCCACGCCGCCCACGGTCTGCGGCACGCGACTGTCCGACGAGTTGTCACGATTGTCGCCCATGAAGAAGAAATGATCCTCGGGCACGGTATAGACCGGCGTGTTGTCGGACCCCTGGTTGCCGATGTTCAGAACATGGTGGCTGGCGCCATTGGGCAGGGTTTCGAGGAAGCGTTCCTTCTCGCAGGTGCCGCCCTGGCCGACCGGCGCGTTGGCACAGCGCGGGCGGATACCCTGCGGGCCCTGCGGCTCCATGATTTCCTCGAAGGTACCGGCCGGTTCCATCTCCACCGGGGTGCCGTTCAGGTGCAGCACGCCGCTGCGCATCTGAACCCGATCGCCGGGCAGGCCCACGACGCGCTTGATGAAGTCGCGCCCGGTGACGGGATGCCGGAACACCACCACGTCGCCGCGCTCGGGTTCGCTGCCCAAAAGCCGGCTGTTGCTGCCCTGCATCCAGCCGCAGAAATCCTCGGCATCCACGTTGATCCCCATCCCCGGCAGGATGATCGAGGGGCAGGAGGCGTAGGAATAGCCATAGGCCATCTTGTTGACGAAGAGGAAATCCCCGATCAGCAGCGTGTCCTTCATCGAGCCCGACGGAATCCAGAAGGGCTGGAAGAACAGGGTGCGGAAGACCCCGGCAATGAGCAGCGCGTAGACCACCGTCTTGACGGTCTCCAGGATGGCGTTTCCTTTTTTGGCCTCGGCCATGGGTCTCTCCGGGTCAGGGTTTCGCGGGCTTCTTGCGGGGCGGGGCAGGGGGTGTCAAGCCGCTGACCCGGCCGGATCGGCGGGCTTGGCCGGCTTTGGCAACGGCCGGGCCTCGATCACCACGAAGGCCTGTGCCCAGGGGTGGTCGTCGGTCAGGGTGACATGCACGATGGCCTCGTGGCCGTCCGGGGTCATCGCGGCCAGCCGGTCGGCGGCCCAGCCGGTCAGCTGCATCGTGGGCTGGCCGCTGGTCAGGTTGGCGACGCCCATGTCCTTCCAGGCGATGCCCATGCGCAACCCGGTGCCCAGCGCCTTGGAACAGGCCTCCTTTGCGGCCCAGCGCTTGGCATAGGTGCCGGCGGTATCGGCGCGGCGCTCGGCTTTGCGCTGCTCGATCTCGGTGAAGACACGATTGCGGAAGCGATCGCCGAAACGGTCGAGCGCGCGGGCGATGCGCTCGATATTGGCAAGGTCGGTGCCGATGCCGAGGATCATCTCAGCCTCCTGCCGCGAAAAGCGGAAAGCTGACGCCCAGTGCCCAGGCCAGCACGAGTCCCAGGCCCAGCCCGGCGCCGGCCGCACCCGCGCGCTGCGCGGTCCAGCGGCCCATCAACCCGAAGACCAGGTAGAACAGCACGATCACCGGCGCGATCAGCATCAGGAAGAACAGCCGCTCGAAATCGAGCGCCACGGCCAGTCCCAGTGACGCGAGAAAGGCCGCGCGGGCGGCGATCCGCTGCCAGAGCGGGGCGTGGCCGCCCGCCGTGACCAGCGCGTCCGCCAGCATGAAGGGCACCGCGCCCAGGGCCAGCGCGGCGATGATCCAGCCGCGCTCGGAGGTGGGCCAGAAATTCGCGCCGTAGCGGTCCAGCGCCAGGCCGAAGACGCCCAGCCCCCAGAGCAGCAGCGCCACCACCGCCAGCCCCGAGACCCGGCCGAGCGGAACACCGAAGCGCCACAGCAGCGCCAGTTGGACTGCGCCGAAAACCAGCAGATGCACCGCCAGGTAATCGGCGACCAGCACCGGTAGCGCGCCCAGATCCACCGGAACGGCCGCCAGCGGCGCAAGGATTGCCGGCACCAGGACGGCCATCGCGAACCGGCGCGGCGGCAAAGGCGCCTGCGGCCCCGCGCGGGCCGGCAAAAGTCGCGAGACGGGCAGCGCCAGAGCGACGATCGCGGCCAGAAGAGTCCCCAGCCAGGCCCCGTAAAGCGGCAGAGCCGGCGAGGCCTGCCGGCCATGGGCGCGGTTCAGCCAGTCCACCGCCTCGGCCTGCGCGGTCCTGCTCCAGAGCACGGCGACATGCTCTACCCCCGGGGCCACCACCGCCCGGCGGGTCACGTCGCCGGCGGTCGCGGTCTGGCCCTCCCGTGCCTGCGGGTCCACCATGCGCAGCGCGCGCAGCGCGAAGTCGCGCAGGCCGGGTTCTCCCTGCCCGGAGATCAGCAAGAGGCGCTCCGGCGCCTCCGGCGTCACCGCCTGCGAAAACGCCGAGATCGCCACCACCGGGCCTGTCGTCTCGTCGCGCAGCGCCGCGCGGATGATGATGTCGGTGGCCATGGAATGACCCAGCAGTGCCACCGGCCGCCCGCCGCCATCGCGCGCGGCGGCGGCCTCGACCACGCTCAGGGTCTGGTCCACCAGCAGTTGCGTCGTGCCCTCCACCGCGCTCACGTCGCCGGACATCGGCACCGGGTGACGGCCGTGACCCTCGAAATCGAAGGCCCAGGCCACGTATCCGGCCTGCGCCAGACCGAGCGCGTAGGCGCGCATCATCTGCCGCGAACCGGCAAAGCCGTGCGCGATGACCACCGCCGGCCCGTCCGTGCCGGGTGCGGCAAACCGCGTGACCGGCGTCGGTCCGACCGTCAGCCGCTCGATCGTCACGCCGGAGGCCGCGCGCTCCAGTTGCCACAGCGAGAGCGCGGCCAGGGCGGCGGCCAGCAGGGCGAAGGCCCAGCGGCGCAGGAAGCGGGGCGTATCGCTCATCGGTTGCGGGCAGCGTCCATCAGCCGGCGCATTTCGGCCAGCGCGGGCCCAAGGCCCCGGAACACCGCCTCGCCGATCAGGAAATGACCGATATTGAGTTCCACGACCTCGGGCATCGCCGCGATGGGCCGCACCGTGTCATAGGTCAGCCCGTGCCCGGCATGCACCTCCAGCCCGAGCGCATGGGCCTGCGCGGCACCGGCGCGCAGGCGCGCCAGTTCGGCGTCACGCTCTTCGGGCCGGTCCTCGGCGTGATAGTCGCAATAGGCGCCGGTATGCAGCTCGATCACCGCCGCACCCACCCGGGCGGCGGCCTCGATCTGCACGGGATCGGCGGCGATGAACAGCGAAACGCGGCAGCCCGCCTCGCGCAACGGCGCGATGTAGTCGGCCAGGCGGGCCTCCTCCTTCGCGACGTCCAGCCCGCCCTCCGTGGTCTTTTCCTCGCGCTTCTCGGGCACGAGGCAGACGGCATGCGGCTTGTGGCGCAGGGCGATGGCCTGCATCTCCGCCGTGGCGGCCATCTCGAAATTCAGCGGCAGGCGCAGCGCGTCCATCAGGCGGGCGATGTCGTCGTCGCGGATGTGCCGCCGGTCCTCGCGCAGATGCGCGGTGATGCCGTCGGCGCCGGCCTCCTCGGCCAGCAGCGCGGCGCGCAGCGGGTCGGGATAGGCCCCGCCGCGGGCGTTGCGCAGGGTGGCCACGTGGTCGATATTCACGCCGAGGCGCAGTTGTCCCGCTGGCTCCATGGTCCTCGTTCCTTCCGATGTTGCGCGTGGCCGGTCATTCGGCCCCGCCCGAGTCTTCGCTGGCACGTTTGGCGGCCTTCTTCAGGCTCTTGAGCTTCTGCATGATCTTGCCTGCCCGTCGCTTCTGGTAGGCCCGGATCACCGGCACCGACAGGTAGTAGCAGATCGTCGCCGCGACGATACCGGGCAGGATGCCGCCCACCAGATAGGGCAGGAAGACCTCTTCGTAGAAGATCGACAGGCTGTGCCAGTCGGTGTCTCCATCGGTGAAGCTGGCCCAGAGATTGCGGCGCAGATCCTCGCCGGCGCCCAGGAACTTCCCCACGAGCGAGCGTTCGGCGCCATCCTCGAACTCGGTGCCGAGGATCAGGTGGCCGGTCTTGAGCGCGATCACCCCGATCGGCACATAGGTGAGCGGATTGCCGAAGAAGGTGGCCAGAAGCGCGGCCACGATGTTGCCCCGCATGACCCAGGCCAGGAAGGCCGAGATGAAGAAATGCAGCCCGTAGAACGGGGTGAAGGTGGTGAACACCCCGGCCCAGATCCCGCGGGCGATGGTCTCCGGCGATCCGGGAAGGCGGTGCAGCCGGTGCTTCACATATCGGAACGCACGCCCCCAGCCGCCGCGGGGCCAGAGAAAGTCCGCCACGATCTTCCAGAAGGGCCGTCTGTCCCGGCGTTTGAAGACCACGAGGCGCGTTCCTTCAGCTTGCGCGGGCCTCCTGCGCGGCCCGGGCCGGATCCCGAAGTCGGTCGATCGCGGCCACGTCCCTTTCGGCCTCCAGGGCCGAGACGACCGAATGCAGATGCTCGGCATCGCGCAGGTCGACATTGACCAACAACCGGTAGAAATCGGGCTTCCGGTCCAAGAATTCGAGGTCCGAGATATTGGCCTTCTGCTCGCCGATCAATGTGCAAATGCGCCCGAGAACGCCGGAATCGTTCCCGATCGTCAGGTCGAGCGTCACGGTATAGGCTGGCGGGTGCACACCTTCGGACCAGTGCAGGTCCATCCAGCGGTCGGGCTGGTCCTCATAGCGTACAAGGGTGCCGCAATCGATGGCATGCACTTCGACGCCGCGCCCGCGCCAGGTGATGCCGACGATTCGTTCACCCGGAAGCGGCTGGCAGCAGGGCGCGCGCTCGAATCCCTGTCCGGGCGCAAGACCGATCACCGCGCGGCGCGAATCGATCTTCTCGCCCTCGGCGGGGGCAAGATCGGGATAGACCGCCCGCACCACCTGGCGCGCGGTCAGCTCGGCGCTGCCCATCCGCGCCAGCATCTCGTCCCGGTCGGTCAGCCGCAGCCGCCGCGCGGCGGTATCGAGCGCCTTGTCGGTGGCCTTCTTGCCCACGTTCTCGAAGGCGGAGCGGGCCAGTTCCCGACCCAGCCGGATGAAACGCTCGCGGTCCTGCGCCCGCAGCGCGCGGCGGATCGCCGATTTCGCCTTGCCGGTGATCGCGATCTCCAGCCAGGTGGCCTGCGGGGTCTGGCCCTCGGCGGTGATGATCTCGACCGACTGGCCGTTCTTGATCCGGGTCCAGAGCGGTACGCGCAGCCCGTCCACCTTGGCGCCGACGCAGGCCGAGCCGATGCGGGTATGGATCGCATAGGCGAAATCCAGCGGCGTCGCCCCGCGCGGCAGCTTGACCACGTCACCCTTGGGCGTGAAGCAGAACACCTGGTCGGAATACATCTCCAGCTTGACCGCCTCGAGGAATTCGTCGTGATCTTCCTCGGCGTCGAACTGCTCGGTCAGGCTCGAGATCCATTTCGCCGGGTCCACGGCGAACGGGTTCTCGGCGCGCACGCCGTCGCGGTAGGACCAATGCGCCGCCACGCCGGTTTCGGCCACGTCATGCATCTGGCGGGTGCGGATCTGCACCTCGACCCGCTTTCCGTCGCGTCCTGAAACCGTGGTGTGGATCGATCGGTAGCCGTTCGATTTCGGCTGGCTGATGTAATCCTTGAAGCGGCCCGGCACCGCGCGCCAGCGCTGATGGATCGCCCCCAGCGCCCGGTAGCAATCCATTTCCGAGCCGGTTATGACCCGGAAGCCGTAAATGTCGGACAGGCGGGAGAATCCCATCTCCTTTTCCTGCATCTTGCGCCAGATCGAATAGGGTTTCTTGGCCCGGCCGAAGACCTCGGCCTCGATGCCGGCCTTGTCCAGCTCGCCGCGCATGTCGCCGGTGATCCGGTGGATCACGTCGCCGGTTTCCTTCTGGAGGGTGATGAAGCGGCGAATGATCGAGGCGCGCCCCTCCGGGTTGAGCACGCGGAACGCCAGGTCTTCCAGTTCCTCGCGCATCCATTGCATGCCCATCCGCCCGGCGAGGGGGGCGTAGATGTCCATCGTCTCGCGCGCCTTCTGCACCTGTTTCTCCGGCCGCATGGCCTTGATGGTGCGCATGTTGTGCAAACGGTCGGCCAGCTTGACGAGGATCACCCGCAGATCCTTGGACATGGCCATGAACAGCTTGCGGAAGTTCTCCGCCTGCTTGGATTCGGAATTGGAGAGCTGGAGGTTGGTAAGCTTGGTGACGCCGTCCACCAGCATCGCGACTTCGTCGCCGAAGCGGCGGGCGATCTCGGAATAGGTGGACTTGGTGTCCTCGATCGTGTCGTGCAGCAGCGCGGTGATGATCGTGGCGTCGTCAAGCTGCTGCTCGGTCAGGATCGCGGCGACCGAGACGGGATGCGTGAAATAGGGTTCACCCGAGTGGCGGAACTGGCCCTCGTGCATCGCCTCGCCATAGGCATAGGCATCGCGGATCAGCTCCGCGTTGGTACGGGGGTTGTAGCCTCGGACGAGTTCGATCAGATCGTCGGCCGCCCCGATCCCCAAGTCTGTGCGATCCCGTGCCGTCTCAGCCCTGCCTTTGCGCTTCCATGAGCTGCCGCAGCAGCATCTCGTCGGGCATCTCGTCTTCGGCCGGCTTGTCGGGTTCGCCCCCGCCCATGAGCAGCGACATGCTGTCCTCTTCGGGCTGGTCGACCTCGATCTGGGTCTGGTTCGATTCGATGAGCCGTTCACGCAGCTCGTCGGCCGACTGGGTTTCCTCCGCGATTTCGCGCAGAGCGACCACGGGGTTCTTGTCGTTGTCGCGGTCGACGGTCAGCGGCGCGCCGGCGGAAATCTCGCGCGCACGGTGAGCGGCCAGCATCACGAGTTCGAAGCGGTTTGGAACCTTGTCGACGCAATCTTCGACGGTGACGCGAGCCATGCGGGCACTCCAGTTTGCGCAATGTCAGTCAGAAGGCCGTTACTTAACCCGTCGCGGCGGGAATGACAAGCCGGCATTCAAACCGGAACGACCTCGGCGCGGGCGGCGGCGGGCAGCGCATCGCACATCTGCGCGACGCTCAGCCCCAGGACCGGGTGCACCCAGTCCGGCGCGATCTCGCGCAGCGGCACGAGAACGAAGGCGCGATCCTGCAGCCGGGGATGCGGCAGCACGAGCCGGTCCGGGACGGCACGGGCCTGTGCTTCCGGCGCGAGGCCGCGCCAGCTTTCGAAGGTCGGACGGTCGGGCAGAACCATCTGCCCGATGGCGATCAGATCCAGATCCAGCGTGCGCATCCCCCAGCGCTGGGTGCGGCGGCGGCCCTGTCGCGATTCGATCTCGTGCAGGCGCTCCAGCAGCGCGTTTGGGGCAAGCGTGCTCTCCAGCGTGGCCGCGGCGTTCACGTAATCCGGGCCGGCCCCGGCCGGGAAGCAGGGTGTCCGGTAAAGCTGGCTGACCCGTCGCAGGTGCAGTTCCGGTTGCATTTCCTGCAGCCTGCCCAGCGCCTTGCGCAGGCTGGCGGCCGGGCTGTCGCCGCCATGCGGCAGATTCGCGCCCAAGGCGATCAGTATTCTTGGCATGCTAGTCACGGGATGGTTAACCATTGGTTAGGATTTCCCTTCTTGAGATAATTCGTCAGAAGGCAATATCTGCGCTACTGAACCGAAGGGCCTTACGCGCGTTGCACCGACGGCGGGTACCGGCTTTATCGCGATTTCGAAAGGACGATTGATGTTCTACAAGGACGAACGGCTCGCGCTGTTCATCGATGGGTCCAACCTTTACGCTGCGGCCAAGGCTCTGGGTTTCGACATCGACTACAAGCTTCTTCGGCAGGAATTCATGCGCCGGGGCAAGCTTCTGCGGGCGTTCTACTACACCGCGTTGCTTGAAAGCGAGGACTATTCCCCGATCCGGCCGCTGGTCGACTGGCTGCATTACAACGGCTTCACCATGGTCACCAAACCGGCCAAGGAATACACCGACAGCCAGGGCCGGCGGAAGGTCAAGGGCAACATGGATATCGAATTGACTGTCGATGCCATGGAACTGGCCCCGCGCGTGGACCATATCGTGCTGTTCTCCGGCGATGGCGATTTTCGCCCGCTGGTGGAAAGCCTGCAGCGGCAGGGGGTACGCGTCTCGGTGGTCTCGACGATCCGCAGCCAGCCGCCGATGATCGCCGACGAGTTGCGCCGCCAGGCCGACAACTTCATCGAGCTCGACGATCTCAAGGATGTCATCGGCCGCCCGCCGCGCGAGCCGATGCCCGAGCGCAGCCTGCGGGTGGCAGCCGAAGATTGATCTTTCCGGGCCGCGGCGCGGCCCGGGATGCATTCCTGCGGAATGACCCGTTCCGCAGGAACATCGCGTCTGGACGCGGTGCCGCTCTTTCCCTAGGTCTCGGAAAGAAGGAGTCTCCGATGACCAAGCCGCCACTGACCCTCTATCTTGCCGCGCCGCGCGGATTCTGCGCGGGTGTCGATCGTGCCATCAAGATCGTCGAGATGGCGCTGGAGAAATGGGGGCCGCCGGTCTATGTGCGCCACGAGATCGTGCACAACCGCTATGTCGTGGATGGGCTGCGCGCCAAGGGGGCAATCTTCGTCGAGGAACTGGAAGAATGCCCCGTCGACCGCCCGGTGATCTTTTCGGCGCATGGCGTGCCGAAATCGGTGCCGGCCGAGGCGGCACGGCGCGAGATGCTCTTTGTCGATGCCACATGCCCGCTGGTCAGCAAGGTCCATATCGAGGCCGCGCGGCATCACGAGAACGGTCTCCAGATGATCATGATCGGCCATGCCGGCCATCCCGAGACGATCGGCACGATGGGCCAGTTGCCCGAGGGCGAGGTGCTGCTGGTCGAGACGGTCGAGGATGTGACGCGGGTCCAGGTCCGCGACCCCGAGCGGCTGGCCTTCGTCACCCAGACAACCCTGTCGGTGGATGATACCGCCGGTATCGTCGCGGCGCTGAAGGAGCGGTTCCCGGCCATCGTCGGCCCGCACAAGGAAGATATCTGCTACGCCACCACCAACCGGCAGGAAGCGGTGAAGGCCATGGCGCCCCGGGCCGACGCCATGCTGGTCGTGGGCGCGCCGAACTCGTCGAACTCCAGGCGCCTGGTCGAGGTCGGGCGCAGGGCGGGTTGCGGCTATGCCCAGCTGGTTCAGCGCGCGGCCGATATCGACTGGCGCGCGCTCGCCGGGATTTCCTCGATCGGGATCACCGCGGGGGCTTCCGCTCCCGAGGATCTGGTGAACGAGGTGATCGACGCGTTCCGCGATCGCTTTGACGTGACGGTGGAACAGGTGGAAACCGCACAGGAGAACGTCGAGTTCAAGGTGCCGCGCGTGCTGCGCGTGCCGGCCTGAGCAGGGCATGGCCGTCGTGATCGACCGCCTTGGCGTTCCCCGCACCCCGCTTCTGCTCGGGCTGGCCGGGCTGCTGCCCTTCGTCTGGGGCGCGCTGACGGTGCTTGTGCCCGATCTCGGGCCGCCGGTCGCGCGGGCGGTCGGCCCGCGTTTCGTCGGGCCCTATGTGCAGCTGTTCTACGGCGCGGTGATCCTGGCCTTCATGTCCGGCGTGCTTTGGGGCTTCGCCACGCGGGCAAGCGGGGAAGCCGCCGCCACCGGCTATGTGCTGTCGGTGATCCCGGCGCTCTGGGCCTTCTTCATGACCGGCGGCGGCCCGGTCTGGGCGGGCACAAACCTGATCACCGGATTCGTCGGGCTGCTGGCGCTGGACTGGCATTTCTGGCGACTTGGCCTGACACCGCCCTGGTGGATGCGATTGCGGGTGCTCTTGACGGCTGTGGTTGTGATCTGCCTTGCCGTGACGGTGCTGGCCTGAGCCCCCTTGCAGCCACGTCGCCCCGGGGCTAGAGCCGCGCCATGGCCGATCTTTTCGCTTTCACCGATGGCGCCTGTTCCGGCAATCCCGGCCCCGGTGGCTGGGGCGTTCTGCTGCGCGCGGTGCAGGGCGAAACCGTCCTGAAGGAGCGCGAGCTCAGGGGCGGCGAGGCCGAGACCACCAACAACCGGATGGAATTGCTGGCCGCGATCAACGCGCTGGAGGCGCTGGAACGGCCCAGCACCATCACCATCGTCACCGACAGCGCCTATGTGAAGAACGGCGTCACCGGCTGGATTCATGGCTGGAAGAAGAACGGCTGGAAGACCGCCGCAAGGAAGCCGGTGAAGAATGCCGAACTCTGGCAGCGGCTGGACGCGGCACAGGCGCGCCATCGGGTGACCTGGGAATGGGTCAAGGGCCATGCCGGCCACCCCGAGAACGAGCGCGCCGACGAACTGGCCCGCGCCGGAATGGCGCCCTTCAAGTCCCGCGGCTGAAGGCCGCTGGACCCGCCCGCCCGCGCGGCGCTATAGAGCGCGCGACCCCAGCCCGAGGAGGCAACCATGAGCTTCGACCGTTCGATCAAGATCGCGCCCTCGATCCTGTCCGCCGATTTCGCCAGTTTCGGCGCCGAATGCCGCGCGGTGGAGGCGCAGGGCGCGGACTGGGTGCATGTGGACGTCATGGACGGTCATTTCGTGCCCAACATCACCTTCGGTCCAGCCATGTGCGCGGCGCTGCGCCCGCATATCTCGACCGTGATGGATGTGCATCTGATGATCGCGCCGGTGGATCCCTATATCGAGGCTTTCGCGCAGGCCGGGGCTGACATCATCACCGCTCATCTGGAGGCAGGCCCGCATATCCATCGCACGCTCCAGGCGATCCGGGGTGCGGGTGCGAAGGCCGGGCTGGCCTTGAACCCCGGCACCCCGGCAGAGGCCGCGGCGCCGCTGCTGGACATGGTGGATCTGATCTGCGTGATGACGGTGAACCCGGGTTTCGGCGGGCAGAAATTCATCGCCTCGCAGGTGGACAAGGTGCGCCAGCTGCGCGCCATGATCGGAGATCGCCCGGTGCATATCGAGATCGATGGCGGGGTGGACCCGGTCACGGCGCCGCGCGTGGTCGAGGCGGGCGCCGATGTGCTGGTGGCGGGCTCGGCGGTGTTCCGGGGCGGGTCGGTGAACGATCCTGCGCCCTATGGCCAGAACATCCGCGCCATTCGCGACGCGGTCACCGGCAGCTGGGCCTGAGGTTCCGGGCGGCCGAGGGCTCCGGTCAGGCGCCTTGGGTGAAATGGGCGTAGATCCTTTCCGCCAGCGCGTCGGAGATCCCGTCCACCGCCTTCAGATCGGCCAGATCCGCCCGCGTCACCGCCTTGGCAGACCCGAAATGGGCCAGCAGCGCGCGTTTGCGGGCCGCGCCCACACCCGGCACCTCGTCCAGCGGCGTCGCCCCCACCGACCTGGCCCGTTTCGCACGATGCGTGCCGATGGCAAAGCGATGCGCCTCGTCGCGCATCCGCTGAATGAAATAGAGCACCGGGTCGTTGCGCGGCAGGGCGAAGGGACGCGCCCCGGGGCGGTGGAATTCTTCCTTGCCGGCATCGCGGTCGATGCCCTTGGCCACGCCCACCACGGGCACGCCCTCGACGCCCAGCTCGTCGAGAATCGATTGCACGGCGCTCACCTGGCCCGCGCCGCCGTCGATCAGCAGCAGGTCCGGCCAATGACCCTGCACGCGCCCGGGATCCTCTTTCAGAAGGCGGGTGAAGCGGCGGGTCAGCACCTCCTTCATCATGCCGAAATCGTCGCCCGGCACCAGCGCCTCGCCGCGGATGTTGAACTTGCGATACTGGTTCTTCTCGAACCCTTCGGGCCCGGCCACGACCATCGCGCCCACGGCATTGGTGCCCTGGATATGCGAGTTGTCGTAGATCTCGATCCGGCGCGGCGGGGCCGGCAGGTCGAAGGCCTCGGCCAGACCCTTCAGCAGTTTCGCCTGCGTGGCGGTCTCGGCCATCCGGCGGCCCAGGCTTTCGCGGGCGTTGCGCGCGGCGCCTGCGACCAGTTCGGCCTTCTCGCCCCGTTGCGGCACCAGCAATTCGACCTTGCGGCCCAGTTTCTCCGACAGCGCCTGCTGCATGAGATCGGCATTGTCGATCGGGTGCGACAGGATCAGTTGCCGGGGCGGTTCCTTGTTGTCGTAGAACTGGCCGACGAAGGCCTCCAGCACTTCCGATGCCTCGACATCGGCGCCCACGCGGGGGTAGAAATCCTGGTTGCCCCAATTCTGATGCGCACGGATGAAGAACACCTGCACGCAGGCCTGTCCGCTTTCGAGATGCAGCGCGATCACGTCGGCCTCGGCCACGCCGCGCGGATTGATGGCCTGCACCCCCTGCACCTGGGTCAGGGCGCGGATCCGGTCGCGCAGGGCGGCGGCGCGCTCGAATTCCATCGCTTCCGCGGCCTCCTGCATCTGCGCGGCCAGCGTTTCCTGGATGTTCGTGGACCGGCCTGACAGAAAGCGTTCCGCGTCCCGCACCGTCTCGGCGTAGTCGGCCTCCGAGATCAGCCCCACGCAAGGCCCCGAGCAACGCTTGATCTGGTAGAGCAGGCAGGGACGGGTGCGGCTTTCGAACATGGAGTCCGAGCAGCTGCGCAGCTGAAACACCTTCTGCAGCTGGTTCAGCGTGCGGTTCACTGCGCCGGCACTGGCGAAGGGGCCGAAATAGGCGCCTTTCTCCTTCCGCGCGCCGCGATGCTTGCGGATCTGCGGGAACGGGTGATCCTTGGCCACCAGGATGTTGGGAAAGCTCTTGTCGTCGCGCAGAAGCACGTTGTAGCGCGGTTTGAGCTGCTTGATGAGGTTCTGTTCCAGCAGCAGCGCCTCGGTTTCGGTGCGCGTGGTCAGGAACATCATCGAGGCCGTCTCGCGGATCATCCGCGCGATGCGTGGGCTGTGGCCCGTCGAGCGCGCATAGTTCGACACCCTGGCGCGCAGGTTGCGCGCCTTGCCCACATAGAGCACCCGCGCCTGTGCATCGAGCATCCGATAGACGCCCGGCGAGCTGTCGAGCGTCTTCAGATAGCCCTGGATGCAGGCATGGCCGCCGGGGGCCGGGGGCGAGGTTTCGGAGGGCGTGTCGTTCATCGCGGGAGAGATATGATTCTTCCGGTTCGGCTGCAATCCGCGGTCGGGGAAGACAAGGGAAAACAAATCCACCGAACCTGTGGAAAAACCTGTAGGCAAGTTTCGGACAGGTGGGAATTTCCGTTGTATTCAGCCCCCTTCCTTGCGTTGCACAAAAAATAGGCTTCTTTGTAGCGCATTGATTTCAAACAGAATTTTTTGATGCCTAAACAAGCGCATGAAAACATTAAAGAATTTGTAACGTATCGGTGACGGATCGCGAGCCGGTGTACAACTTGCCGCAGGGAAGGCGTTTTCACTCCACCCCAAGCACATCCGGCGTCTGCCAGGCGAGGTGCTGGCCACCATCCACACAGAGCAGTTGCCCGGTGATCGCGGGCGCATCGAGGAAGTATCCCAGCGCCGCGGTGATGTCCTCGGGATGGGCGCCGCGGCCCAGCACGGTGGCCGCCCGCTGGCGCGCGAAATGGTCCTCGGACTGGCGCCCGCCGCGCAATGTGGGTCCGGGCCCGATCGCGTTCACCCGCACCCGCGGCGCCAGCCCCTGAGCCGCGGTCTGCGTGAAGGCCCACAACCCCGCCTTGGCCAGCGTGTAGGTCATGAATTCCGGGGTCAGCTTGCGCACCCTCTGGTCGATCATGTTCACCACGAGGCCCTGCGCCACGGGTTCGCCGCCTTCGTCCTGTCGCGGGGCGGGCACCTGCCCGGCGAAGTGCTGGGTCAGAACGAAAGGCGCGCGCAGGTTGGATTCGAAATGCCGGTCCCAGCTGGCGCGGGTGGCGGTCTCCAGCCGGTCATGCTCGAAGATCGAGGCATTGTTGACCAGGCAGGTCAGCGGCCCGCCCAGCGCCTCGGCCGCCTGCGCCACCAGCGGCTCGACCTGCGTCTCGTCCAGCAGGTCCGCCCGCAGGGTCACGGCGCGTCGGCCGCGTGCCGCGATCTCGGCCGCGACATCCTGCGCCGGGCCTTCGGAGGTCGCGTAATGCACCGCCACGTCGAAGCCGCGCCCGGCAAGATAGAGCGCCATCGCACGGCCCAGCCGCCTGCCCGCGCCGGTCACGAGTGCCCGTGTCATGGATGCCCTCCCGCTTTCAGTTCAACACGACGAAGACATAGGCGGCGTAGGCGGCGGTCAATCCCACGCCCCAGGGGCGGATGATGTCCATCCGCAGGAAGACGAAGGGCACCAGCAGCAGCGACGCGCCGAGCATCACCCAGAGGTCGAATTGCAGGAACTGGTCGTCCACCGGAATCGGCCCCACGAGCGAGGCGATGCCGATGATCGCCAGCAGGTTGAACATGTTCGAGCCGATCACGTTGCCCAGCGCCACGTCGGCCTGGCGCCGCAGCGCCGCCATCACCGTGGTGGCCAGTTCCGGCAGCGAGGTGCCCACTGCCACCAGTGTCAGGCCGATCACCGTCTCGGTGATCCCGTACATCCGTGCGATGCGGGAGGCGTTGTCCACCAGCAGGTCGGCACCCAGCGGCAGCCCCACCAGCCCCAGCGCGAGATAGACCAGGATCTGCCACCAGGGCATGTCCGGATCGGCGCCCTCGACCTCCTCTTCCGCCACGTCCGGGGCCTTCGCGGCCTGCCGCCGGTGGCGGCGCAGTTCCCAGAGATTCTCGGCCAGGATCGCCGCCAGCACGCCCAGAAGGATCAGGCCCGACCACCACTGGAAGCTGCCGGTGAAGGCCAGGGCGATGAACAGCACCGAGGCCAGAAGCATCAGCACGTAGCTCTTGCGGGTCTCGCATTCCGAGCTGTGCATCGTGGCCAGAATTGCCGGTACACCCAGCACCAGCAGGATATTGGCGGTATTCGATCCCACCACATTGCCCAGCGCGATGCCGGGGGCCTCGTCCAGCACGGCGTTGACAGAGATCAGCAGTTCCGGTGCGGAGGTGCCGAAGGCCACGATCGTCAGGCTGACGATCAGCGCAGGCACACCCAGCCTCAGGCTGACATTCACCGCGCCCTTCACCAGCGCATCGCCGGCCAGAAGCAGGATCAGCAGACCCAGCGAGGCAAGCGCCCACACCAAGGATCAACCCCTGCCCTTGCCGCAGGGACATGGGGCCCGGCCGATGCGGTAGCGCCCGCAGCCGGGGCATTTCAACGCCTGAAGCTTCTTCTGGCCGGGAAAGCGCAACCGGCCGAACATGGCCAGAACCGCTATTCCCACCAGGAACAGGAAGACGATCTTCAGGATCACGTCAGAGGCCCAGGCGGGCATAGGCGGCCCGCTCCTCCAGCGCGCCCATCGCCTCCTGCGCTGCCGCGATGCCCAGACGCTGGAACAGGCTGCGTCTTGCGCCATAGCGCCGCAGGCGGATCTTGTCGCCGAAACGAGCCTTCATCATCGGTTCCAGATGGCCGATCCCGTCGATCAGCCCGACCTCCTGCGCCGCGCGGCCCAGCCAGACCTCGCCGGTGAACAGCTCCGGCTCCTGTGCCAGCTTTTCTCCGCGGCGGTTCTTGACATGCTCGATGAAGGCACCGTGCATCTGGTCGAGAAGGCGGCGGATGCGCGCCACGTCCTCGGCTTTCTCGGGCTGGAACGGATCCAGCAACGTCTTCGACTTGCCGGCAGTGTAGACCCGGCGCTCGACGCCCTGGCGGGCCAGAAAGACATGCGCGCCAAACCCGGCGGAGATCACGCCGATCGACCCCAGGATCGAGCCTTCGTCGGCCCAGATCTCGTCCGCGGCGCTGGCCAGCCAGTACCCGCCCGAGGCCGCGACATCTTCGACGAAGGCATAGACCGGGATCTTCCGCTCGTCGGCCAGGCGCCTGATCCGCGCGGCCACCAGCGAGGATTGCACCGGCGAGCCGCCGGGCGAATTGATTTCCAGCGCCACGGCGGCCGGCTTGCCCCGCCGGAAGGCGCGCTCGATCACCGGGCCGACCGCGTGATCGCTGATCTGCCCGCGGCCGCCGGTGCCGATCATCCCGGTCAGGCGGATCACCGCGACGCTGGGCCGCCGCGTGAGGAAGGGCAGATTGGCTTTCATGCTTGGCGATGTAGATTGGCGCCGGGCCACAAACAAGACTGGCCGGCAAAGAAGACCGCCGCGTCGCGGCGGGGCCACGGGGGCGTCGATCGGGCGCTGCCCTCTGGCCAGCTTGCGCAAAACCCGCTAATGGGGCGCTTTCGAGAACCGAAGGCCTGACCCCATGAGCACACGCGCCGGTTTCGTCGCCCTGATCGGAGAGCCCAATGCGGGCAAGTCCACCCTGACCAACCGCATGGTCGGGGCCAAGGTGTCGATCGTCACCCACAAGGTGCAGACCACCCGGGCCCGCATCCGCGGCGTGGCGATCGAGGGCGATGCGCAGATCGTCTTCGTCGACACGCCCGGCCTGTTCCGCCCCCGCCGCCGGCTGGATCGCGCCATGGTCGCCGCGGCCTGGGGCGGCGCGGCCGATGCCGATGTCGTGGTGCTGCTGGTGGAGGCGCATCGCGGCATCACCGAGGGGGTGGAGGCGATCCTGGACCGCCTGCCGGAGATCGCGGGCAGGCGGCCGGTGGCGCTGGCCATCAACAAGATCGATCGGGTGAAGGCGGAAAGCCTGCTGGCGCTGTCGGAGGCGCTGAACGCCCGCTTCTCCTTCACGCGGACCTTCATGATCTCTGCCGAGAAGGGCCACGGCGTCGACGACCTGCGGCGCTGGCTGGCTTCGGAGCTGCCCGAGGGCCCCTGGCTCTACCCGGAAGACCAGATCGCGGACTTGCCGCTGCGCATGATCGCCGCCGAAATGACCCGCGAGAAGCTGACGCTGCGGCTGCACCAGGAACTGCCCTACCAGCTGACGGTGGAGACCGAGAGCTGGGAAGAGCGCCCGGACGGCTCGGCCCGGATCGAACAGGTGATCTATGTCGCCCGCGACGGGCACAAGGGAATCGTGCTGGGCCACAGGGGCGAAACGATCAAGGCGATCTCCACGGCCGCGCGCGAGGAGCTGGAGGAATTCCTGGGCCGCAGGGTCCACCTGTTCCTTCAGGTGAAGGTGCGCGAAAGCTGGATGGAGGAGGCCGAGCGCTACGCGCAGATGGGTCTCGACTTCCGTGACGGGAACGGCTGAGGCGGGCGCCTGTCAGATTTCCCGCGCCGGGCATCCGGGCAACGATGAAGGGAACGCGGCATGGCGCGGCTGACCGCCGAGTTCTGGGTTCATGCCTATCTGGCAAGGCTGCGGATCGAGGGCATTCCCGCCTTCGTGGTGGCGCATGGCGACGATACCGCCGGGGCGATTCTGGTCAAGCTCAACACGCTGGACGGAAAGGCCGCAGCCTTCACCCGCCAGTTCGATCTTGCCAGCGGTGCGCGGCGCTGGGAGGTGCTGGCCGAGGGCGAGGAGGCCGCGGTGGACGCCGCCATCGCCAGGCAGCGCGGCTTCGACCCGGATCTCTGGGTGATCGAGGTGGAAGACCGATCGGGGCGCCATCTGCTGGATGGCGAGGGTCTGGCCGACTGAGCCCTTGCGAGTGCCGCGCGCCCGCGCATAGTTGCGGGCATGGAGTGGCGCGAGGAAGGTATCCTGCTGACGGCCCGCCCGCATGGCGAGAGCGCGGCGATCATCGAGGTCTTCACCGAGGCCCGAGGGCGCCATGCCGGCGTGGTGCGGGGCGGGGCCTCGCGCCGGACCGCCCCGCTGTTGCAGCCGGGCGCGCAGCTCGACCTGGCCTGGAGGGCCCGGCTGGAGGAGCATATCGGCAGCTTCACGGTGGAACCGCTGCGGTCACGGGCAGGGGCCGCTCTGGGCGACCGGCGCGCGCTGGCGGGGCTGTCGGCGGTCACCGCAATGCTGGCCTTCTGCCTGCCCGAGCGCGCGCCGCACCCGGCGCTCTACCGCGAAAGCGCGGCGCTGCTGGACCTGCTGCCGCAGCGCGAGCTGTGGCCCTTGGCCTATCTGCGCTGGGAATTGCGCCTGCTGGAAGAGATGGGTTACGGGCTCGATCTGTCTGCCTGCGCGGTGACCGGCGCGACCGAGGGGCTGGTTTTCGTCTCGCCCCGGTCGGGTCGTGCGGTGTCTTCCGCAGGGGCGGGGGAGTGGTCGGCCCGGCTTCTGCCCTTGCCGCCCTGTCTGTTGGGGCACGGCGCGGCCGAGGATGCCGAGGTGGCACTGGCGCTGGCCACTACCGGGCATTTCCTGCACCATCACCTGGCGCCGCAATTGAGCGACCGGCCGCTGCCCGAGGCGCGCGAGCGGTTCGTGGCGGCCTTGCGCCGGCACCCGTCCGAAGGAGAGGCAAGATGACCGACACACCCCGCCCCGGAGAACAGCAACTGCCCTTCGATCCGGGCGCCGATTCCGACGCGACGCTGGCCTATATCGGCGTGCTGCGCTCCGACTGGCGGAAGGGTGGCGCGCCGCGCAACCTGGGCCAGGCCCGCGAACGGGGTGGTGGCGGCGCGCGGGTAGAGTTGAAGCCCGGCTATGCCGACGGGCTGCGCGGGCTGGAGGTGGGGCGAGCGATCTGGCTGTTGCTGTGGTTCGATCGGGCGCGGCGCGACCTGATCGTGCAGGCGCCGGCCCACGCCGAGGGGCCGCGAGGCACTTTCGCGCTGCGCTCGCCGGTCCGGCCCAATCCGGTGGCGATGGAACTGGTGCGGATCACCTCGCTCGACGCCGCGCGCGGGGTGATCGGGATCGACGCAACGGATGCGTTCGACCAGACGCCGGTGCTCGACATCAAGCCCTGGATCGCCGCGATCGACAGCCCGCCCGAAGAAGGCGCTGCGCCGGAAAGCTGACCGCCCCCGGACGGCCGCCCCGTCAGCCTTCGCGGAACGCCTTGGTGAAATAATCGGTCAGCGGCTTCACGAGATAGGCCAGCGGCGTGCGGTCCTCGGTGCGGATGAAGGCCTCGACCGGCATGCCGGGGATCAGCACGGCGCCTTCGGGCAGGCGGGCATATTCGTCCTCGTCCAGCATGATTTCCGCACGGTAATAGGACATCCCGGACGCGTCGTCCCGGAAGGTGTCGGCCGAGATCTGCGCCACCTCGCCGAACAGTTCGGGCGTGGTGCGTTGATCGAAGGCGGAAAAGCGCAGCGTCACCTCCTGCCCGAGCGAGAGCTTGTCGATATCCATCGGCTCGACCCGCGCGGCGATCACCAGCGGGCGATCCTGCGGGACGAGGAAAAGAACCGGATCGGCCGGCCCGATCACCGAGCGAGGCGTCACCACCGTCATGCCGTAGACGATGCCCGAAACCGGGGCGCGGATCACCATGCGGTCCAGCCGCCCCGAAAGGGCGCGGCGCCGTTCGGCGAGTTCCACCTCGCGGGCCTGCAGGTCGCGCAGCCGGGTGATCGCCTCTTCACGCCGTTGCGCGCGGAGCTTGAGGATCTCGATCTCGATCTCGGTGATCCGGCCTTCGGCCTGGGCCTTCTGGGCGGTCAACTCGCCCACCTGGCCGCTCAGCCGGGCCTGCTCGCGCTGCAGCGCCAGAACGCGCGACGCCTGTGCCAGCCCGCGATCCAGAAGCGAACGCTGATCGGTCAGTTCCCGCAAGATGAGGTCGAGCTGTTCGGTCAATGCGGCCTGCTGGGCCTCGATCCCGTCGACCTGGCTGGCGATCTGGCCCCGCCGTCGGCCGAGCTGCTCGATCTCGTTCGAGACCGATTCGAGGCGCGCCGCGAACAGCTGTCTCTGGCCTTCGACCAGATCGGCGATCTCGGCGCTGTCTTCCGCGCGCCCGAGCAATTCGGGCTCGAAACGGATTTTCTTCCGGTCGTCGCGTTCGGCCTCCAGCCGGCCGCGGCGCGCCATGAATTCGAACAGCTGGCCCTCGACGATCGCAAGCTCCGAGCGCAGGTCGGTCGGGTCGAGCCGGATCAGCACATCGCCTTGCGCCACCGTGTCGCCCTCATCGACCAGGATATCCTCGACGACGCCGCCATCGGGATGCTGGACGATCTGGCGGTTGCGATCCACCTCGATCTGGCCGCCGGCGATGACGGCGCCGGATATCTCGGTGACGGCGGCCCAGGTGCCGAAGCCTCCCACAAGCGTGACGAGCGCAAGCGTGCCGATCGCGATCGGCACGCGCATCGCGAAAGCGCCTTGCCGTGTCCCGGTCATTGCACCCCTCCGGGCGTGGCGGACCTGATGATCTGCCGGTGGTTCCTGACTGCGTTCTGCAGCACATCGTCCCTGGGGCCGAACGCCACCCGGTTGCCGTGGTCCAGCATCAGCAGCATGTCGCATTCCGCGATCGCGGCCGGCCGGTGCGCCATGATGAGCACCGAGCGGCCCTGTTCCTTCATGGCGCGGATCGCCCGGTTGAGGGCTTCGCTGCCCTCGTTGTCGAGATTGGCGTTGGGCTCGTCCAGCACCAGGATCACCGGGTCGCCGTAAAGCGCGCGGGCCAGCCCGATCCGCTGGACCTGCCCGCCGGACAGTTGCCCGCCCGCGCCGGCGATCCGCGTGTCATAGCCGTCGGAGAGTTTCAGGATCATCTCGTGCGCATCGGCGCGCCTGGCCGCCTCGACCACCTTCTCGGCATCCGGACGGTCCGACAGGCGGGCGATGTTCTCGGCGACGGTGCCGTCGAACAGGTGCACCCGCTGGGGCAGGTAGCCGATATGGCTGCCCAGCACGTCGGGATCATACTGATCGAGCGTGGCGCCATCCAGCCGCACGCGCCCCCCCGCCGGTCTCCAGACCCCGGTGATGGCACGGGCCAGGGTGGACTTGCCCGCGCCCGATGGGCCGATCACCCCGATGGCCTGGCCTGGATTGACGGTGAAACTGACCAGTCGCAGCGCCGCCTGCTGCTGTCCCGGCGGCACCACGGTGAGTTGCTGCACCTCCAGCCTGGCGCGGGGACGCGGCAGGGCGGTACGGTGCATTTCGGGCGGCACGTCGGTCAGCAGTTCGGACAGGTTGGTCCAGCCGCGCCGTGCCGCCTGCACCAGCGGCCACTGGCCGATGGCCAGTTCGATCGGCGCCAGCGCCCGGCCCAGCAGGATGGACCCCGCGATCATCGCCCCCGGGGTCAGTTCGCCCCGGAGCACCAGATAGGCGCCAAGTCCCAGCATCGCCGATTGCAGGAACAGCCGAAAGCTTTTCGTCATCGCCGTGAACGTCCCCGAGACATCCGAGGACTCGAGCTGGCCTGTCAGCGCGGCATTGCGCGCCACCTGCCAGCGGTCGAAGGCGTTGCCGCGCATCCCCAGCGACTGCACCACCTCGGCCTCGTCGCGGATCTGGTTCGAGATCGCCTCGGCATGGAGCGCCGCCGCAATGCCGCGTTCCGACGGCCGGCGGCTGAGAAACTGGTTGAGCAGGGTTATCACGATCAGCAGAACGCCGCCCGCCACCGCCAGCAGACCGAGCCAGGGATGGAACAGCGCGATGCCGAACAGGAAGAACGGGGTCCATGGCATGTCGAAGAAGGACATCAGGACCGGAGAGGTCAGAAGGCGCTGGATCGATTCCAGATCCCGCAGCCCGGTGGCGGAGCGATTGTCCGGCGCAATCGCCGACTTCCGCATCACCGCGTCGAACACCCGGCGATCGAGCCGCGCCTGAAACCGTGCGCCGACCCGCGCCATGATCCGCGAGCGCGCGTAATCCAGCAGCCCCATCATCCCGTACAGGAACACGACCAGCAAGGTGAGCGCCAGCAGCGTGGCCTCGGACCGGCTGCCAAGCACCCTGTCATAGATCTGCAGCATGTAGAGCGGGCCGGTGAGCATCAGCAGATTGGCGAAGAAGCTGAACACCCCGACGATCCAGAAATAGGCGCGGTTTTCGCGTCGCGCCGCGCGCAGTTCCTCGCGCCCCGCCGTTCTGTCGTTTCGTTTCATCGGTGCGTTTCCGCCTGTTTCCCGTTCCTTGCGCACCCCCCGTGGACAGGGGGTTGAGCCTTGTCGCCAATCTGCCACAACACGGGGCTGTGATACGCTATGCTATGGGCATCCGGGCCCGGGCGTTTAACTACCGGGTATGCCATACCCACGGTTAAAGAACAGGATTTTACCTTGTCCCCGCGTTTGAGCCTCCGAAATCGACTTGTTCCCATCCTGGCCGGGGGGGCCTTGCTGGTGCTGGCGGCCTGTTCCACGCCTCCTGACGGGGTGGCGCCGGGCGGTGTGCATGATCCTTACGAGGCGCAGAATCGCAAGATGCATGCGTTCAACCGCGAGGTTGACAGAACCGTGCTGCGGCCGATCGCCGGATCGGGTGGCGCCGCGCCCGAGATCCGGCAGAGCATCGGGAATTTCGGAGCCAACCTGAACGAGCCGCGCCACGCCGTGAACCGGCTCTTGCAGGGCGATCTGGTCGGGGTCGGGCGCAGCACGCTGCGCTTCGTCTATAACTCGACGCTGGGCTTCGGCGGGCTGTTCGATGTCGCGGCGGATTTCGGACTGCCTGCGGACGAGACCGATTTCGGCGAGACGCTTCATGTGTGGGGAGTACCGGAGGGCGCCTATCAGGAACTTCCGATCCTTGGGCCGTCCACCGAAAGGCGCACGGCCGGGCAGGTGGTTGACCTGTTCCTGAACCCGTTGGATCATGTGATTCCGAAACCGGAACGCTACTACGGCACGGCCGCGCGCATCGTGGGCAGCGTGGGCGAGCGGGGTCGATTCGGCGGCAGCGTCGATTCCGTGCTCTATGACAGCGCGGACAGCTACGCCCAGACCCGCCTGATCTATCTGCAGAACCGCCGTTTCGATCTTCAGGATGAGGAAGGCGGCATTGCCGAAAGCGATTTCACCGACCCGTATGAGGATATCCATGCCGAATGATCCGACCCGCCGCAGCTTTCTTTCCGGCATCGTCGCGGGGGTCGGTCTGACCTTGCTGCCCCTGCCGGCCCTGGCGCTGACGGAGAAACGCGCCAGCGTGCTGGTGAACAGCCTCGTGGACGAGATCAATACCGTCATCGCCTCGGGCAAGTCCGAAACCGCGATGTATGACGATTTCGAGCGGATCTTCATTCGCTATGCCGACGTGCCCACGATCGCCATGTACGCGCTGGGCGTGGACGGGCGCCGCGCCACCGAGGCGCAGAAAAGCGCCTTCGTCGAGGTGTTCCGCGGTTATATCGCCCGCAAGTACGGCGCGCGGTTTCGCGAGTTCGTCGGCGGACGGCTGGAGGTCGAGGGCGTCAAGCCGATCAAGGGCTATTTCCAGGTGCGCACCACGGCCTTCCTGCGTGGCGAGGCACCGTTCTTTGTCGATTTCCTGGTGTCCGACCGCTCCGGCCGCGATCTCTTCTTCAACATGTATATCGAGGGCGTGAACATGCTGCTGTCCGAGCGCGAGGAGATCGGCGCCATGCTCGACCGGCGGGGCGGCAGCATCGACCGCCTGATCCAGGATCTGCGGACCGCGGGCTAGCGCGCTCCGGTGCCGCGCAGGATGTCGCGCAGCACGTTCTCGATCGCGGAGCCGCCGCCCGACCCCTCCTCCGGGGCCTGCCGCAGGTCGTCGGGCCGCTCGGGCCGGCGCATCGGCAGCGGGCGGGCCGGCAGGCCCTCGTGCACCCGGATCATCGTTTCGCGCCAGATCTCCGCGGGCAGGCCACCGCCCGTCACGCCGGTCAGCGGCGTGTTGTCGTCATATCCCATCCAGACCCCGGCAACGTAATCGGCTGTGAAGCCCAGGAACCAGGCATCGCGGGCGGCCTGGGTGGTTCCGGTCTTGCCGGCGGCCTGGCGGTCGGGCAGGGCGGCGCGGCGTCCGTTGCCCTCGCTGATCACCTTTTCCATCATGTAGATCAGTTCCTGCGCGGCCCGGTCGCGGATCACCCGCTCGCCGATACCGCCATCCGCGTTGTCCATCAGAGGATCGGGATCGTCCTTCAGCCGCAATTCGACCAGCCCGTAGGGCGTGACCGACGAGCCACCGTTCAGGATGCCGGCATAGGCGCCGGTCATTTCCAGCAGGGTTGCCTCGGAGGCGCCAAGGGCCAGCGCCGGGCCATCGGCCAGGCTGCTCTCGATGCCGAAATCGGCGGCCACGCGCCGGACATTGTCGAGCCCGACCTCCTGGGCGATCTTGACCGCCGGGATGTTGAGCGAGCGTTTCAGCGCCTCTTCATAGGTCACCGGGCCATAGAATTCCTTGGTGTAGTTTCGCGGCGACCAGGGCTCCGACCCCGGGATACTGATCGTGATCGGTTCGTCCACCACCATGGAATACGGGCTGGCGCCCAGTTCCAGGGCGGTCGCGAAGACGAAGGGCTTGAAGGCCGACCCGGTCTGCCGCCGGGCCTGGGTGGCGCGGTTGAACAGGCCGGCGGCACGGGTCGTGCGCCCGCCCACCATGGCCCGCACCGCCCCGTCCGCGGACATCACGACGATGGCGGCCTGCGCTGTGGAGCCGGGGCGCACCTTGTCCTCGAACACCTGCTTCAGCGCGTCTTCGGCGGCGCGTTGCAGGCGCGGGTCCAGCGTGGTGTGGATCACCACGTCCTCGGTCGTGTTGCGGGTGAAGTATTCCGGCCCCGAGGACATGACCCAGTCGGCGAAATAGCCGCCGGCCCGGGCTTCGGCGGCTTGCGACAGCCGGGCGGGGTTTTCCATCGCGGTGCGGGCCTCGTCCTCGGTCAGGTAGCCCTGCGACTGCATCAGCCGCAGCACGACGGCGGCACGGCTGCGCGACCGTTCGAGATTGCGTGTCGGGGCAAGGCTGGTCGGCGCGGTCAGCAGCCCGGCTAGCATCGCGCCCTCGGAGGCGTTGACCGTCGCGGCATGTTTGCCGAAGAACCGCTGCGCGGCGGCCTCGGCGCCATAGGCGCCGCCGCCCATGTAGACGCGGTTGAGATAGATCGACAGGATCTCGTCCTTGGAATACTTGGCCTCCATCGCCAGCGCGTAGAGCGCCTCCTTCAGCTTGCGCCACAGCGAGGTCTCGCGGCAATCGGCCTCGTAGGCGGCCTCGGTCGGCCAGATGTCCTTGTCGTATTCAACGCCGAGGCAGAGCAGCTTGGCGGTCTGCTGCGTGATGGTCGAGCCGCCATGGCCCGATAGCGGCCCCCGGCCTTCGGACAGGTTGATGCGGATGGCGCTGGCGATGCCGATCGGGTCGATCCCCGGGTGGCTGTAGAACCGCTTGTCCTCGGTGGCGATCACGGCATTGCGCAGATGCGGCGACACGCTGTCGGCCGTCACCGCGCCGCCGAACTGGTCGCCGCGCCAGGCGAAAACCTCGCGATCCTTGTCCAGCAGCGTGACGGACCCCCGCGCCCGCCCGTCGAGCAGGGTTCCGGCCTCGGGCAGGCCGGCATAATGATAGGCCGTTCCGCCGGCGATCAGCAATGCGACGACAAGCGAGATCCGCCAGCCGAAACCCCAGACGATGCGCAGCACCAGGCGCAGAAGACCTCGGACGGCCGCCATGATCGGGTTGCGCCGCCGGGGCCTGGAGGAGGAGGAGCGAGACCGGCCTGTGCGCTTGCGGCCGCCGGACGTGCCGCCTGCCGTCTTCTTGCCTCGCGATGTACCGCTCTTGCCGCCGCGCGGCGGGCGCCGTTCCGCAACCAGACGGGGGGTCTTGCGGCCTGAATCGCTCATGCTCTGCTCTCTGGGCGCCTGTTTTTTTCAGAGGATAGCCGTTCGGACGCCGAATGTAGAGGCCGCAGAGCCATGTTCGACGTTCGAAAATTGACTAAAAAATAATCACAAATCACAAAACGCGCAAAAATTAATCACAATCGCCGCCAGTGGCGTCCGCTTCCCGCGCTCCGCGCTTCCCCCGGCGTCATTCGCTCGATTTTCTGCAGGTGCAAACACGCAGGCGGGCGGCCTGCCAAAGCGAAAGGGATCAAGGTGAAACTCATCATAGCGACGATCAAGCCGTTCAAGCTGGAGGAGGTCCGTGAAGCCCTGACCGCCATCGGCGTGCGCGGCATGATGGTGACGGAGATCAAGGGTTTCGGCTCGCAGTCCGGCCACACCGAAATCTATCGGGGTGCCGAGTATGCCGTGAATTTCGTCCCCAAGGTGAAACTGGAGATCGCGGTCGATTCCGGCATGTCGGACCAGGTGGTGGAAACCATCGCAAAGACCGCGCGCACCGGAAAGATCGGCGATGGCAAGATCTTCGTGCTCGATCTCGCGCAGGCCGTTCGGGTCCGCACCGGCGAGACCGACGCTGACGCGCTCTGAGCCGCTCCAGCAGGTATAGAAGGGAAACGACGATGAAACTATTCAAGACTCTGGGCCTTGCCGGTGCGCTCACGGCGTTGCCAGCCCTTGCCATGGCGCAGGACGCGGCGCCCGGCTTCGACGAGATCGGCCCCTACATCATGACGACGCTGCTGTTCTGCATGGCGGGCTTCCTGGTGTTCTTCATGGCGGCGGGGTTCGCCATGCTCGAGGGCGGGCTGGTGCGCTCCAAGAACGTCACCATGCAGATGACCAAGAACATCGGGCTCTATTCCATCGCCGCGATCATGTACTGGTTCATGGGCTTCAACCTGATGTATCCGGGCGAGTTCAACGGCTATGTCGGCACCTTCTTCAGCCCGACCGTGCTCGATCCGGTCGGCGTGGCCGCGGCCGATGCGGCGCTCGACTATGCCTCCGTGGGCTCGGACTTCTTCTTCCAGCTCGTCTTCGTCGCCGCCACCGCCTCGATCGTGTCCGGCGCGCTGGCCGAGCGGATCAAGCTGTGGCCCTTCCTCGCCTTCGTGGTGGTGCTGACCGGGGTCATGTACCCGATTTCCGGCTCCTGGCAGTGGGGTGGCGGCTGGTTGTCCGAAATGGGCTTCTCGGATTTCGCCGGCTCTACCGTCGTGCATTCCGTGGGCGGCTGGGCCGCGCTGGCCGGTGCCATCGTGCTGGGCCCGCGTCTGGGCAAGTACAAGGACGGCAAGGTCAACCCGATGCCGGGCTCGAACCTCGCGCTTGCCACTCTGGGCACCTTCATCCTCTGGCTGGGCTGGTTCGGCTTCAACGGCGGATCGCAGCTGGCCATGGGCACGGTGGGCGACGTGTCCGACGTGTCGCGGATCTTCGCCAACACCAACATGGCCGCCGCGGCCGGCGCGGTCACCGCGCTGATCCTGACCCAGGTGCTGTACAAGAAGCCCGATCTGACGATGGTGCTGAACGGCGCGCTGGCGGGCCTGGTCTCGATCACTGCCGAGCCGCTGGCGCCCACGCTTTTCGGCGCGCTCTGGATCGGCGCCATCGGCGGGGTGATCGTGGTCTTCGCCGTGCCGATGCTGGACCGTCTCAAGATCGACGACGTTGTCGGCGCCATCCCCGTGCATCTCTTCGCCGGGATCTGGGGCACCATCGCCGTGGTCTTCTACAATGGTGACGCCAGCCTTGGCACCCAGATCGTCGGCATCATCGCCTTCGGGGTGTTCACCTTCGTGGCCAGCCTCGTGGTCTGGTTCGTCCTGAAGGCCGTCATCGGCATCCGGGTGGACGAGGAAGCCGAGATCACCGGGCTCGATACCACCGAGCTGGGCATGGAGGCCTATCCCGACTTCACCAAGGGCTGAGCGAGTCCTCCCCGCTTTCCCATGGACTGGCCCGGGCGGTGCGACCGCCCGGGCCTTCTTCATCGCGGTTTCCCGAGGGAGCCTGCCGCGCCGCATGGCTTTACCGGGCCGCGCCCGGGGCCGCGGCGCAAATGCCTCCTCCGGTCCTAGCCCTCAACCCGCTGAGGTGCGCCGGTGGCCATGTTGGTGCCGATATAGGGCAGCTTCGCCGCCTTCCACGCCGCGAAGCCGCCATCCATATGGGCGATCCGGTCGAGGCCCCGTTCCATTGCGAGCCGCGCCATCTTCTCGCTCCGCACGCCAGAGCCGCAATGCAGCACGATCCGCTTCTCGGACTGGCCGGGCAGCATCTCGGGCTTGAAGAAGGGCAAGGGCATCAGCAGGGCGCCCTCGATGTGCTCGAACATGTATTCCTGCGGCGTGCGCACGTCGATCACCACCACTTCGCCTGACTGGCAGGCGGCGGCGACTTCCTCGGGAGTCCAGGTCTCGAACGTGGCCTCGCCCACGGTTTCGGTCTTCATGCTGTCCGTCTCCTCGGTTCAGAAGAAATTCGCGGGGATCTTGAAATAGGACCGGTCGTCCGCTTCGGGTTCCGGCAGCCGTCCGCCCCGCAGGTTCACCTGCAAAGCGTAGAGCATCCGGTCGGGCAGCGACAGGGTGGCGTCGCGCTCCTCGCGCAGCTTCACGAATTCCTCGCGGCTCACGCCGCCGCCCAGATGCTTGTTCTGCGCCTTGTGCTCGGCGACCGTGGCCTCCCAGGCCGGTTCCTTGCGGTCGCCCACGGGGGGATAGTCATGGCCGATGAAAAGCCGGGTCTCTTCCGGCAGGGCGAGGATCGCGGTGAGGGAGGTGAACAGCTCATCGGCCGATCCGCCCGGGAAATCCGCCCGGCTGGTGCCGGAATCCACATGCATCAGGGTATCATGCACGAAGGCTGCATCGTCACCGAACACATAGGTGATCGAACCCAGCGTGTGCCCCGGCGACAGCATCACCTTGATCGGCAACTCGCCCAGCGAGAAGGTTTCTCCATCCTCGAACAGCCGATCGAAATCGCGGTCGGGGTCGAACGTGCCGGGAAGGTTGTAGAACCCTTCCCAGAGCTTTCCGATGTCGCGGACCTTCGCCCCGATGGCCGTGGGCGCGCCGGTCTGCTCCTTCAGCCAGGCCGAGGCCATCATGTGATCGGCATGCGGATGGGTGTCGAGAATCCATTCCACGCTCAGCCCCTCGGCCTTCACGTAATCCAGCGCCGCCTGCGCCGAGGCGGTAGACGTGCGCGCATGGGCCGGGTCGAAATCCAGCACGATGTCGATCAGCGCCGCCTTCTTCGTGGCCTCGTCCACGGCGACATACTGGATGCTGCCGGTGGCCGGGTCATGGAACCCGGCCACGCGCGGCGAGCCGGGTCCCTTCGAGGGGCTGATACGGGTGAACATGGCGTTTCCTTTCGTTGAATGCGATGTCGGCGGTCGTGCTCACATGCAGGTAAGAGAATGTAACATCTTTCCAAGGGGGGCTGCGGGGGTGACAGCCTGTCGCGGCTGGTCGAATCAAAGGCGCCCATGCTAGGTGTTGCGGTATGAGCATGGCAGACCGCAACATCTCCGCCCCGCAGGCGGGAATTCGCCAATTGGACGAGGCGGCCATCAATCGAATCGCGGCCGGTGAAGTTGTCGAGCGCCCCGCCTCCGCGGTCAAGGAGCTGGTGGAGAACGCGCTGGATGCCGAGGCCCGCCGCATCGAGGTGGAGATCGCCGACGGTGGCAAGACGCTGATCCGGGTGCGCGATGACGGTTGCGGCATTCCGGCCGAAGACCTGCCGCTGGCGGTGGCGCGTCACGCCACATCCAAGATCGACGGCTCCGACCTTCTGAACATCCACAGTTTCGGGTTTCGCGGCGAGGCGCTGGCCTCGCTGGGCGCGGTGGGGCGGCTGAAGCTGACCAGCCGGGCCATCGGTGCCGAGGCCGCGGAACTGACCGTCTCGGGCGGGCGGATGGGTGCGCCGCGCCCCGCGGCGCTGGGCGCGGGCACGGTGGTCGAACTGCGCGACCTGTTCCACGCCACCCCCGCGCGGCTGAAATTCCTGCGCTCCGACCGGGCCGAGACCCAGGCCATCGGCGAGGTGGTGCGGCGGCTTGCCATCGCCGAACCCTTCGTGGGCTTCACCCTGCGCGACGTCTCGGGCGGGGGCGAGGGGCGGGTGAGTTTCCGCGCCGATCCAGAGAGCGGCGATCTTTTCGATGCGCTGCACGGTCGGTTGCGCCGTGTTCTGGGGACCGAGTTCGCCGAGAACGCCCTGCGCATCGATGCCGAGCGCGAGGGGCTCCGGCTGACCGGCTATGCCGCGCTGCCCACCTTTTCGCGCGGGGCGGCGGTGATGCAGCACATGTTCGTCAATGGCCGTCCGGTGAAGGACAGGATGTTGCTGGGCGCGCTGCGCGGCGCCTATGCCGATTTCCTCGGCCGCGACCGCCACCCGGCGGTGGCGCTGTTCATCGATTGCGATCCGCAACTGGTGGATGTGAACGTGCATCCGGCCAAATCCGAGGTGCGATTCCGCGATCCGGGGCTGGCACGGGGGCTGGTGGTGTCGGCGCTCAAGCATGCGCTGGCCGAGGCCGGGCACCGGGCCTCCACCACCGTGTCGCGGGCGGCGCTGGGCGCTTTCCGGGCCGAGCCCGCGCCGGGCGGCGGGACGCGGGCGGTCGTCGTTCTGCCCTGCGCCTGAACCTCGCGGGCCGCGCGGTTGTTCGGGGCCGGGCGCTCCGCTAATCAGCGCCGGTTCCATCGTCGCGCGGAGCGCGCGACCAGGCTGTGAGGAGACCCGTCA
>JBKHDP010000001.1:0-44455 GCA_046541255.1 Paracoccaceae bacterium | reverse complement strand
CGGCCACGCGCCGGCGATCAGGAGCGGCTTTTCCGCCACGCCGTTCAGGCCCCTCTTTTCTCGCGGCCCCGAGAAGTTATATATCCGGGCTGATGACCCGAAACGCAAACCATCCGATCTGCAGGAGCGGAATGACCCGCTGGACCCTGTCGAACCGTCCCCAGGACGATGCGCCCGACGCCAATGTGGTGGTCGAAACCAAGCCGCGCACCAAGCGGCCGCCGCTCTACAAGGTGCTGCTGCTGAACGACGACTACACTCCGATGGAATTCGTGGTTCACGTGCTCGAACGGTTCTTCGGCATGACCCATGCCCAGGCTTTCGAGATCATGCTCACGGTGCACAAGAAGGGGGTCGCGGTGGTCGGCGTGTTCAGCCACGAGATCGCCGAGACAAAGGTCGCGCAGGTGATGGATTTCGCCCGTCGTCACCAGCATCCGCTGCAATGTACGATGGAAAAGGAATAGGCGGGCTCCATGTCCCTTCCGCGACTGAGCCTGGCGCTTGACGGCGGAGGGCTGGAACTTCCCGGCGATGGTCCGATCGCGGTGCTCATGCCGCGCGCCGGGATGGATCTCTCGGCGCTGCCGCGCGACCGTGTGCGCGTCGTCACCCCTCTGAAGCCCGATCACGATGCTTTCGCCGCGGCGGGCTATGCCTGCACGTCGTCGCTGGACGCGCCCGCCGCTGCGGCGGTGGTGTTCCTGCCGCGCGCCAAGACCCTGGCGCGCGACCTGCTGGCCCGTGCCGAAGCGGCGGTGACGCCGGGCGGACCCGTGGTGGTGGATGGGCAGAAGACCGATGGCGCCGATTCGATCCTGCGCGACCTGCGCCGGCTGGTGCAGGTGGAGGGGCCGATTTCCAAGGCGCATGGCAAGATCTACTGGTTCGCCGCCGATACGACATTGCTCGGCTGGCGCGCCCCGGACCGGCTGCGAATCGCAGAGGGTTTCGTCACCGCGCCGGGCGTGTTCTCGGCCGACGGGATCGATCCGGGCTCGCGTCTGCTGGCCGAGACGGTGCCGAAGGGCCTTTCCGGCCAGGTGGCCGATCTGGGAGCGGGTTGGGGCTACCTTGCGGCACGCCTGCTGGCGCGCTGTCCGAAACTCACCCGGCTGGATCTGGTGGAGGCCGACCGCGTCGCGCTGGATTGCGCCCGCGAGAACGTGACCGACCCGCGCGCCCGGTTCCACTGGGCCGATGCCACGCGCTGGCGCCCCGATGCGGCGCTCGACGCGGTGGTGATGAACCCGCCCTTCCATTCCGGCCGCGCCGCAGACCCCGGGCTGGGCCGCGCCTTCATTGCACAGGCCGCTGCGGTGCTGCGGCCCGGCGGCACGCTCTGGCTTGTCGCGAACCGGCATTTGCCCTACGAGGCGGAACTCGACCGTCATTTCACCGGCATTCGCGAGATCGGCGGCGATGCCCGGTTCAAGCTGCTGGAAGCGCGCGTCCGGAATCGCGCCCCCCGCTGACCCCATCCCAGGAGAGCGCAGATGTCCTTTTCCATCGAAGGCAAGACCGCCATCGTCACCGGTGCGGCCAACGGGATCGGGCTGGCCATCGGCCGGCATTTCGCCGATCGCGGCGCCAACGTGATGTTCGCCGACATGGACGAGGCGCGGCTGGCGCATGAACTGGGGGATGCCGCCGATGACGGCAATATCCGCTATTTCGCCGGCGACCTGCGCGAACGCCTGACCGTGGCGAACCTGCTGTCGGCCACGATCGACAGTTTCGACCGGGTGGATATCCTGGTGAATGGCTGTCGTCAGCTGCTGCCGTCGGACCCGCTGGACCCGGAGGACAGCTCGGTCGAGCAACTGCTGGAACAGAACCTGATGATCTCGCTGCGGCTCAGCCAATGCGTGGCGCGGCGGATGATCAAGCAGGCGGAGGGCCAGACCGAGGGCCAGGTGGGCGCCATCGTCAACCTGTCCTCGATCGCGGCGCGGCGCACGCATCCCGACCTGCTGGGCTATTCGGTTTCCACCGCGGCCCTGGACCAGATGACCCGCTCGCTGGCGGTGGCGCTGGCGCCGCACCGGATCAGGGTGAACGCGGTGGCCTTCGGCTCGGTGATGTCCGCAAGCCTGCAGGGCGCGCTGCAGCAGAATGCGGATTACCGCGAGGATATCGAGGATCACACCCCGCTGGCGCGTATCGCCGCGCCGGGCGAACTGGCCGAGGCGGTACAGTTCCTGGCTTCGGAAGGGGCGGGATTTGTCACCGGGCAGATCATGACGGTGGATGGCGGGCGCACCCTGCTGGACCCGGTGGCCGCCCCGGCGCATTGAGGGCCGTCGTTCGGAAAAGGCCGCGCTGCGCGCGACGCCGTTTCCTGGCGGCCTTCGGCCGCAATGGATATTTGAGCCAAGAAGAAGGTCGGGATCAGCTCTCGGGATAGGCGGCGCGGCAGGCGCGCATCGCGGCCTCGGCCTCTCGGGCGAGCGCGTCGCGCTTGGCCCGCATCGAGTCGAGCTTGCGCCGTTCCGCCGCCAGATCCACGGAAACGGGTTTGCGTTCCAGTCGCGGCACTGTGACCCAGCAGGGCCGTTCCTTGCCCTCCGAGTCGTGGCAGATGCGCAGTTCCTCGGCCGGAACGGTGCGTTCCTCGATGGCATAACCGCGCGCGATGGTGGCGCGCGTCTCGGCGATCAGGCCCTCCATCACGCGCAGATCCTGGGTCGCCCGCGAGATACACAGGTCACGCGCGGAACAGGCGGAGAGCGTGACCAGGGCAAGCAGGAGCAGGAGCGGGCGTGTCATGAAAGCAGCCTAGCGTCGCTTGTGCCGCGCCGCAATCGCGGCTTCTGGTCAAGCGCGGCGATTGCGGCTACCACTTTGGCCGGATACGGAGGATGCGCCGCGATGACCGACCTGATGGAGCAAGAGAAATCCCGCGCCAGCGCCTGGTTCCGCCAGCTGCGCGACGAGATCGTGACGGCCTTCGAGGGGCTGGAAGATGCGCAGGCGGAAGGGCCATTGTCGGATCGGGCGCCGGGGCGCTTCGAGGTGACCGAGACCCGGCGCGCCTCCGACGACGGCTCGGAGGCCGGCGGCGGGCTGATGAGCGTGATGCGCGGCGGTCGCGTCTTCGAGAAGGTCGGGGTGAACGTCTCCACCGTCTACGGCACGCTGGGGGAGGCGGCACAGAAGGCGATGGCGGCGCGCGGCGTGCCGGGGATGGACAGCGACCCGCGGTTCTGGGCCTCCGGCATCAGCCTGGTGGCGCATATGCAGAACCCGCATGTGCCCGCGGTGCACATGAACACGCGGATGTTCTGGACGCCGGGGGCGTGGTGGTTCGGCGGCGGCTCGGATCTGAACCCGTGCATCGAATATGATGACGATACCGCGCATTTCCACATGACGCAGAAGGCGCATCTGGATCCGCACGGGGCCGATCTCTACCCGGCTCTCAAGGCCTGGGCGGACGAGTATTTCTACATCCCGCACCGGCACCGGGCCCGTGGCGTGGGCGGCATCTTCATGGATGATCGCAACAGCGGCGACTGGGCGGCGGATTTCGCGCTGACCCGGGATATCGGCCGGGCCTTTCTGCCGGCCTACCTGCCGCTGGTCGAACGGCGCCGCGAAACCCCCTGGAGCGCGGCCGACAGGGAGGCGCAGCTTGTTCATCGCGGGCTCTATGCCGAATACAACCTGGTCTACGACCGGGGGACCAAGTTCGGGCTGGCCACCGGCCACGATGCCAATGCTGTGCTGATGAGTCTTCCGCCGCTGGCGAAATGGGTCTGATCCGGGGTCAGACCGAGGCCAGCACCGCCAGCGGGATCGCCGGCGCCAGCATGAAGACCGCCGCGCCCGCCAGGGCGAGCAGGCCGTCGCGGGTCAGGAAGCCCGCGGCCATCAGCAGCACCGAGAGGCCAAGGATCGAGGACGAGAAGGGCACCAGTTCCAGGAAAGGCATCATGCCGCCCGCCACCAGGCAGAGCAGGTAGAACAGCACCACCATCGGCGGCAGCATCAGGAATCGCAGGCGTTCGGAACTGTTGCGGTCGATCCAGCCGCCCAGCCGCCGGATCCGTTGCAAGGCATTGTGCAGACGGGGCCCGCTGACGCTGCGGGACAGCAGCAGCTCCGGCAGCCAGACATGCTCGCGCCGGGCCAGCATCTGGGCGGTGACGAAGAAGATCATCAGGCCGCAGATCGTCGAGAAGAACGGGATACCCGAGAGCGGCGACACAACCAACAGCGAAGGGATCATGAGCGCCGGCACGAAGGAGGCCCGGCCGAAGCTTTCCTGAACGTCGCGCAGGGTGACGTGGGACAGGTCCGTCAGCCTGTCGAGCCGTTCCAGCACGTCGCCGATTGTGGCCGGAGCGCCGGAGGCGTCGAGATCCTGGTTCTGGTCGGCCATCTCCCCGCACAATCCTACGGGCCGGCGCGGGATGCGCCGCCACCCGCGGAAGATAGGGGCAGGCCCGTGGCCCGGCAACCGGCTCGGCGGACTCACGCCTCTTCGGTTATGAGCTGGCGCCCGCTTATGCCGCGTTTCTCCAGCGCGGCGGACAGGTCTTCCACCATCGGCGGCGGGCCGCAGACATAGAAGGGTTGGGTCCAGTCTCCCACCACCTCGTCCAGAAAGGCGCCATCCACCCGGCGATGCGGCAGCGCGTCGCTTACCTCGTCGGTGACCGTGAAGATGGTGTTGAGCCCCGGAAGCGCCTGCCATTCCTGGCGCAGGATGATGTCGCGCTCGGCCTTGTTGGAGAAGATCAGCGTGGATCCGCCCAGATCGCCTTCGCGCGCGGCCCGGGCGCGCAGAATCGCGATGAAGGGCGTGATCCCGGCGCCGCCCGCGATGAAGCAGCCGGGCCCGCGATCCTCGATCGCCCCCCAGGGATCGCCGATCAGCACCTGGTCCCCCGGTTGCAGTTCGCCGATCCGCTTGGTGACGCCGTCATGCGACGGGTAGGACTTGATGACGAATTCCAGCCGGTCGTCGCCGGGCAGATTGGTGAAGGTGAAGGGGCGCTCCTCGTCGCGCCAGCCATCGCGGTCCAGTCGCATGAGCGTGGCCTGGCCCGGGGTGAAATCGTATCCGTCGGGGCGGTCGAAGACGAGGCGGTTGACGTCATGTGTGACGGGTTCGATCTGTTGCAATGTCAGTCGATGGGTCATGTCGGTCCTTTCCGGTAGTCTTCGGCGTTCCGTCGGGCCGCGCTTCGCAAGCGGTTTTCTTCGCCCTCTTGCCGTGGCAGGCTGGGCAGAATCCGAACGGGGAGGCCTGCAATGGTGGAAATCACGGGGATCGGTGGTCTGATCCTGCTCGTGCTCGATATCTGGGCGATCGTCTCTATCGTGGGTTCGCGCGCCGGCATAGGCGCCAAGGTCGGCTGGGTGCTGCTCGTGCTGCTGCTGCCGCTTCTGGGCTTCATCATCTGGCTGCTGGCCGGCCCGCGCGCGGCGTCGCGCCCGGGCTGATCAGCGCCGACGATCGGGGCGCGCGCGACGACCGGTTTCCAGCCCGGCCAGAAAGGCCTCTGTCAGGGGCGGGAAATCGCTGGTGTGCGGTCTGGGCTGCGTGGTTTGGCGCGGACGTCCCGACCCTGCCAGACCGGCCAGCACCAGCCCGAGCCCGGCATGGGCCAGCCCGATCACCAGCGCCGCCTGTAGCGGCCCGATCGTTCGCACCAATGCGATCCAGGCGGCCAAGGTCAGAAAGGCCGCTCCGGAGAGCAGCGCGATCAATGCCCCGGCGCCCAGTGCGGTGCGGCGCGCCGCCCGCGCCGCCTCGCGTTCGATGCGTTCCAGCATCTCAGCGACGGGCGCCCAGAAACCCCACGAGAAAGCCGAGCCCCGCAGCGATGGCCAGCGCGGTACCCGGTTGGCGGGCGACCATGTCATGGGCATCCTCGCCCAGCCGAGCGGCGCGCGCACCGGCCGCACGTGCCTGTGCCTCGGCGTCATGCATGGCCTTGTCCAGCCGCTGGCGCGCCTCGGAGGACAGCTCGTCGCGCCGATCGCGCGCAATCTCGCCCAGCGTCTGGGTCAGGGCGCCCATGTCTTTCTTGAGCGTCTCGATCTGCCTGGACAGTTCTGCGGTGTCCGGCCCGTCGGAACTGCGGGTCTCGGTGGCCATGTGTTCTCTCCTTCCGCTTCGTTCAGGTCCGATCGTCAACGCCCTGGCATGCCGGAGGGTTCCGGCTGCCGCGTCGGAATCCCCCTGTCGCTCAGACCCTGAGAGCTTCGGTCGAGGCGAAGAACATCGCCTGGCTGACGCAGGAGCGCAACTGCGGCTCGGAATAGGGCTTGGAGATCAGGAAGGCCGGTTCAGGCCGTTCGCCGGTGAGCAGGCGTTCGGGAAACGCGGTCACGAAGATCACCGGCCGGGGGCCGAGACGGGCGAGGATGTCGTTGACCGCGTCGATGCCCGAGGACATGTCTGCCAGCTGGATATCCGCGAGGATGAGATCGGGAGGGTCTGCCATTGCAAGCTGCACCGCACCGTCGCGGGTGCGCGCAACGCCGGTGACCCGATGGCCCAGATCGGCCAGTTGCGCCTCGAGATCCATCGCGATGATCGCCTCGTCCTCGATCACCAGCACCTTGCCGGCAACGCTCTGGGCCATTTCTTCATATGCGATGCGCACAAGGTCGGCGGCCTCCGAAGGCTCCAGTTGCATGATCTGCGCCACCTCGGAAATCGGGAATTCCTCGAGCGTCGACAGGAGCAGCGCCTCCCGCGTGTTCTCGGTAAGCGCGGAAAGATGGTTCTGGGCCCGGGCGGCCAGCCCAGATTCGTCTTCGTCGGCCATCGGGGCGCCTGCGCTGTGCCAGATCGAATGAAAGGCGCGGAACAGCGCGGCCTTGGGAGACAGGCTTTCATCGAACAGACCGGGATCTTCCAGGATGGCTTCCAGCGTGGCGGCGGCATAGCGGTCGCCGCTGGACTGGCTTCCTGTGAGCGCGCGCGCGTAGCGGCGCAGATAGGGCAGTTCGGCTCCGATCTGGTCGGCCCGGCTGGCCTGCGAATGCTTTTCCGTCATGCAATCATCCCGATTTTTTTGTCTCTCGTCTGGGAACCCAACGCAACGGGATCGCGTTCGGTTCCAGACAAGAGACCAAGACCGGGCCGATACTGCCGCGGCGGTGACATGCCGACCGTGCCATGCCAGTATGCCCGGATAACTGGAACGGATCTGGAATGAACCTTATGGTGCAACAAAAGTCCAGCGGCGATCGGGACGCGCTGATCGACGCCAACCTGCGCCGCATCTACGACGAAATGGCCTCCGAGGAACTCCCCGACCGATTGGTGACACTTCTGGAAAAGCTTCGGGCGCAGGACCGTGATGCGGGAGGGAGCGATCCGGATGAAGGGAAGGGAAACCAGTGAGCACGCCTGACCCCCGCGACGAATTGGTGGATCACTTGCCGGCACTACGCGCCTTCGCGCTGAGCCTGACGCGCAATCCCGCCACCGCGGACGACATGGTTCAGGACGCGCTGGTGAAGGCCTGGACGAACATCGACAAGTTCCAGCCCGGCACCAACATGCGGGCCTGGCTGTTCACGATCCTGCGCAACACCTTCTATTCCAACCGCCGCAAGGTGAAACGCGAGGTCGAGGATGCCGAGGGCGTCTTCACCGAACAGCTTGCCGAGAAGCCGCGGCATGACGGCCGCCTGCAGATGGCCGATTTCCGCCAGGCCTTCGAGCAGTTGCCGACCGAACAGCGCGAGGCGCTGATCCTGGTGGGCGCGCAGGGCTTTTCCTACGAAGAGGCGGCCGACATGTGCGGCGTGGCTGTCGGCACGGTCAAGAGCCGCGCCAATCGCGGGCGTGCCCGTCTGACGCAGTTGCTGCAGCTGGAAGACGATGACGGGCTGGAGCTGACCGACAGCGCCACCATGGCAGTGGTTTCGGCCAACGGCTCCTCGCCCGTCTGATGCAGGACGCGCCGCGCTGGTACCACGGGCTCGGGCTGCGGGCGGCCCTGCTGATGACGCTGGCCTTGCTGCCGTTGGGGCTGATCGCCCTCGATCAGACAAGGCGGCTGACCGAAGAGACCCGGCGCAACGCGGAAATGCGCCTGATCGCGCTGACAGAGCAGGCCGCCAATGCCGAGGGCGAAGCGATGCAGCGGGCATTCGGTGCGGCGGATGCGCTGGGGACGCTGATCCTGCTGACCGGCGGCGATCCGGCCACCTGCCGGGCGGCGCTGGGCGAATATCTCGACAACAGCGCGACCTACTCCTTCATCGGACTGATTCCGCCCGACGGTCGGGTGCGGTGTTCCTCCGCCGGGGGGGTGCTCGATGTCTCGGAGAATGAAGGTTTCACCGAGCGCATGGAAACGCCCCGTGGCCTGGTGCGTGCCGCGCCGGACGCGCTGGTCAGTGGAGAGCCGGTTTTGCTGGTGCAGCAACCGCTGATCCGGGAGGGCCGATTCCTGGGTTATGTGTCGGTCTCGTTGCCAAGCGCGCGATTGTCGCTGGCCGAGAAGGATCTGGACGGCGGCAGGCCGGAGGCGCTGCTGACCTTCAACATGGAAGGCGATGTGCTGACCGCCGAGGGCGATCGTGAGGCCGCGCTGGCCTTGCTGCCGCGCAATCGCAGCCTGAAGGCGCTGGGGTCCGAGCGGCCGGTCGTCTTCGAGGATGTGGATTCCGACGGGGGCGCGAGGGTTTTTTCCGTGGCGACGGTCGTGCCCGGGACGGTGCGGGCCATCGGGGTCTGGCCGGCAGACGCCGTTGCCGTGGCGACAACGCTTGACCCGGCGCTGCCGGCCTGGCTGTTTCCGATGGTCATGTGGCTGGCGAGCCTGGGCACTGCGGTTCTGGCCATGCATCGGCTGGTCGTGCGCCACATCCGCCGCCTGGGCCGGCAAATGCGCCGCTTCGCGGCCGACCGGACCCTGCCGCAGGATCCCGTCACGGAAGACATGTCCGGCGAGCTTGTGCGCATGGAGCAGACCTTCCTGTCCATGGCGCGCTCGATCCTGCATGACGAGGCGCGGCTGGAAGATGCCCTGTTTCAGAAGCAGGTTCTGATGCGCGAGGTGCATCATCGGGTGAAGAACAACCTGCAGCTGATCTCGTCGATCATGAACATGCAGATGCGCACCACCAGCGACCCCGAGACACGGGCGATCCTGAGCCGCTTGCAGGAGCGTATCCTCGGCCTCGCAACGGTGCACCGAAAGCTTTACGAGGCAGAGAATCTCGGCCGTCTCGACGCGGGCAGGCTGCTGGACGACCTGATTGCCCAGATGATGGTGATCGCGTCGAGCGAGTCCATGGAGGTCGACCTGGAAAAGGATCTTGCCTCGATCGATCTCGTGCCGGATCAGGCCGTACCGCTGGCCCTGCTTGTGGCCGAAGGGCTGACCAACGCGCTGAAGAACGTGGCGCCGGCGCCGGGACAGGCGCGGCCGGTGCTGCGGGTGGTGTTCCGGCGAGAGCCGGATGGCACCGCCCTGTTCGAGCTGACCAACCCGCTCGATCCGACCCCGGAGCCGTCCTCCCGCCCCGGTTCGGGGCTTGGCACCCAGCTGATCCGCGCCTTTGCGCGCCAGTTGGAGGCGGAGATCGAAGGCGGCCCCACCGGCGATGGGCGGTATCGGCTGAGCATCCGCTTCCCCGTGATCGCCGCGCAGGGCACGGCCACCGCCTGATCGGTGGGAACCGGCTGCGCCCGGTCGCGTTGGCCCTGCGATGACCATCCGAAAAGAGGGAGATCAAGCATGAACTGGGACCAGATCGAGGGTCAGTGGAAGCAGCTCAAGGGCGAGATCCAGTCGCGCTGGGGCGAGTTGACCGATGACGACCTCGACAAGGCGGCAGGCAATCGCGAGAAGCTGGAAGGCCTGTTGCAGCAACGCTATGGCCTGACCAAGGAACAGGCCCGCGAGCAGCTGGACAGCTGGGCCGGATCGATCCGGGAGAAGCTATAACCGCTCCAGCAATGCGGGCGTGGGCCAGGCATCGGCGGGTACACCCAGTTCAAGCTGGACCTTCCTTACGGCCTCCCGCGTCCGCGCGCCCAGAATGCCGTCTATCTCTCCCACGTCATGGCCACGGGCAACCAGCCGGCGCTGCAATTCCTTCATCTGCTCGCCGGACAATCCCGGATCGGGCTCTCCCGCCTCATAGGCCGGCGCGCCTTCCAGCCGCGTGGCGAAGTAGGCGGCCGTGGTGACATAGACAAAGCTTTGGTTCCATTCGAACAGCACCTTGAAATTCGGATAGGCCAGAAATTTCGGCCCGTTGCGCCCCTGTGGCAGGATCACCGAAGCCGGCAGATCGGACGGGCCGAGCGAACCGTCGCGCGCCCGAACGCCGGCCTCCCGCCACTCCGTCACGCTGCGGGTGGTTTCAAGCCCGGCAGCGGACCAGTCGAAGCCCGAGGGCAGGGTGATTTCCTGCAGCCATGGTTCGTCCGGCCGCCAGCCCAGGCGGCGCAGCATCCGACCCCCCGACATCAACGCATCCGGCGCAGAACTCCGCAGCCGCACCCGCCCGTCGCCATCGCCGTCGACGCCGCTTTCCAGGATGTCGCGCGGCAGCATCTGCACCATGCCGATCTCACCGGCCCAGGCGCCTTCGGTGCGGTCCGGGTCCAGGTCGCCCTGCGCGAAGAGTTCGATCGCGGCGAAGACCTGCGGGCGGAACAGGCCGGGCCGTCGGCAATCATGCGCCAGCGTCACCAGCGCATCGCGGGTGTTGTAATCGCCCTGTACCGCGCCGTAATCCGTCTCGAACGCCCAGAAGGCCAGCAGGATGCCGCGCGGCACGCCGTAATCGCGCTCGATCCGGTCGAAGATATCGGCATGCTTCTCGGCATTGCGGCGGCCATGGTCGAGACGGTTCTGACTGATGAGCCGGCGAGAGAAATCGACGAAAGGCAACTGGAACACGCCCTGACGCCTATCCGCCCGGATCACCGAGTCATCTTGCCGGGCCCCTCCGAGAAAATCGTCCACCTTTGCCTCGGGCAGGCCACGCGACACGGCTTCGTCGGCCAGAGCATCGACAAAGGCCCCGAAATCGCCGCCGCAAGGGGGCTCTTCCGCCGCGACGCTTCCAGCCGTGACAAGCGCCGCCAGTCCCGCAACAAACCGCATCATCCGCCCCTTTTCCCGTCCCTCGTTGCAAGGCTAACAGCACGGTCCCCGGGCACAACCCCAAGGGCTTGGTCCGCGGGCGGTGTATCTCGGACGGGAAAGGCCTTTCGGGCAGATTTTGATGTCGAACTTCTCGACGGAAAACACTATGACTATTTTATTGCCGCCACATCACTGCAGGGACCCGATGCGCGTTCTCATCGTTGAAACCGACGCGGATCTTGGAAGGCTCTGGCTGCGTCACGTGGCGCGCCTGGGCGCCACGGTGGATCTTGCGACGACGCAGGAGGAAGCTGTGGAATGGCTGCGCGCGAATGAATGCGACGTGATCGTGCTCGATCTGGTCCTGGGCGAGGGCAGCGCCTTCGCGGTGGCGGATTTCGCCAGCTACCGTCGGCCCGAGGCCCGGATCATATTCGTTACCAATACCCGCTTCTTCTCGGACGGTTCGATCTTCTCGCTCTGCCCGAATGCCTGCGCCTATGTCCAGAGCGCCACCCCGCCCGAGGATATCGCCGCGATGGTCGAACATCACGCCACTGCGCGATGAGCCTGTCAGACGCGGCCGTGCGGCGCGTCGAAGTCGATATCAGGGCCGATGGGCACGATGCGGTGCGGATTGATCGTGTCGTGGCTGTAATGGTAGTGGCGCACGATATGGTCGAAATGGACCGTCTCGGCAACGCCGGGCCATTGATACAGTTCGCGGGTATAGCCCCACAGATTGGGATAATCGACGATCCGCCGCCGGTTGCACTTGAAATGCCCGTGATAGACCTTGTCGAAGCGCGCCAGCGTGGTGAACAGCCGCCAGTCCGCCTCGGTGATCCTGTCTCCCATCAGGTAGCGGGTCCTGGCCAGCCGGTCCTCCAGCCAGTCGAGCGTCGCGAAGAGCGGCGCAACCGCCTCGTCATAGGCCTGCTGCGTGGTGGCGAAGCCTGATTTGTAGACCCCGTTGTTCACCGTGTCGTAGATCCGCGCGTTCACCGGCTCGATCGCGTCGCGAAGTTCCTCGGGCCAGTAGTCGTCGCGATTCCCGGTGAGTTCGTCGAACGCGGAATTGAACATGCGGATGATTTCGGAGGATTCGTTCGACACGATGGTTTCGCGCGTCTTGTCCCACAGGATCGGCACGGTGACGCGACCCGAGATCTTCGGATCGGCGCGAAGGTAAATATCACGCGCGAAAGGCAGACCATACAGACTGTCGCCGGTGGCACCGGGAAAATCGGTGGAGAAGGTCCAGCCATCCGACAACATGTCGGGATGCACGACCGACACGCCGATATGGTCTTCAAGCCCCTTCAGGGCGCGAAAGATCAGTGTCCGGTGCGCCCAGGGGCAAGCATAGCTGACATAGAGATGATAGCGGCCGCTCTCGGCCGGAAAGCCGCCCTCGCCGGAAGGGCCGGGCGCGCCGTCGGCGGTAATCCAGTTGCGGAAGCCCGCCGTCGATCGCACGAAGGCGCCGCCGGTGGATTCTGTATCGTACCACTTGTCCGTCCATTCGCCGTTGACCAGCATGCCCATCGCGATTCTCCCCTTGATGTCCATCCGAGATAAGCGCCCCCGCGCAGTGCGAAAACCGTGACCCCCGCGCATCTGGCCTGCATGGCTGCACATGGTCCGTGGGGCACGTCGCCGGGCCCGCCACAAGATGTTGCGCCAAGGAATGAAATTTTTGCAACGCAGCCCAAGACTTGCTTGATTTTAACCGGCCAGGCGCGATGCTGGCCCCTTGAACCTGGGGAACGCAGCGCCATGGATATTCACCTGCCGCCAGAAATCCGGTCTGACCTGGACGCAGCGCGGCGCGCCGCGCTCCGGCGTCGGTCGCGCATGCGGGTCGAGGCCGCGGGGCAGAGCTTTCGCGTGCTGCGCTTGTGGCGCGGCGGCTTCTCGGTCGAGGCCGGCTCGGTGCCCGTGCTGCGCGGACTGGTCGATCTCTATGACGGTGGGCGCCACCTGGGCCAGTGCCTGATCGTGGCCAGCGACGAGGATGGTGGCGAGCTGCGTTTCGAGTTCAAGCGCAACACCGCTCCGGTCGATCGCGCGCCTGTGGATTTCGTTCGTGACGAGGAGGCGCCGATCGCGCTGCTGCCGGACGTCTAGGCCGGCCCGCGGCGGCGGGCCGGCCCGGCCGAAAGACAGCTTGGCCGGTTATTGCAGGTCGGCGAACGCGGTCTGCAAACGGTGCACCGCCTCTTCCACCCGAGTGCGGGGCAAGGCCAGGTTGAAGCGGAGCCAGCTTTCGCCACCCTTGCCGAATGTCGGCCCGTGATTGGCGGCGATCCGGGCGCCGTGTTCCACCCGACGGGTAAATTCCTCGCGCGCCATGCCGGTGCCCGAGAAATCCACCCAGCTCAGGTAGGTGGCCTCCAGCGGCATCGAGCGCAGGCCGGGAATCGCGTTCACGCCCGCGTCGAATACCTGCCGGTTTCCATCCATGTAGGTCATCAGCGCGTCCACCCATTCGGCCCCTTCCGGCGACAGCGCGGCGGTGGCCATGTGCAGCCCGAAACTGTTGGGGCTGAGCCCCAGGGCCGCGATCCGTGCCCCGAAGGCCTTTCGCAGCGCCGGATCAGGGATGATCACATTGCCGATATGGGCGCCCGCGATGTTGAAGGTCTTGGTGGTGGCGACCATCATCACCAGCCGGTCGAGGATGTCCGCATCCACCGTGGCCATCGGGATGTGGCGCGGCGCGCCGGGATAGACCAGATCGTTGTGGATCTCGTCCGAGACCAGGATCAGGTCGTGCCGCCGGGCGAACTCGGCCACCGCCTGCAATTCCTCGCGCGACCAGACGCGCCCGCCCGGATTGTGCGGCGAGCACAGGATCAGCATCTTCTCGGCGCCGGTCATCTGCGCATCCCAGGTGTCGAAATCCAACACGTAGCGGCCGTCCTGCAGCGGCATCTCGCATTCGCGGATCTCGCGGCCGGCGGCGCGGATCACCTTGGCGAAGGCGTGGTAGACCGGGGTGAACAGAACCACCGCATCCCCCGGCGCGGTCCATGTATCGACGCAGAGCGCGGTGCCGTTCACCAGCCCGTGCGTCGAGAAGATCCAGTCCGGCTCGATCTTCCAGCCGTGGCGCGTCTCCTGCCACCAGCGGATCGCCTCCAGGTAGGGCCGATCGTCGCCGAAATAGCCGTAGATGCCGTGATCGGCCATGTCGCGCAGGGCCTGGGTGATGCAGGCGGGCGGGCGGAAATCCATGTCCGCCACCCACATGGCAAGCCCGTCCTGGGGCGAGACGCCATAGAGCGCCTCCATTTTGTCCCATTTCACGGAATGGGTGCCCCGGCGATCGATGATCTCGTCGAAATCCACGCGCGCGCCTCGCTCTTTTCGTTGTTACCGCGGCAGACCTAGCCGCTTCGGCCGATATCCGCAATGCGACGCACCGTCGGGCGCGTTCCACGCGGCCGCAACAGACGCCGCGCCGACACGTTGCGAAACCCGCGAAATGCGCCTAAATCAGCGCCATGAAGCGCCCGATCCTCATTCACCCCGACCCGCGGCTCAAGAAGGTCTGCGCCCCCGTCGACGATCTGTCCGACGAACGGCGCCGGCTGGCCGACGACATGCTGGAAACCATGTACGATGCCCCGGGTATCGGGCTTGCCGCGCCGCAGGTGGGCGTGTTGGAACGCCTGATCGTGCTCGATTGCGTCAAGGAAGAGGGTGCAGCCCCTCGGCCGCTCGTGATGTTCAACCCCGAGATCGTGGCCGCCTCGGACGAACGGAGCGTCTACGAGGAGGGCTGCCTGTCGATCCCCGAGCAATATGCCGAGGTCACCCGGCCCGCGGCGGTCAAGGTCGCCTGGCTGGATCGCGACGGCAACCCGCGCGAGGAAGAGTTCGACGGGCTGTGGGCAACCTGCGTCCAGCACGAGATCGACCATCTCAACGGCAAGCTCTTCATCGACCATCTGGGCCCGATGAAACGGCAGATGATCACGCGCCGGATGGTCAAGCTCAAGCGCGAGAAGGCCCGCGCGTGAGCCCGCGCCCGATCCTCGCCTGGCCCGACGCGCGATTGGCGCAGCCTGCCGCGCCGGTCGGGAGGCTGGATGTCGAGGCGCTTGTCGCCGAGATGTTCGAGACGATGTATGCCGCGCCGGGGATCGGTCTGGCCGCGCCGCAACTGGGCGAGATGCTGCGCCTGTTCGTGATGGATTGCGGCTGGAAGTCGGGCGAGATGACCCCGCTGGCCTGCCTGGACCCGGAAATTGTCTGGCATTCGGAAGAGACCGCCACGCGCGAGGAGGGCTGTCTTTCGATTCCCGGCGTCTCGGTGGAGGTGACACGGCCCGCCCGCATCCGGCTGCGCTGGCGCGATCTGGCCGGCGCGGTGCAGGAGCGCGCGTTCGACGGCCTGGAGGCCGCCTGCGCCCAGCACGAGATCGACCATCTCGACGGGATCGTGACGCTGGACCGCATCACCCCCGAGGCGCGCAGCGCCGCCGAGGCCGCCTATGCCGGGCAGGGTGCCGCCGGATGACCGTGCGCCGCTGCCTGCCCTGGCCCGACCGGCGCCTGCGCAGCCGCGCCGCCCCGGTGGCGGAGATCACTGACGAGATCCGCGCGATCTGGGCCGACATGGTGGACACGATGGAAGCGATGCCGGGCGTGGGCCTCGCCGCGCCGCAGATCGGTCTGGGGCTGCGGCTGGCGGTGGTGGATGCCTCGGCCGAGCGCGGCCAGGCGGTGCTGATGGCCAATCCGGAGATCGTTCATGCGTCGGTAGAACTGCGCGAGCACGAGGAAGCCAGCCCCAACCTGCCCGGCGTTGCGGCGGTGGTGAAGCGGCCTCGCGCCGTGACCCTGCGCTTTCTCGATGCCGGTGGCCAGAGCGTGGAGCGCGATTTCGTGGGGCTCTGGGCCACCAGCGCGCAGCACCAGATCGACCACCTGGAGGGGCGGATGTATTTCGACCGTCTGGGCAAGGTGAAGCGCGACATGCTGCTTCGGCGGGCAAGGAAACTGGCCGGCGCCGGGTAGGGTGGGGGCCACCCGCCCTGCGGGCGCCGGGTGGCAGGATGCAGGGCGCGTGACATTCCACCGCGCCGAAGGCAAGGAGAGGCGGGATGCGTCTGATCTTCATGGGAACGCCCGATTTCTCGGTGCCGGTGCTTGAGGCGCTGGTGGCGGCGGGGCATGAGATCGCCGCCGTCTACTGCCAGCCGCCCCGGCCGGCGGGCCGTGGCAAGAAACCTCGGCCCAGCCCGGTCCAGGCGCGCGCCGCCGCGCTGGGCCTGCCGATCCGCCATCCCGAGAGCCTGAGGTCCGAGGCCGAGCGCGCGGCCTTCGCCGCGCTCGAAGCCGATGCGGCCGTGGTGGTGGCCTACGGGATGATCCTGCCGCAGCCGGTGCTCGATGCCCCGCGCCATGGCTGCCTGAACATCCATGCCTCGCTGCTGCCGCGCTGGCGCGGCGCGGCGCCGATCCAGCGGGCGATCATGGCCGGCGATGCCGAAACCGGCGTCTGCATCATGCGCATGGAGGCCGGGCTCGATACCGGCCCGGTGCTGCTGCGCGGGGCCACGCCCATCGGCCCCGAGGATACCTCTGCCAGCCTGCATGACCGCCTGTCGGAGATCGGCGCACGGCTGATCGTCGAGACGCTGGCGCGGCTGGACCAGCTGACGGAAGAGCCGCAACCCGAGACGGGCGTGACCTATGCCGCCAAGATCGACAAGGCCGAGGCCGCGGTGGACTGGATGGCGCCGGCCCGCGAGGTGGACCGGCGCATCCGCGGTCTGTCGCCCTTTCCCGGCGCCTGGACGCTGATCGGCGGCGAACGGGTGAAGGTGCTGGTCTCGCGGCTGGCCAATGGCGAAGGTCGTCCCGGCGAGGTGCTGGATGCGCGGCTGCGGGTGGCCTGCGGCGAGGGCGCGGTGCGCCTGGTGCGGCTGCAGCGAGCGGGCCGGGCGGCACAAGAGGCCGACGAGTTCCTGCGCGGCTGGCCGGTGCCGGTCGGAACGGTCCTGGGAGAATGAGATGTTTCCGACCCTGATCGGCACGGTGGTGATCGCCGGGATCGTGGGCTACCTGTCCGAAAAGACGGGGTTCACTCGAAACGGCATCCTGCAGAGCGTCATCATCTGCATTGGCGGCGCCTTTCTGTTCTATTTCGTTCGGATCATGTTCGGCATCCGGATCGGCGCGCCGGGGGTGGATGCGATCCTCAGTTCGATCGGTGCGCTGGTCATCGTGCCCACCCATTGGCGCAAGCGCCGGTAGCGGGCGCCGGCTTGTTTCCGTGACATCCGGGTCAAGGCGCGGAGACGCCCAGCCAGCGCAGCAAATGCGCGGCCACCGCGTCGGGCCGGTCCCAATGCACCGAATGACCGGCCCGCGGAATCGTTTCGACCCGCAGATCGGACAGCGGGGCCAGCGCGGCGCGGGCCTCGGGCTCGGGGATCAGCAGGTCATCCCGGGCGAGCAGCGCCAGAACCGGCGCCCGGACCCGTGCCGCAAGCCCCTCCGGAGCGAATCGCTCCAGCGCCTCGACCTGGCGGGCCATGGCGCCGGGCGGCTGCGCGTGGGGATAGTCGATCCCCGCGCGGATGCCCGCCTCGATCGCCTCAGGCGCGTCGAAGGCGGCGGCGTGGAAGAGCCAGGGAAACAGCGCGCGCAGCCACAGATCGGGGGGCATCCCGTCCGCCCGCAGGGCAAGCAGGCTGCGAAAAAGATGCAGGTTGCGCGCCGAGCGCACCGGCGCGCTGGCCAGCAGCGCCAGTTCGGCCACCCGGTCGGGCGCCTGGGCGGCAAGCTGCAGCGCCACCATCCCGCCCATCGAATGGCCCAGAATCCGCGCCCGCTCGATCCCGAGCGCATCCAGCAGCGCCAGCGCATCGGCGGCGATCGCCTCGACCGAGACCGGCGCCTCGAGCGGTCGCGTGCGCCCGGTGCTGCGGTTGTCGGGGCGAATCAGCCGGGCATGCGGCGCCAGCGGCGCGACCAGCGGAGTCCAGCTTGCGCCGTCGCTCATCATGCCGGCCAGCATCAGAAGCGGCGGGCCGGTGCCCTCGTCCTCGTAATGCAGGCGCAGGTCCGGCAGGTCGAGCTCGGGCATCAGATCGCGCCATTCGCTTCGGCCCAGCAGGGCAGAAGATCGCCCGGCGCGGGCCGCGCGAGATAGACCCCCCGCGCGATGGCCCGCGCGAGGCAGAGCGCCGCGGCATGGCCGATCTCGAGCAATTCCTGATCCGGCGCCCAGAGCGCGCGCGCCCCGGTGGAGACCGAGAATACGAGGTCGCCGTCATGCGGAGTGTGCGCAGGCACCGCGGCGCGGGCGATCCCGTCATGGGCGGCAACCGCCACCCGATGCGCCTGCGCCTTGCTCAGCGCGGCATCGGTGGCGACGATGGCGATCGTGGTGTTGGCCTGCGCCGCGAAAGCCGCGTGCTTGCGGCTTTCCAGCCGCCGCCCCAGCCCGCTTGCCGGGTCCGGCCCGAGCCCGCCGAACTCGTCGCCGATCTCGAATGGCGCGGCCCAGAAATGGCGCTCTCCGGGGGTGGTGACGCTGCCCACCGGGTTGGCCGCCACCAGCGCGCCGACGGTGACGCCCGAGCCCAGCACCAGCGAGGCCGAACCCAGCCCGCCCTTCAGCATCGCGGTCAGCGCGCCAGATCCCGCGCCCGCGGTTCCGAGGGCGAAATCGGGGGCGGCCGCCTCCAGCGCGGCGCGGCCCAGCGCGGGGTAGGGATTGGTCTGCCAGCCCTTGTCGCCGCCATTGAGCATGTCGAACAGGATCGCGCCGGGCACGATCGGCACCCGCGCCGGGCCGATGGCGAAGCCGCGCCCGGCGGCGCGCAGCCCCTCCATCACGCCGGAGGCCGCATCGAGCCCGAAGGCCGAGCCTCCCCCCAGAACCAGCGCATCCACCGCCTCGACGCTGCGATCGGGCGCCAGCAGATCGGTCTCGCGGGTGCCGGGCGCGCCGCCCATCACATGCACCGAGGCGGTAAAGGGAGCGTCCGCGGTGAGCACCGTGACGCCGGACTTGACCTTGTCGTCCACGGCGTTGCCGACGCGCAGGCCTGCCACGTCGGTGATCAGATTGCGGGGTCCGGGCTGCATCAATTCAGCCTTCGGAGCGGGCTTCGCCCGCACGCCGTTTCGTCGGCGCCGCTGCGCGGCGCCGGGGCCTCCGGCGGGGATATTTTTTCCAAGAAGAAGGTCAGATGCATCGCCCGCCATCCACTTCCATGCAGACGCCCGTGACCATGCCCGCCTCATCCGAGCAGAGATAGAGCGCGGCATTGCCCATGTCCTGCGGGGTCGAGAACCGGCCCAGCGGGATGGTGGAGAGGAATTGCGCGCGCCTCTCGGGCGTGTCCTCGCCCATGAAGCTCTTGAGCAGCGGGGTCTCGCCCGCCACCGGGTTGAGCGCGTTGACCCGAATTCCGAACGGGGCAAGTTCCACCGCCATCGCGCGGGTGGCGGTGTTCATCCAGCCCTTCGAGGCGTTGTACCAGTTGAGATTGGGCCTTGGCGACACGCCGGCGGTCGAGGCCATGTTGAGAATGGCGCCGGCACCGCGCGCCTTCATCTGCGGGACAAGGGCCCGCGCGGTCAGATAGACCTGCTTGCAGTTGACCGCGAAGACGCGGTCGAAATCCTGCTCCGACACGGTTTCCATCGGGGCGGGCAGATGGGTGGTGCCGGCGTTGTTGACCAGGATGTCCACCTGTCCGAAGGCCGCCAGCGCCGCCTCGGCCATGGCGTCCACCGAGGCGCCGTCGGCGACGTCGACCTGACGGGCGAGCGTGGCCTCTCCCAGTTCGCCCGCCAGCTTTGCCGCGCCGTCGCCGTTCAGATCCGCGATCATCACCCGGGCACCCTGATCGGCGAAGGCGCGGACGATCCCCGCGCCGAAGCCCGAGGCGCCGCCGGTGACGATGGCCGTCTTGCCTGCAAGTCTCATGCGTATTCCTCCGTTTTGCGCTAGACTGCCCAAAAAGGGGACGGGCGCAAGGGAGGGTCGGATGCGGAGCGTGGATTTCTGGGTCTCGATCGGGAGCACCTACAGCTATCTTGCGGTGATGCGGGTGGAGGACGCGGCGAAAGCCGCGGGCGTCCCGGTGCGCTGGCGGGTGTTCGACGTGCGGTCGCTGCTGGTGCGGCAGAAGAACATCCCCTTCGCCGACAAGCCGGCCAAGCTGGCCCATATGTGGCGCGATATCGGCCGGCGCGCCGTGGCACGGGGCCTTTCGCCGCAGCTGCCCGCGCCCTATCCGATCGCCGACCTGGCGCGGGCCAACCGGGTGGCGCTGCTGGGCCTGCGGGAGGGCTGGGGCCAGGACTACATCCGGGGTGCCTACCGGCTCTGGTTCGAACAGGGCCGGCCGCCGGGCGAGGCGCCCGCGCTGCCCATGGCGCTGGAGGCGCTGGGCCTCGACGCGGCGGCGGTGATGGCCCGGGCCGAGGCGCCCGAGATCGCGCAGGCGCTCGCGGCGGAGACCGAGGCGGCCGAGGCGGCCGGGCTTTTCGGCGTGCCGAGTTTCACCGTTGGGTCCGAGCTGTTCTGGGGCGATGACCGGCTGGAAGACGCGCTGGCCTGGGCCCGGGAGGGGCGGCTGCCGCCCGGGTGACCGCGCCGGCGCGCCTAGCCGTGCAGTGCCGCCACCGTCTTGAGCGTGGTGAAGCCGTAGAGCGCCTCGAAGCCCTTTTCGCGGCCGTGCCCCGATTTTCCCGTGCCGCCGAAGGGCAGTTCCACCCCGCCGCCGGCGCCATAATTGTTGATGAAGACCTGTCCGGCCCGCAGCTTTCGGGCCAGCCGCATCTGGCGCGCGCCGTCGCGGGTCCAGATCCCGGCGACCAGCCCGTATCCGGTGCCGTTGGCGATGGCGAGCGCCTCGCTCTCGTCCTCGAAGGGGATCAGAGCCTGGACCGGGCCGAACACTTCTTCCTGCGCCAGAGGATGGGCGGGCGGCACCTCGGCGAAGAGGGTGGGAGCGAGGTAATGCCCGCCCGCGGGCGCGTTGCCCAGCACCTGGCCGGTGGCGGCCACCGCAAGATCCGCGCCCTTCGCGAGATAGCCCTCGACGATGCCCTTCTGCCGGGCGGAAATCAGCGGGCCCAGTTCCATGTCCTCCAGCGCGGGCCCGGCACGCAGGGCGCGGTAACGCGCGGCCATCGCGTCGCGGATCCGGTCGTAGAGCCCGCGCTGCACCAGGATGCGCGACGCCGCGGAGCAGGTCTGGCCGGCGTTCTGGACGCCGGCGTTGACGAGGAAGGGCAGCGCGGCCTCGGCATCGGCGTCGTCGAAGACGATCTGCGGCGACTTGCCGCCGAGTTCCAGTGTCACCGGCACCACGTTGCGCGCCGCCGCGGCCTGGATCAGACCGCCGGTGGCGACCGAGCCGGTAAAGCTGATGTGGTTCACGCCCGGATGTTCGGCGAGGGCGGCGCCGGCCTCTGCCCCCAGCCCCGGCACGACGTTGAGCGCGCCCTCGGGCAGCCCGGCCTGCCGCGCGAGATCGGCGAAGGCCAGCGCGGTCAGACAGGCCTCCTCGGCCGGTTTCAGAACGCAGGCATTGCCCGTGGCCAGTGCGGCGCCGACCGAGCGACCGATGATCTGCATCGGGTAGTTCCAGGGCACGATATGCGCCGTCACGCCGTGCGGCTCGCGGATCGTGTAGACGGTATAGCCGTCAAGATAGGGGATGGTCTGCCCGTGCAGCTTGTCCGCCGCGCCGGCGTAGAACTCGCAATAGCGTGCCAGCGCCAGCGCGTCGGCACGGGCCTGTTTCAGCGGCTTGCCCACGTCGCGTGCTTCCAGCAGCGCCAGGGTGTCGGCATGGTCCTCGACCAGCCGGCCCAGACGCGCCAGGACGCGCCCGCGTTCGGCCGCCGTGGACCGGCCCCAGTCGCCCTCCAGCGCGGCCCGGGCAGCGGCGACGGCGGCGTCCACATCCGCGGCGCCGCCCCGGGCGATTTCGGCCAGCGGCGTGGCGTCGGAGGGATCGTAAAGCGGCAGCGTCTCGCCGGAGGCAGGGGGCACCCAGGCCCCGCCGATCAGGCAGCGGGACGGGTCGAACCAGAGTTCAGGGGCGGGCATCGGCGGTAACCTCCTGTTGGCCCAAGGCGGGCAGCATCGGGGCCGCCGCGATCAGGCTTCGCGTGTAGGGATGTTGCGGGGTGGCGAAGACCTGTTCGGTCGGGCCTTCCTCGACGATCCGGCCGGACTGCATCACCAGCACCCTGTCGGTGACGCGGCGCACCACCGACAGGTCGTGACTGATGAAGAGATAGGCCAGCGCGTATTCCGCCGAGAGCCGCGCGATCAGGTCGAGGATCTGCGCGCGCACCGAGACATCCAGCGCCGAGACCGCCTCGTCGAACACGATCAGCTCGGGCCGGATGATGAGCGCGCGGGCGATCGCGATGCGCTGGCGCTGCCCGCCGGAAAACTCGTGGATATATTTGCCGGCGTCCGAGGCCGAGAGGCCCACCGCCTCCAGCGCCTCGGTCACGGCCTGGCGGCGCGCCTCGCCGCGGGGCGGCGAGGTCAGCAGATGGAAGGGTTCGGTGACAAGCCGCTCCACCCGGTGGCGGGGGTTGAAGCTGCCATAGGGATCCTGGAACACCACCTGGATGCGGCGGCGCACCTCCGGGTCGGGACGGTGATTGGAAAAGACCGGCCGCCCGCCGAGAAGGATCTCGCCGGCCTGAACCTGTTCGAGCCCCAGGATCGCACGGGTGAGGGTGGACTTGCCGCAGCCGGATTCCCCCACCAGCCCCAGCCGCTCGCCCGCCTGCAGCGTGAAGCTGACATCGCGCACCGCGCGGAACTGTTGCTTCGGGCCGAAAAGCGCCTTGCGGGGCAGGGCATAGGCGCGGCTGACGTCGCGAACCTCCAGCAGCGGGGCCGGGCTTTCGGACAGCGGCGGCAGGGCGACGCGGTGGTCGGAGGCCTCGAACAGCATCCGGGTATAGGGGTGGCGCATCTCGCGGAAGAGCGTGCCGGTCTCGCCCTGTTCCACCACCTCGCCATGGCGCATCACGACGATGCGGTCTGCCATGTCGGCCACCACAGCCAGGTCATGGGTGATCATCAGCAGGCCCATGCCGAAATCCTGTACCAGCTCCTTCAGCAGGGCGAGTATCTGGGCCTGGGTTGTCACGTCCAGCGCGGTCGTGGGTTCGTCCGCGATCAGCAGCTTCGGGCGCAGCGCGATGGCCATTGCGATCACCACGCGCTGGCGCTGCCCACCGGACAGTTCATGCGGGTAGCGCGACAGCGGGAAGCGGTCGGCCGGCAGTCCCACCCGTTCCAGCACCTGCGCGGCACGCGCCATCGCTTCGGCACGGGGCACGTCCTCATGTACCAGGATCGTCTCGGCCACCTGCTCGCCGATGGGGCGCACCGGGTTGAGTGCGGTCATCGGCTCCTGGAACACCATCCCCACATCGCGGCCGCGGATGGCACACATCCGCGCCTCGGGGGTGGCCAGCACGTCGGACCCGTCCAGCCGTACCGCGCCACGCGCCCGCGCGCCGCGCGGCAGCAGCTGCATCACCGCCAGCGCGGTCATCGACTTGCCCGAGCCGCTTTCTCCGGTCACGGCGACGATCTCGCCCGGGTCGATCGTGAAGGACACGTCGCGCAGGATCGGCACCGGGCCGATATCGAGCGACAGGCTTTCCACCGAGAGCAGGGTCATGTGCGGTCCATCCGGCTGCGGGGGTCCAGCAGATCGCGCAGGCCGTCGCCCATCAGGTTCAGCCCCAGCACCGTCAGAACGATGGCGAGGCCCGGGATCAGCGCCAGGTGCGGCGCGAAGCTGACCATGGTCTGCGCTTCGGCCAGCATCCGACCCCAGGACGGCGTCGGCGGCTGGGCGCCCAGACCCACATAGCTCAGCCCCGCCTCGGCCAGGATCCCCAGCGAGAACTGGATGGTGCCCTGCACGATCAGCAGGTTCGCCACGTTGGGCAGGATGTGTTCGGCGCTGATGCGGGTGGCGGATTTCCCGGCGACACGGGCGGCGAGGATGAAGTCCCGCTCCCACAGGCTGAGTGCCGCGCCACGGGTCAGCCGGGCGAAGACGGGAATGTTGAAGATCCCGATGGCCACGATCGCATTGACCGCCGAGGCTCCGAACACGGCGGTGATGAGAATGGCGATCACCAGGCTGGGAAAGGCGAAGACGAGGTCGTTGCCGCGCATGATGATCTCGTCGAGCCAGCCCCCCCGGCGGGCGGCGGCGGCCAGCCCCAGCGGGACGCCCAGCGCCATGCCGATCCCCACCGCCAGCAGCGCCACCGCGATGGAGGTGCGTGCGCCCACCATGATCATCGACAGGATGTCGCGTCCGAAATGGTCGGTGCCCAGCCAATGCGTGCCCGAGGGCAGTTGCAGCTTGCCGGGGATGTTCATCGCGGTCACGTCATGGGGTGTCCACAGGAACGAGATCAGGGCCGCCGCCACGAACAGCAGGCTCAGCGCCGCGCCCAGCGGCAGGCTGCGGGGCAGGGGGGAACGCGCGCTCATGTCCGGCTCCGCAACCTGGGGTCCACCGCGGCGTAGGCGAGATCGACCAGGAAGTTCACCAGGATCACCGCGAAGACCAGCAGCATGACCACCGATTCAACCACGATCAGGTCGCGCGCCGAGATTGCCTGGAAGATCAGGCGCCCCAGCCCGGGCAGGTAGAACACCTGCTCGATGATGATCGCGCCGGCCAGCAGGAAGGCGAATTGCAGGCCCATGATCGTCAGCACCGGGATCAGCGCGTTGCGCACCCCGTGCCGCCACAGCGCCTGCCTGCGCGTCAGACCCTTGGCGCGCGCGGTGCGCATGAAATCCTCGCCCAGGATCTCGATCAGCGACGAGCGCATGACCCGCGCCAGGATCGCCGCCTGCGGCAGTGCCAGCGCCACCGCCGGCAGGGTCAGTGCCTTCATGCCGGCCGCGAAACCGTCTTCCCAGCCGGGAAAGCCGCCCGCGCCGAACCAGCGCAGCTTGATGGAAAACAGCAATACCAGCAGCATGGCAAACCAGAAATTCGGCACCGCCACGCCAAGCTGGGTGGCCCCCATCACCGCCAGATCGCCGGGCGCGCCGCGCCGTGCCGCGGCGTATATCCCGGCGGGCAGCGCGATCGCGGTGGACAGGGTCAGCGCATAAAGCGCCAGAGGCAGCGACACCTGCAGCCGTTCCGCGATCATTTCGGAAACCGGCGCCCGATATGTGTAGGAGGTGCCGAAATCGCCGACCAGCATGCCGCCCACCCAATCGAGGTAACGCTGCCATTTGGGCAGGTCGAGCCCCAGTTCTGCCCGCAGCGCGGCCACCGTGTCGGGCTGGGCGTTGATCCCCAGCATGAAGCTGGCCGGATCGCCCGGCGCCACCTCGATGACGAGGAAGATCACCAGCGAGGCGATGGCAAGGCTTAGGGTCAGCGACAGGGCGCGCTTGAGCGTATATCGAAACATGGCGCGACGTTAGGCCGCCCGTCCGGGGAGGTCCAGCGGTCGAATGCGGGGGCGAAGCCGCCCGCCGCCTTGGCATTCGGCGCCGCGACAATCGGGCGCAGCACCTCCGCGGGTCGGTAGGTCCGACCAAGCCGGGCCCGGGGCGCGTCGGTGTCGGTCACGACCCGCCCGGGCGCCGGGTAGCTCACTGCTGCCAGTAAACCCCGGTCAGGTCGATTGCCTGGGTGGGCGCATTGGCCCAGAGCCCCTCGACCTCGGTCCGCGCCACGGAGGTGGCGGCCAGCTGGAACAGGTACCCGTTCACATAGTCCTCGGCGATGATCGTCTGGGCGCGCTGCAGCAATTCGGTGCGCTGATCCTGGTCCGTGGTGGCGTTCAGCTCTTCCATCACCGTCTGCAGATCGGGATTGTCATACTGGAAGTAGTAATCCGGCCGGGCGTAGATGCCGATATCCATCGGTTCGGTATGGCTCACGATGGTCAGGCCGAAATCCTTGCCGTTGAACACCTGCTCCAGCCATTGCGCCCATTCCAGGTTGGTGATCTCGGTCTCGATCCCCACCGCGCGCAGCTGTGACGCGACGATCTCGCCGCCGCGCCGCGCGTAGGAGGGCGGCGGCAGTTTCAGCGTGGTGGTGAACCCGTCCGGGTAACCGGCCTCGGCCAGCAATTCGCGCGCGAGCTCCGGATCGTGGGCGGAATTCTCGGTGAGGTCGAGATAGGCCGGATGATGCGGCGCGAAATGCGTGCCGATCGGCGTGCCATAGCCGAACATCGCGCCGTCGATGATTGCCTGCCGGTCGATCGCATGCGCCAACGCCTTGCGCACCCGCACGTCGTCGAACGGTTCCTGCTTGTTGTTGGTGGACAGGATCGTTTCGCCCTCGGTCGAGCCGATCAGCACCTTGAAGCGCGGATCGGCCTCGAACTGGGGCAGGTTCTCGGGCGCGGGGAAGGCCTGGAAGGCGTCGATATCCTCGGCCATCATCGCCGCGAAGGCGGCTGTCGGGTCCGAGATGAACTTGAAGGTGGCGCGTTCCAGCTTCGCCGGCTCGCCCCAGTAATCGGGGTTGCGCTCGATCTCGATCCGGTCGCCCTGTGCCCAGTCGACGAAGCGGAAGGCGCCGGTGCCCACGGGGTTGGACTTGATGTCCTCGATCGACTCGGGCGCCACGATCACCGCATCGCCCCAGGCCATGTTGAACAGGAACATGCCGTCGGGCTGCGTCAGCGTCACCCGCACGGTCAGCGGGTCCACCACCTCGACCGCGTCGATCGCGGCAAAGAGCGCCTTCTGCGCGTTCGTGCTGTCCTCGGCGCGCGCGCGGTCGAGGCTGAACTTCACATCCTCTGCGTCCATCGCGGAGCCGTCATGGAAGCTCACGCCGTCCCGGAGCGTGAAGGTATAGGTCAGCCCGTCCTCGGAGATTTCCCAGCTTTCGGCCAGCCCGGGCATGATTTCGCCGGTTTCGGTGAAACGGGTCAGCCCCTCGAAGATGTTGGAATACACCACGTTGTCGATGGCGCCCGCCGCGGCACTGGTCGGGTCCAGATGCGGTGGTTCCAGCTGCATCCCCACGGTGATGTCGGTCTGCTGCGCCTGTGCGCTGCCCAGCCCCGCGGCCAGCGCCACCGCGCTTGCCAAGGTCAGTTTCACGAAAGTCTGTCTCATCCCGGATCTCTCCCCTGCGTTTGCCGCGACATTCGTCCGCGCGGCGATGGGCGAAACTCTGCGCGATCGGCCCGGCGCTGTCCACCACCCAGGCGCGGCCGCTTGACAGCGGGCCGGCCGGCATGGTGAGGCGCTGCCATGAACGAGTTGCATCCCGACACCGAATGGATCGCCGCCGCGCTGTCGCCCGGGCGGTTCCTGGCCTGGCCGATGGGCGCGGACAACACCGCTCTGGGCCGGCTGGACGGGCCCGCGCCGCCAGACCTGGCCCAGGGTCTGCGGGCCTTGACGAATGGCACGCCCACGGTGCCGATCGTGGCCTGCGGCGAGGCCGGGCAGGGCTGGCAGACCTCGCCCTGCCGCCCGCCGGGCTGCGAGCAGGTGGCCCTTGACGGGCTGCGCCTGAACGCGGTGCGGGGCGTGCGGCAAACCAGCCCGGTCGCGGCGCTGCGCGGCGAGGAGACGGCCATCGCGGGATTTCTGCGGCGGCGCCCCGGCTTCGACGGTATCCTGTGCGTCGCCGACCAGCGGACTGCCTGGGCCGAGATCAGCGCCGGCGAGATCGTCGGCTTCCAGACCTCGCTGCTGGGCGAGTTGGCAGCGGGGCTGGGAGCCGATCGCGGCGCCCCGGAGGCCGAGCCTTTCGTCCCCGCGATGGAGGATGCCCTGTCGCGTCCGGCCGCCGCGGCAACGCTGTTGTCGCGTTTTCGCGACGCGGTGAGTCTTGGGGCGATGACGCAAGAGGCGGCCCTGGCGGGCATGGCCGGCACGCTGGCCGGGCTGGAACTGGCGGCTGCGCGGCCCTGGTGGCTGGGGCGGCAGGTGGCGCTGCTGGGCGAGGATGGTCCGGCGCCAATGCTGGCCGCCGCGCTGGCCGCGCAGGCGGTGCCGCTGATCCGCGACGGGCTGGAGGAATGCCTGCTGGCCGGGCTTGTGGCGGCGCGCCGGGACGCGGGCTAACGCACCAGCACGGGCGCCTCGCCGAGGTGGCTGCCGGCCTCCAGCGCATCGAGCAGGAACGCCGCCACATCGGCGCGCGGGATGATCCCGTTGCGCCAGTCCGCGGGCCCCAGCGCGCGGTAGCGCCCGGTGCCCCGGTTGGAGGTCAGGATGCCCGGGCGCGCGATCGTCCAGTCCAGCCCCGAGGCCATGATGATTGCCTCCTGCCGGGTCTTGTCGTCATAGGCCCGTCCCATGATCGCCCGGAAGGGCAGGCGTTCCAGGGAACTGAGCGCGGCGCGGCTGTCGCCCGTGCCGATCCCCGTGACCGCCAGCAGCCGGCGCGGGCCATGCGCCTGCATCAGGGGCACCAGCGCCTCGGTGGCGCGGGAAAACAGGGTGACCGGCCTGATCACGAAATCGAGGTTCCTCGGCACACCCAGTGTCATGATCACGGCGTCCACGCCTTCCAGTGCGGGGGCGAGCTGCGCCGGATCGGTGGCGTCGGCGGGCCAGCGTTCAAGCGCCGGGTCGTCGACGGCGATGCCTTCGGCACCGCGCGCCAGCGCCCGCACCCTGTGGCCTCGCGCCAGCGCCTGCCGGACAACCTCCAGCCCGGTTCCCCGGCTTGCCCCGATCACCAGAACATGGCTCATGTCAGACCTCCGATGCCGCGTCCTGCAAACCTAGCGCAGGTCGCCGCGAAGCCAAATCCAACCGGGGTCGCCACGCGTGGGCCCAGCCGAAAAAGACCCCGCCAGAGGCGGGGCCGAGGTGGGGCGCCCGCATCAGGCTTGCGGACGCCGGCGGTGACTGGAAATCGCGTTCAGTTGGGCCGTTCGGACATCTCGGCCCGGATCTGCTGGCGCAGCACGTCGATCGGCACTGTCCTGCCGTCGCGACGGAAATGCCAGTAGGTCCAGCCGTTGCAGGAGGGCGCGCCCTCCAGCTCGGCGCCCACCTGGTGGATCGACCCCCGCAACTGATCGGAGATCAGCGTGCCGTCGGCGCGCACCTTGGCCATCTGGCCGCGCGTGTTGACGAGCATCTCTCCCGGCCGCAGCATGCCGCGTTCCACCAGCTGGCCGAACGGCACGCGCGGCTCTGCCCGTTTCGACGTGCTGACGGCCAGCGCCGAGCGATCATAGGGCCGCACGCCCGCAAGGCGTTTCGCCGCGATCTTGCGGTAGCCCGCATCGCGCTCGATCCCGATGAAGTCGCGCCCCAGCATCCGCGCCACCGCCCCGGTGGTGCCCGAGCCGAAGAACGGGTCCAGCACCACGTCGCCGGGATTGGTGGAGCCCACCAGAACCCGGTGCAGAAGCGCCTCGGGCTTCTGCGTGGGATGTGCCTTGTCGCCGTTGTCGTCCTTCAGGCGTTCATGCCCGGAACAGATCGGCAATACCCAGTCCGAGCGCATCTGCACGCCCTCGTTCAGCGCCTTCAACGCCTCGTAGTTGAAGGTGTATTTCGCCCCTTCCGACCGGGTCGCCCAGATCATCGTCTCATGCGCGTTGGTCAGCCGCTTGCCGCGGAAATTGGGCATCGGGTTCGACTTGCGCCAGACCACGTCGTTGAGAATCCAGAACCCGGCATCCTGAAGCGCCGCGCCGACGCGAAAGATGTTGTGATAGCTGCCGATCACCCAGATCGCGCCGTCGGGTTTCAGCACCCGGCGCGCGGCGGCCAGCCACTCGCGGGTGAAGCGATCATAGGCGGCGAAGCTGTCGAAGCGGTCCCAGTCGTCATCCACCGCGTCCACGCGGCTGTTGTCGGGCCGGTGCAGTTCGCCGCGAAGTTGAAGGTTGTAAGGCGGGTCCGCGAAGATCAGATCGACGCAGGCCTCGGGCAGCGCGTTCATCTGCTCGATGCAATCGCCTTCCAGAATCGTGTTGAGCGGGAGCGCCGCAGCGCCCGTCTTCTGGTTCATGTTCGTCTCTGCCTCTGTCCCGGCGCGTTCGATGCGCTCGTGTTGTGCCGGCAAAGATGAGTCAAACCCGATTCGGCGTCAATTTCTTTTTTGAATCAGAGGTTTATGGATTTCTCTTGATACAAGATATTGTGCACCGGCCGAAACGAGCGTCTATGATGAGGGGTGGCCCCAAGATCTTGAAGTGCCGCGATGTGGCTTTTCGAGCCATACCCCATGTTGGTTTCCCAGCCATAGCCGGGAAACTGTTGCGCAAGGTCCATCATCAACCTGTCACGAGCCACCTTGGCCACGATCGAGGCGGCCGCGATCGACAGCGACAGCGCGTCGCCGCCCACCACGCAGTCGCAGGGATGTGAAAGATCGGCAGGGATCATGTTGCCATCCACCAGCACATGATCGGGCGGGGCGGCAAGCTGCGCCACTGCCCGGCACATGGCCAGGTGGCTGGCGCGCAGGATGTTCAGCCGGTCGATCTCCTCGACGCTGGCATGGGCCAGTCCGACCTCGGCCACCGCGGCGATCTCGGCGGCCAGAGCCACGCGTTGCGCGGGTCTGAGACGCTTGGAATCGTCGATGCCCTCGGGGATGCGCGACGGGTCGAGCACCACCACGGCGGCGGTGACGGGGCCGGCCAGCGGCCCGCGCCCGACCTCGTCCAGCCCCGCGATGCGCAGGCAGCCGCGCCGGCGCGCGGCGGATTCGAGCGAGAGGTCGGGGCGGTCCATGCCGCGCTTCTCCCCCAGTGTGCGGCGCAAGGCAAGGGGGCGGCGCCCCGGTTAGACGGGGCGCGGCGCTGTCCGACCGGTTTCAGCGCCGGCCAGGTGGTAGCCGCTGCGGCGCAGACAGGCGGCGGCATAGCCCGTGCGCGGGCCGTGTTCCGTCCGCACCCGGACGTGGCATTGCCCCGGCAGGCGGTTCACGTGGCGATACTCGCGTTGCAGGCAGTGCCGCGAAAACAGCCGCTGCTGACCGTGCCGGGTCTGGACGATGCGCAGGCATTCGCCGGGCAGGGCACGCGCGTCGCGGCGGGTCCAGTCGTGCCGGCGGTCCCGCTTGTCCCAGTGGCGCCGCTGGGCCCGGTCGCGATGCGCATTACGGGGCGGCTGTTCCAGCCGCGGATGCGAACGGTCGATCACGACCTTGCGCTTCCCGTCCTCCTTGTGGCTGTCCTGAAGTGCCTTGCCGATGATGACAAGCGCGGCGGTTCCGGCGAGGATCCTGGCGATGTCGCGCTCGTCGGCCGCACGGGCGGGGCTGCCGGCGAGGCCGGCCAGCGCGATGGCCCCGGCCAGGAGCGAGGCGAGGAATCTGAGGGTCATTGAGTGGTCTCCTTTGACGTGCTGGGTACCGCCCCGGAACAGGCGCGGCGATGCGATGTCAGGCTCGGCCGGACCCGGCGCGACAGGCAATATCGGCCCCCTGTTATCGGATAACAGCCGGTCCCGCCGCGCGTGATATTGCAAAACCGGCCCCTCGCGCGCAGGGTTCGGGCCATGACACGCATCATCCTCTTGCTCGCGGCGACGCTGGCCCTGGCGGTTTCCGCGCCGGCGGCCCGGGCCGACTGCTTCGCGGATTACAAGGCCAAGCGCGAGAACGGCGCGCTGCAGCTGCATTACGGCGTGGCGGAAATCGCCGGGACCTGCGCCCGCGAGGCCGCGGCCGACGAACTGGCGCCTCGCCTGGCGGCGCAGGGCTGGTCCCTGCTCAACGTGATGTCGGTCTTCGGGCCGGAAGGGCTGGAGGAAAGGAAGGCCAGTGCAGGCGCGTTCTACCTCCGCTTCTGATCTGCGCCGGTCCGGCAGGCGGCTGGTGGCGCTGGGGGTGGCGTCGATCGTGGCGTTGCTGCTGGGCGCGGCGGCGTTGCTGTTCCTGGCGCTGCCCGATGCCAACGCCTTCAACGCCAGGGTCGAGCGGATCTTCGTCGAGAATGACGATCTGACCAGCCAGGCCGAGATCAAGTTGCTGGAAATTCTCGCCCAGTCCGGCACCGCCTTCGCCGACACGTTGCAGGGCTACCGGGTGGTGATCTTCGTCCTGCTGATCTTCGCCGCGGCGATGCTGATCGCGGCACTGGTCTTCCTGGTGATGCTGGTGGCGCTCAACCGTCGCATGGCCCAGATCGAGCGGGCGGGCATCCAGGTCAACGAGCTGCTCATCAGCCGCGAAGAGAACACCGTCTATCTCAACAACCTCGAATTCCGCCTCACCGCCGCCGCGATGGAAACGCTGAGCGTGCTGGCCGAGGCACGGCTGGATGACGAGTTGTTGTCGGGCGCCGAGATCGAGGCGATGATCTCGGGCCGCGCCGCCGCCGATTGCGACGAGGCGGCGGGTGCCACCCGGATCAAGCGGCTGCGCGATGGGCTGGGCAACCAGCTGGTCACCGCACTGCTGGTCAAGAATATCGCAAGGCGGGGCTACATGCTGGCCATCGACAAGGATGTGATCCGCATGATCTGATCCGGCCCCGGGGCGCTCCTTGTGCCGAGCGCGTGCAGTGCAGGAGTTCAGGGGGATACGATCTGCACCGGAATCCCCATGCGGCCGAGGCGTGCCTGCAGCGCGCTGTCGCTGCGGGCGAGCGCGGCGCCGGCTGCGTGTTGCCAGACATGCAGGTCGGCCCGGGAATCCCCCGCATAGACGAAGCCCCGCGCGCCATATTCACCCACAAGGAAACTCGCCTTGCTGCGGCCCTTGAGATTGTGCCCGGGGCCCGACGCGTGGATCGCATCGAACAGGCCCAGATGGGCCGCGACGCCCTGGGCCACCGCGCTGTCGGCGGCGGTGGCCAGCACGACCTTGCGGCCGGCGGCGCGCCAGGTGCGGACGAGGGCGATCACCGCGGGATTGTAGGGCAGTTGGGCGGGCAGAAGGGGCGCGCGCGCGGCGACAGCCTGTTTCAGTCCCGGCCGGCCCCTGCGCAGAAGGCTCCAGCCCAGCGGAAGGGCCGTCAGCGGCCTTGTGCGCAGCAAGCCGCCCAGACTCGAGCGCAACATGTCCGTGAGGATCAAGGTGCCGTCCAGATCGACCGCGAGGACAGTGCCCGGGCAATCGCGCAGCAGGTCATGCCCGCGGATCGGCATCTTTGGGTCCATCATCGGCTCCGAAAAGGTCGGGTGACGTTCTTGCAACGAGAATGCTGCCAACCCGTCCGAATCCAAACCCTTTTTCGCCAGATTCATCCTATAGTGTCCGAAACCCAACGCATGGGTACGAAAAGCGCGCGAAGGGAAGAGTGATGATCGCCCCCGCTCTGCAAGCCTCGGCAAAGGCGTCATCCGCCGGGCGCATCATGGCCTTTGACGGGTTGCGGGGCTTTGCCGCTTTGATCGTTGTCGTGTTCCATTACCTGGCGATGCTGCATCCGGCCTGGGTGCCCGATTACACCGACATGCCCGTCCGGCTGGCGGACACGCCCCTTGGCCTGCTGTGGAACGGGCCGTTCGCGGTGTCGGTGTTCTTCGTCCTGTCAGGCTTCGTCATGGCCGCGGCGGCCGAGCGGCGGCAACGCCATCTGCTGGAAAACGTGCTGACGCGCTATTTTCGGCTGGCCCTGCCGGTGCTTGCCAGTGTCCTGCTGGCATGGGCCCTTCTGACGGCATTCCCGACGGCGGCGCGCGATCTGGCCGCCTCGTTGCAGGCTCCCTCGGACTGGCTGGACTACACCCTTCAAGATCCGGTGCCCGGTGTCGGCGCGGCGGTTGTGGACGGGTTGGCCAGCAATTTCATCACCGGCGGATCGGCCTTCAACAACGTGTTGTGGACCATGCAGATCGAGCTTGTCGGCTCGGTCCTGCTGTTCCTGGTCTACTGGCTGGGCGCATGGGCCCGCGCGCTGCGCTTCGTGGCCTTGGCGGCTTTCGCGGCGCTTGGCCTGCTGGTTCTGCGGGACGCCTATCTGTGCTTCGTTGCCGGCGCGCTGATCTACGAGGCGCGCAAGGCCGGGATGCTGGACCGCCTGCCGCCCTGGGCAGCCGTCGCCGCGCTCGGACTGGGCATCGTGCTGGGCGCTCCCGGGCAGGGATTTGCCGCGCGCTGGGGTATGGATATCCTGCCTGGCCGTCTGCAGCCCGGCAATGCATGGGGGCTTGTCCCGGTTCTGGCGGCAAGCCTCATCCTGCTGGGCGTGCAACTCGTGGCCGCTGCCAGCCGCGTGTTCGAGCGCCCACCATTGCAATGGTTGGGGCGGATCTCCTTCGCGCTCTACCTCGTGCACGTGCCGCTGCTCTATACCGTCGTAGCCTGGGAGCGCGTCGCCCTCGGACTGCCGGAGCCGCTGGTGGCGGCCGCCTATCTGGCTGTCACGCTGGGGCTGGCGCATCTTTTCACGCTGGGCGTGGACGAGCCATCGTTGCGCCTGTTGCGCCGCCTGCGCAAGGCGACTGACGGGCTGCGCCCGCAACGCGGCGCGGCTCCAGTGGTCCGAGGCGCGCCGGCGCCGCTCTGGCCCTGGGTGGTTCTGGGGGCGGCGGCCCTCCTTCCCGTCACGCTGTTCAATGGCGGGATCGGTGTCTACTACGATTCCGTCATCTACCTGCATCGGCCCGAGGGCTTCCTGCGGCTGCTGTCGCTGCTGCCTTTCGTGGATGTCTCTCCGGCGGCGGCCGCGTCGGCGCTGGAGGTTGCGGCGTCGGCCGTGGCCGAGCCGGTCGCTGCGGCACCGCAGCCGGAGGGGCCGCGCATCCTGTTCAGCGGGCGGTCGATGTTCTACCAGATCTTCGCCTGGACCGGGCTGGAGTTCGGGCGGCTCTGGCCGCTGGCCTTCGCACAGGCGCTGATGGTGGCCTATCCGGCGGCCTTGCTGTGGGCCCGTGTCCTGGGATTGGCGCCCGGCTGGCGCTTCGTGCTGGGCCTCGGCGCGCTGGGGCTGCTGACGCCGCTGGGCCTGGTCACCGGAATCGCCATGCCCGACATCCTGTCGGGGGTGCTGGTGATGGCAATCGCCGTGCTGATGGCCGGCTGGACGGCGCTGTCCTGGCCGGAGCGTGGCCTCCTGTTTGCCCTCACCAGCTTCGCCATGGTCTCGCATACCAGCCACCTTCTGCTTGGGCTGACATTGCCGGCGGCGCTGCTGCTTTTGCCCCTGCGCGATGCGGCGATGTGGCGGGGCGCGGCGGTGATCGGTCTGGCAGCCGTTTCGGCGGTGGGGCTGGAACAGGTGCAGAAGACGCTCCAGACCCGCGGCGGCGACACCGTGCTTCTCACGCGACCGCATCTCGTGGCGCATCTGGTGGATGACGGCCCGGCCGTCGACTATCTGCAACGCGCCTGCCCCGGCGCGGGGTTCGAAATCTGTGACCATGTCGACAAGCTGCCGATGGAATGGCGCGCCTTTCTGTTCGGGGGCGCCACGCCCGAGGAAAGGGTCTTCGCCGACGCCCCGCCGGAGATGCAGATCGCCATCAGCACCGAGCAATTCGCCCTGACCCGCGCCGTTCTCGCCGATGATCCGCTCGCCGTGCTGGACTTCGCCGCCCGGGCGTGGCTGGAGCAGCTGGTGCGCTTCGATCCGGCGGGCGGAATGGTAGCCGCCGCGGCGATCCCGCGGGACGACGCGACGCTGCCGCCCTGGTTCGCGCCCTATCCCGGCTGGATGCAAACCCGTTTGCGCGAGCTGACGGCACTGAACGAGGGCTGGATGCTGACGGCCCTGCATGCGAGCACATGGGGCACGACGCTGCTGGCACTGGGCGCCCTGGGCTGGACCTTGCGCCACCGGCGTGACCGGCCGGAGCCACAACCGGGCCTTGTCATCCTCTGCGCGGCGCTCCTGCTGGGCGTGGTGCTGAACGCCGCGATCTGCGGCATCCTCGCTTCGCCCTACGACAGGTTCCAGGCCCGCATCATCTGGCTGATCCCTCTGGCCGGGCTGGCCCTGCTGGCCACGCGGGGTCGAACCGGGCGCCTTTCGAACCCCATCGGCACTGTCCCTAGCGCACCCAGTCTGGAGAGGCCCGCGTCATGAGCAGAGACCACAGCCTTGCGGCAGGCGTCGCCACGCCCGAAGCGAGTGTCCGCGATTACCTTCGGTTGGCGCGCCTCGACCACGCCACCAAGCATGTCTTCATCCTGCCCGGCATTGCCCTGGCGCTGCTGCTGCGCGGTGACCAGGGAGAGGCCCTTGCGTTCAACATCGTCGCGGGGCTTCTGGCGGCGGTCTGCGCGGCTTCGGCGAATTACGTCATCAACGAGTGGCTGGACCGCGATTTCGACCGCCACCACCCGGAGAAGTCGGAACGCGCGGCGGTGCAGGTCGCGCTGGACAGCCGCGTGGTCTATTTCGCCTACGCGGCCCTTGCCGGCGCCGCCATCGCACTGGGACTGCTGGTCAACGCCGCCTTCGCGGGCATCACGCTGTGCTTCCTTCTGGCCGGGGTCGTCTACAACGTGCCCCCGATCCGCAGCAAGGAACGGCCCTATGTGGACGTGCTCTCGGAGTCGCTGAACAATCCGCTGCGGCTGATGCTGGGCTGGGCCATGGTCGATCCGCTCACATTGCCGCCGATGTCCGTTCTGCTCAGCTTCTGGTTCGGCGGCGCGTTCCTGATGAACACCAAGCGGCTGGCGGAGTTTCGCGACATCACCGCCGAACTGGGACAGGAACGGCTCGCGCTCTACCGCAAGTCCTTCGCGTATTACACCGAGGCGCGGCTGTCGGTTGCAAACCTCACCTATGCGCTGCTCTGCACCATGGTCCTGGCGGTTTTCGTGACCAAGTACCGGATCGAATATGTCCTGATCTTTCCTGTCGTCGTCTACCTGTTCGCCCAGTATTACGCGCTGTCGCTGAAAGCGGGCTCCGTGGCGCGAAAGCCGGAGAGGCTGTTTCGGGAAAGGCGGCTGGTCGCGGCGGCGAGCCTGACGGCGATCCTGTTCGCGGTCACCACCTTTGTCGACATCCCGTTGCTCGATCTGCTGGCTGAGCAGCATTTCATCGATCTGCACGGCTCTGTCACCTTCCCCGGCCGCTCCGAGGGGCCGTGACATGCGGGCGCTGCCGGACATGCGCCGTGTGCTGCGCTATGCCGCGACGGGCGGGACGGCGGCGCTGGTGGATCTGGGCGGGCTGGCGCTGCTTCTCGCGGCGGGCCTGCCCCTGGCCGGCGCCGGCCTGCTGAGCTTCCTGCTGGCCCTGCTGGTCAATTTCGGCCTGTCGTCGCGTTTCGTCTTCGGAGTGCCCATCAGCCTGCACCGTCTGCCGGCCTTCGCCCTGGGGGCCGCCATCGGCCTTTCGGTGAACATGGGCGTGACGCTTTTCATCGCCGGGCTGGGCGTCGCACCGCTGCTGGCCAAGGCGGTCGGCATCGCGGTGGCCTTCGCGGTGAACTACGGTGTGAACGCCCGCTTCGTCTATCAGCGTTGAGAATGCCGATGGCCCGGCGCGGTCGTCGGACCGGAGCGGCTATTTCTCGGTCAGCTTCAGTTCGATCCGGCGGTTCTGGGCCCGCGCCTCGGCGGTGCTGGCCGGGTTGACGGGCTGGAACTCGCCGAAGCCGTTGGCTGCCAGCCGGCCCGGCGGGATGTCATGCGCGTCGATCATGTAGCGCACCACCGACAGGGCACGGGCCTGGCTGAGTTCCCAGTTGTCCTCGAAGGCGGCGTTCTCTCGCACGGGCACGTCGTCGGTATGCCCGTCCACGCGGATCACCCAGTCGAGACTGTCGGGGATCTCGTCCATCACGCCCTTGAGGATCGTGGCCACCTTGGCAATCTCGGCCCGGCCGGCGTCCGATATCTCGGCCTCGCCGGGCGGGAACAGCACCTCGGAAGAGAACACGAAGCGGTCGCCCTCGATACGGACGCCCTCCTGCGCGCCCATGAGGTCGCGCAGCTGGCCGAAGAAATCCGAGCGGTATTTCGCCAGGTTCTCGTTTTCGGCTTCCAGCCGCCGGGCGCGTTCCTCCTCCAGCAGGCGGGCGCGGCGTTCTGCGGCGGCGGCACGCGCAAGCGCCGCGTTCAGATCCTGGCCCAGCGACTCGATCCTGACCTCCTGCGCCTCTTCCTCGCTCTGCGAGGCGTCGAGCAGCGCCTGCAGCCGACGCAGCTGACGGTTCAGCTGCGCGACCTGACGGTTGAGAAGCGCGGTTTCGCGCTCGGCCTCGGTGGCGCGGGCGCGTTCGTCTTCCAACGTTTCATTGGCCTGGTTCAGGAGCATCTGCTGGCGCACGTTCTCCGACAGCATGTCCTCGGCGTCGCCGCGTGCGGCGGCGGCGCGGGCCAATGCCTGTTCCAGGTTATCGCGGGTCTCGGCAAGATCGGCACGCAGCGTCTCGGTCTCGGCCTCGGCCTGGTCGCGCGCGGCCAGCGCGGCGGCCAGACGCTCGCGGGTACGGGCGGCGTCGACTTCCACGTCTTCGCGGGCGGCGATGGCGGCGGCGAGTTGCGCACCCAGATCCTCGGTCTGCTGCTCGGCGTCCAGACGGGCGGACAGGGCGGCGGCCAGCTGGCGTTCCAGCTCGGTACGGGCCTCGACCTCCTGTTGCAGCGATGCGGCGCGATCCTGCGCATCGGACAGCGCGGCCTGCGCCTCTGCCGTCTCGGCCTGGGCAGCGGCCAGATCGTCGCGCAGACGGGCTTCGGTTTCGCTGGCGCTTTCGGCGGCAGCGGCCAATTCGGACTCCAGTCGGGTTTCGGCGGCGGCGGCGCGGGTCTCGGCGGCCTCGGCGCGGGCCGTGGCCGCTTCCGAAGCGCGTTCCGCGGCGGCCAGCCGGTCGCGCAGCGCCTCCTCTCCGGCCTCGCCTGCGGCGATCCGTTCCAGCGCGCTGGCCAGCCGCTCGCGCAGGGATCCGGCCTCGGATTCGGCGGCTTCGGCCTGCGCCCGAGCGTCCTGCGCCTCTTGGGCGCGGGTTTCGGCCTGCAACAGCGCGGTGGCCAGAGCCGCCTCGGCCTCGGTCAGCCGCATCGCGGCATCGTCCTGCACGGCCGCGAGCGTCTCGCGCAGGGCTTCCGCGTCTGCCCGCGCGGTCTCGCCCGAGACCAGCGCGGCGGCCAGCCGGGTCTCCAGATCGTCGAGCCGCTCCGCCTGGCTGTCGGTCTCGGCCAGGGCCAGCGCCAGCCGCTCCTCGAGTTCGGCGACCCTGGCGGCGCGATCCTGGGCCGTGCCTTCGGCCTCGGAGGCGCGGTCGCGCGCGGTGGCCAGATCGGCCTCCAGCCCTTCCTGCGCCAGCAACGCCGCGGCCAGCTTGGCGTTCAGATCCTCGCTCGCGGCCTCGGCGGCGGCCAACAGGGTGAGCGTGCGCTCGGCCTCGGCGCGCTGTTCCTCGAGAGCGAGGGACATCGCCGTCAGTTCGGCCTCGGAATTTTCCAGCCGGTCGCGCAGCGCCTCGGCGGCCGCGGCCTCGGCCAGCCTGGCAGCCTCTTCTTCGGTCAGGGCCTCTTCCAGCTCGGCCACCTGGGCCGTCAGCGCGCCGCGCGCCTCTTCGCCGGCGGCGGTCTCGGCGCGCAGATCCGCAACCAGCGCCTCGAGCGCCTCGCGCCGGGCGGCGGCCAGCCTCGCGGTCTCCTGCTGGGCGTCGATCTCGTCGCGGGCGGTGGCGAGCGCGGTTTCCAGCGCGTCACGCTCGGATTGCAGGTCGTCGCGGCTGTCTTCCAGCGTGGCGATGCGCGCCTCGTCGTCGGACCGTTGCGCCAGCAGCCCCGCCACCTGCTCTTCGAAAGAGGCGATGCGCCCGCGCGCCTCGTCGAGTGCGGCGTCCTGTTCGGCGCGCTCGGTCCGCAACGTGTCGATCAGCGCGGCCTGTCGCCCGACCTCGTCCTCGGCATCCTCCAGCGTCGCCGACAATTCGCCTACCCGGTCTTCCAGGTCGGCGTTGCGGCGTTGCTCCATGCCCAGCGCCCGGGCCAATGTACTGACCTCTCCGGACAGCGTGTCGAGTTCGGACCGCTGGCCGGTGATGGTCTCGTTCAGGACGAACTGCACCAGCATGAAGATGCTGAGCACGAAGATCAGCACCAGCAGCAGTCCCGTCATCGCATCCACGAATCCGGGCCAGATCGAGGCCTGGAAGCGTTGCCCGGTCCGGCGGGACAGCGCCATGCCCTAGCCCTCCCCTTCCCGTCCCTCGCGCTGCGGCGGACGGAGCCGGGACGAGGCCACGGGCTGCGCGCCGCGGGTCCGGGCGCCAAGCTGGTTGACGGCCCGGGTCAGCGCGGCCAGGTCGGTGCGCAGTTCGGCCATGCTTTCCTGCCGGCCGGCGGACATCTCTTCCAGCATCCGCAGCATCTGCACGTCGATCGAGCGCAGGCGCATCCGGCTTTCGGCGTCCAGCCCCTCGTGGCGTTCCTGCGATTCGAGGATCGCGGCCAGCCGCTCCTGCCCCTCGGCCACGCGCATGAGCGCGTTGGAGGAGGGCGCGGTGGCCTCGATGCGCTCGGTCATCCGTTCCAGCGAGTCCGCAAGCTGGCCCAGCTTGTCGTCCACCATGGCCCGGCTTTCGTCGGACTGGGCGAACATCTGCTGCAGCTGCTCCATCTGGTCGGCCATGTGGTCGATCACCGCCACCACGGCATTCTGATCCACCCCGCCATCGCCGTCATGCGAAAAGCCCAGCCGCGTGATCGAGGACAGCCATTCCTCGAGCTCGCGGTAGAAACGGTTCTGCCCATGCCCGGCGAAGAGTTCCAGCAGGCCCACGACCAGCGAGCCGGCAAGCCCCAGCAGCGACGAAGCAAAGGCGATGCCCATGCCGCCAAGCTGGTCTTCCAGCCCGCTCATCAGGCGGCTGAACACCTCCACGCTTTCGTCGCCTTCCTGGGGCGCAAGGTTGCGGATCGTGTCCACCACCGCGGGAACGGTGGTCGCCAGCCCGTAGAACGTACCCAGAAGGCCCAGGAAGATCAGCATGTTGACGATGTAGCGCGTGATCTCGCGCGCCTCGTCGATGCGGGTTGCGACGGAATCGAGGATCGACCGCGTGGACGTCGCCGAGATCTGCATCCGGTGCCCGCGCGAGCGCAGCAGCGTGGCCAGCGGCGCCAGCAGCAGGGGGGTCTTGATCTGGTCCACGCCCCGGCCGCTGGCGAAGGCCTCGATCCAGCGAACCGAGGCGATCAGCTGCGCCACCTGCCAGAAACAGGCCAGCACCCCGATCACGAAGACCACGAAAATGAAGCCGTTGAGATAGGGGTTTGCCTCGAAAACCGGCAGCACACGGGGCAGTGCCACGAACGCGCCGAAGCCCGTCAGCCCCAATGCGATCAGCATCAGCAGGATCTGGCGGACAGGTTGCGAGAATTGCGGCGCGGCCTCGAGGTCCGGCTGGTGCATCCGGGGGTTCCCATTCAGGTTTTCCACGCGCACCCTAAGGGTTTGGCCAAGGCAAGCCAAGGCACTATCCGGTCAGCGCGCGGACCCTCTCCGACAGCCATTCGAGGTCTGCATCGCGGATGCCCAGTTCCGCGAGATGCGCCGCGGTATTGTGCAGGTACTCGTCGTTCGGACCGCGCCCGCCGATGGCCCGCGCGATGATCGCGGCCTGCTCTTCCATGGGCAGCCCGCCGCAATATTGCACATGCTGCGGGTCGATCACGTAGGTGACCGCCTCAACCTGGCGGCCGTCGTCCAGCTGGACATGCAGCCGCCGCTCCAGATAGGCCGAGGAGATCAGTTCGCGCTCGCGCAGATAGGCCAGCGTCGCGTCTTCCGATCCGGGGCGAGGAGAGAGCGCCACGCCGTTGCACATCGCGCCGTCCGCGGCGTCCAGCGCCAGTACCAGCCCCGGCGCGGCCTCGGTGCCGCGATGGTGGATCGAGCGCATGCAGAAGCTGCGGTGCCAGCCGGGCAGCACCGCGAGGCGGCGCTCGGCCACCTCGAAGCCGGGATTCCACAGTAGCGAGCCGTAGCCGAACACCCACATGCGACTTTTCCTTTCCTCGGCGCGCGGTTAAACACGATCCTTGCGGCGGATGCAAAGGGGACCTGCGTGAAACGCCTGTTGCTGGTGATCCTGCTGGCCGCCCTTGGATGGGCGGGCTTGTGGATCTGGGGCGCGCAGGAACTGCGCGCCGCCTACGAGGACTGGTTCGCCGAGCGCCGTGCCGATGGCTGGGTGGCGGAGCATGACACGCTGTCGGTGCGGGGATTTCCCAACCGCTTCGACCTGAGGCTGACAGACCTGTCGCTGGCCGATCCGGCCTCCGGCCTGGCCTGGGAGGCGCCGGACTTCCATCTGATGCGTCTGAGTTACCGGCCCCGGCACCTTATCGCCGTCTGGCCCGAGGATTTCCTGCTGGCCACGCCGCGCGGCAAGCTGGGCGTCGCCGGGCAGGACATGCGCGCCAGCCTGATCTTGCGGCCCGACGCGCCGCTGGCGCTGGAGCGCGCGAACCTGGCGGCCGAAACGCTGACCCTGACGCCGGGCGAGGGCGGCGCCTGGGCAGTGGCGCGGCTGTCGGCGGCGGTCAGGCGAGAGGCTGCGGCGGGGGCCAGCTACCGGTTTGCCGTCACTGCCGACGGGGTGGCCCCGCCCGCGCCGATGGCGCGCGGCCTGCCCGAGACGCTGGAGGCGGTGCGCGCCGACCTGACTGTGGAGTTCGACCGCCCTTGGGACATGGCGGCGGTGGAAGGGGTGCGCCCTCAACCCCGGCAGGTGAAGATCACCAGGGCGGAACTGCGTTGGGGCGGGCTTGAACTGGAGGCCGCGGGGCGGCTGGAGGTGGATGAGGAGGGCTGGCCCGAGGGCCGGCTGGACCTGCGCGCGCAGAACTGGCGCGAGATCCTGCGGCTGGGGCGCGAGGGCGGCATGCTGGCGCCCGGCCTTGCCAACACGCTTCTGGAAGGGCTGTCGCTGCTGGCGGGCCTGTCCGGCAATCCCGAGACGCTGGACCTTCCGCTGAGTTTCCGCAACCGGGTTGCCAGCCTTGGCCCGATCCCGATCGGGCCGGCACCGCGCCTGGTGATCCCCTAGGCGGGGCGCCATCAGAGCCGGCAAGAGCTTTTGTGCCGTCTTGCTTTCTGAGGAAAGAAATAATACATTTCGTTCCCAAATGGGGTGATTGAAATGGAAAACGCCGTTCAGGAACGTCTCGCCGACGCCAGCTCGGAAGACGGCCGGCTGGTTGCCAAGGCCGTGGTGCGGGCGGGGCTGGCGCTTGGCCTGAAACAGGCCGAGATCGCCGAGGCGATCGGGGTCAGCGCGCCGCAGGTCTCGCGCATGAAGGAAGGCGTGGTGCCGGTCGCCGGCAAGTCGCTGGAGCTGGCGCTCTACCTGATCCGGGTGTTCCGCTCTCTCGATGCGATCAGCGGCGGCGATACGGCCACCAATCGCGCCTGGATGCGCAACCGCAACACCGACCTGAACGGCGTTCCGGCCGAGCTGGTCCGCAGCGCCGCGGGGCTGGTGGCGGTGATGGGCTACCTGGACGCGGCGCGTGCTCCCCTTTGAGCCGTTTCGCGGCAATGTCTGGCGCGTGATCGAGGGCCAGTATCGCCCCTCGACCCAGAAGATCGTCGATACCCTGTCCGAACAGCATCGGCTGGAGGCGCTGCTGGAGGCCAGCAAGCCCGCCGTGCCGGCGGACTGCGCGCATCTGGACTACCAGTTCCGCTCTCCCTTCCGCTATGGCCGCTACCCCGGCAATTCCCGGTTTCGGCGGGCGGGGCACACGCCGGGCGTGTTCTATGCCTCGGAGGCGGCGCTGACGGCCGCGATCGAAAGCGCCTGGGGGCTGGTGAAATTCTATCGCGCCTCGCCCGGAACCCCCTTGCCCAATACCACCACGGCCCACACCGCGATCCAGGCCGAGATCGCGGCACCCGTTGCGATCGACCTGACCCACCCCGAGGTTGCGCCGCTGGGCCCCTGGACCCATCCCACCGAATACGGCCCCTGCTGCGATTTCGCGGAAAGGCTGCGCGGCGACGGGGCCGAGGCAATCCGCTACCGTTCGGTCCGCGATCCGTCCGGGCGTTGCAACATCGCGGTGCTGACCTGCCGCGCCTTCGCGCAGCCGCGCCCGATCGCGCTGCAGACATGGCATGTGTTCCTCGCGCGCGACCGCGCGATCCTCACCAACGAGACGCTGCGGCAGGATCACGAGTTGCTGATCGGGACCCAGGCTTTCCGACACCCGTGAGCATGCGCGGCCCCTAGCGGGGCGGCGGGGTCTGCGCCTTGTTGTAGGGCTTCCAGTCCACGATCTCGGGATAGAAACGCCGGCGCCAGGCGCGGACACGCGGATTCATCATCCGCCGCCAGAGCGGCGGGATCTGTGCCAGGACGGTCATCACCGGGTAGCCGTAGGGCAATTGGGGCGCCTCGTCCTCGGTGTAGTTCTGCAGCAGCGGAAAGCGCCGGTCGGGCTTGTAATGGTGGTCCGAATGGCTCTGCAGGTTGATGAGCAGCCAGTTCGAGGCCT